>NZ_CP009755.1:3130727-3443800 GCF_000772085.1 Curtobacterium sp. MR_MD2014 | reverse complement strand
TCGCGCTGGTCTCCTGGTCTGGTGTCGGTGTGCTGGTGTCGTGGCGCCGGTCCCGTGCCGTGGTGCTCGGTGCTCGGTGCTCGGTGCTCGGTGCCCGGAACGGCGGGACTCCGGCGCGCCGGGTCGGTGCCGCTCCGCGAGTGGTGTCCGGCGCGGCCGATCCACGGGCCGGACCGCCGTCACGCCGTGGCGGTGATCCACAGGGTTGTCCACAGTCCTGTCCACGGTGGCCCGGCTGCGGACGGTGAGGTGACTCCCCCGTCGCTCCGCGGAACGGGCCGATCGATCACACCACTGTAAAGGGTCCGACCGAGTCGTACCGAACGCACGTTTTCCCCAATGTGGATGATGATCGTGCGCTCACCTCGGACGAGGGCGGCCGTCGTCGCCGTTTGACCTCACCGCCGCTGTCACGTACCGTTAACCAGTTGACTGCGGCCACCTGGTCGCGCCCATCGTGTCGTTCGGCCTCGTCGAGCGGCTGTCCAGACATACGTGTCGGCTCGCGCTGAGCCCGTCCTCGAGCGCAGCCGTGTGGAGATCATCATGAGCAAGCGCACCTTCCAGCCGAACAACCGTCGTCGCGCCAAGAAGCACGGCTTCCGCGCCCGCATGCGCACCCGTGCCGGCCGCGCCATCCTGGCCGCGCGCCGCGGCAAGGGCCGCACCGAGCTCAGCGCCTGATCGGGCTGCGCCCCTCGGGGCAGCGCCTGATCCGGTCCCGAATCGGAACCCGGTAGCGATCGTGTTGGCTCGCGCCAACCGCATCGTCCGCGGTGAGGACTACCGGTCCGTCGTGCGTCGTGGTCGCAGGAGCGCCACGGCGCACGTCGTCGTATCCGTGGTCCGTCGACCCGTCGGGGCCGAGCCCGGTCCGGACGACCCGACCCGCTTCGGGTTCATCGTCGCGAAGACGGTCGGCAACGCCGTCACCCGCAACACGGTGCGACGTCGGTTCAAGGCGATCGCCCACGATCTGCTGACCGAGGTGCCGACCGGCCACGACGTGGTCATCAGGGCCTTGCCAGCCGCGGCGCAGGCCGGATGGCCTAGCCTGCTCGGAGACGTCTCGCGCTCCTTCGCGCGCGGGGTGGAGAAGGCAGCATGAACCGCATCCAGTGGACCCGGCTGGCGTTGAACCGACTGGCCTGGGTCGTCGCGTTGCTCCCGCGCAACGTGTGCGTCGTCGTGCTGCGCGCCTACCGCGCGGTCATCTCTCCCCTGTACGGGAACGTCTGCCGCTACCACCCGTCGTGCTCACGGTACGCGCTCGAGGCCATCCAGCAGTACGGCGTCGTGCGCGGGTCGGCGATGGGGGCCTGGCGGATCGCGCGGTGCAACCCGTGGGCCGCAGGCGGGATCGACGACGTGCGTGACCGCCGCCGTCCCTACCGCCTGACCCGGTTCGGGTTCGTGCTCCCCCCGTCCCAGCTGCACCCCCAGCCGTCCGGCGATGCCCGTCGTCCGGTCCTGCTCCCCCAGCGCACTCGAAAGGCGTGACCGTCCTCATGGACTTCATCGGAACGATCCTCTGGCCACTGAAGTGGGTGGTCTCGGCGATCCTCGTGGCCTTCCACTGGATCTTCGAGTCGATCGGCATGGACCCGTCGGCCGGCATCACCTGGGTGCTGTCGATCATCTTCCTCACCTTCGTGGTGCGGGCCGCGCTCATCCCGATCTTCGTCCGGCAGATCAAGTCGCAGCGACGCATGCTCGAGGTGGCGCCGCAGCTGAAGAAGATCCAGGACAAGTACAAGGGCAAGAAGGACCAGTTCTCGCGTGAGGCCATGAGCCGCGAGACCATGGCCCTCTACAAGGAGACCGGGACGAACCCGCTGAGCTCCTGCCTGCCGCTGCTCATCCAGATGCCGATCTTCTTCTCGCTGTACTCGGTGCTGCACGAGGCGCAGATCAACAAGACCGGCATCGGTCTGCTCACGAACACCCTGGCGCAGGACTTCGGCAACGCGGCCCTGTTCGGCGCTCCCCTGCACGAGACCTTCACGAACGCCTCCGGGTGGGAGGTCCGGGTCATCGCTGGCTTCATGATCGTCGTGATGACCGCATCGCAGTTCGTCACCCAGCTGCAGCTCGTGGCGAAGAACATGTCGCCGGAGACCAAGGCGTCGCCGATGTACCGCCAGCAGAAGATGATGCTGTACATCCTCCCGCTGGTGTTCGTGATCTCGGGTCTGAGCTTCCCCCTCGGCGTCATGTTCTACTGGCTGGCCTCCAACATCTGGACGATGGCGCAGCAGTACTTCGTCATCCGCAGCATGCCGACCCCGGGTTCCGAGGCCGCACTCGCCCGTGAGGCCCGCCTGGCCAAGAAGGCCCAGCGTCGCGGCACCCCGGTGCTCGCCGAGGCCGGTGCAGGATCCACCGCGGTCGAGGTCGAGCCCGTCCGCGTGACCACGCAGCGTCAGCAGCCGGTCGGCAAGAACCGCTCCAAGAAGAACGGGAAGAAGTAAGTGACCGAGCAGGACACCGCACCCACCGTCGACGCCGCGGCGGAGACCGAGACCGACGAGGTCCGCGACGAAGCGGACATCGCGGCGGACTACATCGAGGAGCTCCTCGACATCTGCGACCTCGACGGGGACATCGAGATCGAGGAGCGTGGCGGACGGGTGTACCTGTCCGTGAGCGACGAGGGCGGCGCGCTGCGGGTGCTCTCGAAGCCGGACACGGTGTCGGCCCTGCAGGAGCTGACCCGCATCGCCGTGCAGGCCGAGACCGGCGAGTTCAGCCGCCTCATCCTGGACGTCGGTGGCTCGCGTGACGCCCGAGCGACGGAGCTCCAGCGTCTGGTCGACACGGCTGTCGAGCGCATCGAGAGCGGTTCGTCGTCGGCGGCGCTCCCCCCGATGTCGTCCTACGAGCGCAAGCTCGTGCACGACCTGGTTGCCGAGAAGGGCTTCCACTCGGAGTCCGAGGGCGAGGGACGAGACCGCCACACGGTCGTCAGGCGATGACCGACGAGGTCACGCCGGTCCTCGAGCGGGAGCCGGCTGCCGCTGCGCAGCTGTTCGGCGACCGGATCGAGGTCGCGCGGTCCTTCACGGCCGAGCTCGCTCGTCGCGGCGAGGAACTGGGCCTCATCGGACCCCTCGAACTCCCCCGCCTGTGGACGCGACACATCCTCAACTCTGTCTTGCTCGCGCCGCTCCTGGAGGCCGATGGTCGCGTCGCGGACGTCGGTTCCGGAGCAGGGCTGCCTGGCCTGGTGCTCGCGATCGCCCGTCCCGACGTCTCCTTCACGCTCATCGAACCGATGGAGCGTCGCTGCGACTGGCTGAACGCCGAATCCGAGCGACTCGGGCTGGGGAACGTCACCGTCCTCCGCGGGCGGGCCGAGGACGTCGCAGACTCGGTCGTCGTCGACCAGGTCACGGCTCGTGCGGTGAGTGCGCTGTCGAAGCTCATTCCGCTCACGGTCCCGCTGGTGCGGTCGGGCGGTCAGCTCATCCTGATGAAGGGTGCGCGGGTCGACGAAGAGATCGAGAAGGCTCGGAAGGTGATCCTCCGGAAGCGCCTGGCCGATGTCGAGGTGCTCGAGCTCGGAGACGGTGTGGTCGAGGAGACCACGCGAGTCTTCCGGGCTACAGTTGACTGACGCCGCGGCTGGGTCCGGCTGTGCTGGACCAGAAAGCCCGACGTTCCACGTGGAACACTGACCCGGGGAAGAGGTCTTCGTTGAGTTCATCGACCGACTACGACTCGTCGACGCCCCTGGCTCGCGAGATCGCTGACCTCAACCGGCGGCGGCGAGCGATCGCCACGCAGCAGTTCCCGCTCCCCGCGAAGACTCGCGTGTTCACCGTGTCGAACCAGAAGGGTGGCGTCGGGAAGACGACCACCACGGTGAACCTCGCGGCTGCCCTCGCGCACGGTGGTGCCCGTGTCCTGGTGATCGACCTCGATCCGCAGGGCAATGCTTCGACCGCGCTCGGGGTCGAGCACCAGGCCGAAGTGACCAGCGTCTACGACGTGATCGTGGACGAGGCGCCGATCGCCGATGCTGTTCAACGATCGCCAGAGTCCGAGACGCTCTGGTGTGTCCCGGCGACCATCCACCTGGCGGGCGCGGAGATCGAACTCGTCTCCCTCGTGGCGCGCGAGCAGCGGTTGCGCACGGCGCTCGACCAGTACCTGTCGTCGCTCGAGGAGCCGTACCACTACGTCTTCATCGACTGCCCGCCTTCGCTCGGCCTCCTGACGATCAACGCATTCGTCGCCGCGCAGGAGGTGCTGATCCCGATCCAGACCGAGTACTACGCGCTCGAGGGCCTCAGCCAACTCCTGCGGAACATCGAGCTGATCGAACGGCACCTCAACCCGAACCTCCGGGTGTCGACGATCCTGCTCACGATGTTCGACGGACGCACGAACCTGTCCAACCAGGTTGCAGCGGATGTCCGTGAGCACTTCGGCGAGCAGGTGCTGAAGGCCGTGATCCCCCGGTCGGTGCGCGTCAGCGAAGCACCGAGTTACGGACAGAGCGTCGTGTCGTACGACGTCAACTCGTCGGGCTCGCTCTCGTACCTCGAGGCAGCCGCCGAGATCGCAGCACGAGGAGCGCAGGACTGATGGCACCCAAGCGAACTGGACTCGGACGAGGCATCGGCGCCCTGATCCCGACGGCGTCGGACCAGCAGGACCGGCCCGTCGACGTGTTCTTCCCGACCGGCGGCTCCCCGGCCTCGGCGCCCTCCGCCGGTGCGACCGCTGAGGACCTCGTCGCCGTTCCCGGCGCACGTCTGGCGAACCTCAATCCGCTCGACGTCGTGCCGAACGCACAGCAGCCGCGCAAGGAGTTCCGCGAGGAGGAGCTCCAGGAGCTCGTCCACTCGATCCGCGAGATCGGTGTGCTCCAGCCCATCGTCGTCCGTCCGATCGCCGGCGCATCCGGAACCGAGGCGCAGTACGAGCTCATCATGGGCGAGCGTCGTCTGCGTGCCACGAAGGAGCTCGGGCTCGCGACCATTCCCGCGATCGTCAAGGACACCCCTGATGACGCCATGCTTCGGGATGCGCTGCTCGAGAACCTGCATCGTGCACAGCTCAATCCGCTGGAAGAGGCGTCGGCGTACCAGCAGCTGCTCGCGGACTTCGGGATCACGCAGGAGCAACTCGCGCAGCGTATCGGCCGGTCGCGTCCGCAGATCACGAACACGATCCGTCTGCTCCGGTTGCCCTCCCCCGTTCAGCGCCGCGTCGCTGCCGGGGTGCTGTCCGCGGGACACGCACGTGCCATCCTCGCGGCGCCGGACGCCGAGGCGATGGAGTACCTCGCCGAGAAGATCGTCAACGAGGACCTGTCCGTGCGGGCCGCAGAGGCGATCGCGCAGCAGTTGTCGGCGAAGACGCCGGTGAAGCCGAAGGCGGAGCCGACAAAGCGCCAGGCGCACTTCAACGACCTCGCCGAGCGCATCGGTGATCGGTTGAACACGCGCGTGAAGATCGCGGTTGGTGCTCGCAAGAGCTCGGTGACGATCGACTTCGCGAACGGCGATGATCTCAACCGCATCCTCGGCGAGCTGGGCATCAGCGACATCGCTGGTTAGACGCGCTCGGAGGCCGTCGTCGGTGCAGGGACGGCGCCCTGCGGCCGTGTGCGGGGCGTACCGTGCGTCCCTGTCACCCAGTCCCCGATCGGACCTGTTGGGCCGCCTGCGGGGCGTACGGCGGCGTTGACGAGGCGCTGAGGGCGACAGCCGCGCTCGCGCGTACGCCAAGGCCATCTGAGGCAGTGTTCCACGTGAAACGTCTGGATCCGCTTGTTCGGGTCAGCCGTCTCGTCTCGCGAGGCTGCTCGGGTGCTCGCGGCCTGCACATCTCGACGATGTGACGATGTGCCTGCCTGCCTGCCTGCCTGTCCCTGCAAGCTGGAGAAGGCTGCGTACGCCGCCGAGTTCTTCCGGTGCTACCGATCGGAGCCTGTGCCGGCGTACGGCTCGCGGAGTGCAGCTGGGGTGAGCCTGCGGCAGTACGCGGATCGCATGGTCGCTACGCGATGACGGGCCACCGGACGTGCTGGCACCATCACTGCTCCATGGTCTCTCTCCCTCTTGTCCTCCGAGTGCGTCGGTCGTCGACCTCGACCTCGACCACGATCCTCGTGTTCGCGGTACCGGCGGTGCGCCCGTCAAACGAGTGGTCGTGCGCGACAGAAACGGCTTGGTGCTCGGCCTCTCTGGCGACGGCGATGGCGCAACGATGCTTGTGTCGGCGTTCGATCAGAACAACCCGGGACGGATGCGGCGCCGGACCTCGGGCGGACGACGACCGCGTGGCTTGGAGCTAGGACCCGACTTCACACCGTAAGCGGGCAGCGCATCGTTCGTCCTCACGCTGGCGGCACCATCGAGCGGGCGCTGTGGACTTCGAACTGAGTAGGTCGGCCCAACCCGGATGTTCGCAAGGTGCAACCCCGAGTGGTCCGTCTGCGGCTACGGGCGGCACGGCTCCCTGGCCGTCGGCAGTACCGTCGGGCGCCGCGGACGATCGGCGGTGGTGCAACGACCTCGACGGCGCCAGGTGATGCCTACCTCGCCGCCTGGTGACGGTAGCGGGACGTCCGGGATGAGGATGCAGATGCCCGCACCATCCACGGGAGGCGACCTGCGAAGGGTGTCGTGCGGATGGCCCGCATCCCGTGGCTGCGCTGCATCAGGGTCGGAAGGGTCTCGCTCTACTCGAACTCGTCCGCACTGGTCGTTCTGCAGCGCCGCCCTCCCCCGCTCGGCCCGCGACGCGCGCGAAGTGAACCGAGCCGCGGGATACGGTCTCTGGGCTGGCGGGGGTTCATCGAGGAGGACGAGGATCGCTGCGACCGACGGCATCGGCTCAGGTGAGGCTCGAGCCAAGCCGTTCGGCGGTGCGAGCGCGAACCCGATGCATCCTGCGACGCCCGTAGGCCACTGTCAGGGTCAACCAGGACCGGAGCGATGTGCGGTACCTGTGCTCCGGATGCACCAATTCACGACCGGCTTGCCCGTGGTGCAGGAGGCGCCCTGAGTCCGCTCCTGAAACAATGCGAGGCTCGGGGCTGCACGAAGGGTCGAGGTTGGAGAATCGGCGGCGCGGTGCACCTCGACGACGACCGTCCTGCGAGAGCTGTCCGCACCCGGTCAGCAGCAGAGGGACCGATCGGCGCGATCTCCGCTTGGGAACCGGCGATGCAGTAGCCCTACCGCGCTGGCGAGCATGATCGGTCTCCGCGCCCCTGTCCCGATGGAGATGACGAACGCACGCCGGCTCTGTTCACCGCGTCCGGATCACGTGGTTCGGCGCGCTCCCCGGAGACGTCCTCGTCAACCGTCCCACGACGGGCGACAGTGCATCCGGCGACCACTCGCCGGGGTGTTTCACGTGAAACGGCGCGTCCGCAGGAGCTTCCAGATTCCGACGGCGGCGAAGACCGGCTTCGCCCAGAGCATCTCTCCGACGCGATAGTCCAGCGCTGGGGCCAGTTTCGACGCTAGATTCGCGTCCTGGCGGCGGAGGTACGTTCGCCCCTTCGCGGCGTGGAGTCCGTTCGAGCAGATGACGACGCGGTCTGCGGCGGCGATCATCGGCCTCGCGTTCGCGATGTTCTCCCATGTGGAGACGCTGTCGCGGTCCTTCCTGACCGCACCGGTCCACCCGAGCCGGCGCACCGCATTCTCGAGCAGATCAGCCTCAGGGAACGCCCCGCGCACCGCTCCGCCGCAGCACACGATGATGGCCGTGTCACCCGCTGCTTCGTACCGCCGCGCGGTGCGCACGGCGATACGGGCGCGCCATCGATTCACCGCGTTCGGGTCGGGGCCTGCATTCGCGAAACCGAGGACGACGATGGCCGTCACCGCTCCGGTGCCCGCTGTCCTCCCTGCGGTGCGAGTCCGAATCGTGCCGAGCGCGCGCCGCGCAGTCATCGCCGCCACAGCATGAGCAACCTCGCCGACGATCGCGGCAGCGCCCAACGGGACGGCCACAACGAGCAGGGGCAGTGTTCCACGTGGAACACTGCCCCTGCGTCGTACTGACATGGTCAGCTGCGGTGGTCGCGGATGGCCTGTTCCGCGAGCTCCGCGTAGGTCCAACCGAGGTCGAAGCCGGAGGCACTCAGCGCCTGCGGAACGAGGGAGGTCTCGGTCAGACCCGGGAGGACGTTGGCTTCGAGGAACCACGGCGTCCCTGCCGCATCGATGATCAGGTCGACGCGCGAGATGTGGCGGAGACCGAGCGCCGTGTGCGCTGACACGGCTGCGTCTGCGGCGGCGGAGGCGAAGTCGCCCGACAGTCGGGCGGGCGTGAAGAAGGTCGTCTCCCCCGCGTTGTAGCGCGCCTCGAACCCGTACGTCCCGCTCTTCGGGACGATCTCGACCGCCGAGAGCGCCACCGGGCCGTCACCCGTGTCGATGATCCCGACGGCGACCTCGGTGCCGCGGATGAGCTGTTCGACCACGACGTCGTCGCAGTAGGTGTACGCGCTGACCATCGCACGCGGGAGATCGTGTGCGTCCTCGACGAGCGTGACCCCCTGTGCGCTCCCGCCTCGTGCCGGCTTCACGGCGAGCGGCACCGGGTGTTCCGCGGCGATGGCGTCGAGGACGCCCACGGCACCGAGCTCGCGGAAGACGTCGTGCGACAACGTGACCGACCGAGGGGTCCGCACACCGGCCCGCGCGACGAGCGCGGACGAGGTGGGCTTGTCCCATGCAAGCCGGGCTGACGTGGAACGGGAGCCGACGAACGGGATGTCCAGCGCCTCCAGGATGCCCCGCAGCGCGCCGTCCTCGCCGGACGCGCCGTGCAGGGCCGGCCAGACGACGTCCGGGCGTGACTCGCGCAGCGCGGGCAGGAGCGACGCGTCGGCATCGCGCAGGTCGACCGTCCAGCCGTAACCGGTCAGTGAGTCGGCGACGCGTCGCCCTGACCGCAGGGAGACGTCTCGTTCGTGCGAGATCCCTCCCGCGACGACGACGACGTGACGACGGGTGAGCTCGGCCATGCGAGGGTCCTCCGGGAAGAGCGAACGATGAAAGTGCTGATCAGGACACGTTCGGCGGCGGCGCGACGACGGTGGAGCGCGACTCGGACACCGCGCTCGGACGGGTTGTGTGTCCGAAGGTCTCGAAGAGCTCGAGCTCGTCGTTGATGACGGTGGCCAGGCGCTTGACGCCGACCCGGATCTGATCGGGGGTCGGGTAGCAGAAGGACAGGCGGATGTTGCCGCCGCCACGGCCGTCGGCGTAGAAGGCGGTCCCCGGTGTGTACGCGACGAGTTCCTTCACGGCACGGGGCAGCATGCCCTTCGAGTCGAGGGCGTCGGGCAGCGTCAGCCAGACGAAGAACCCACCGTTCGGCTTCGTCCAGGTGAGGTCCGGCAGGAACTCCCCCAGGGCGGCCATCATCGCGTCCCTGCGCTCCGCGTAGAGGCCCCGGAAGGTGTCGACCTGCCCCTTCCAGTCTGCGGCGTCCAGGTAGGCGTTGACGACGTACTGACCGAAGGAGTTCGGCGCGAGGACGGCCGACTCGTTGGCGAGCACGAGCTTCTCGCGGATGGCGTGCGGGGCGAGGGCCCAACCGACACGGAAGCCGGGAGCCAGGGTCTTCGAGAAGGACCCGAGGTACACGACGCCCTCGTCGTCGATCGACCGGATCGCCTGCGGAGCGGGCTCGTCGAACCAGAGCAGTCCGTACGGGTTGTCCTCGAGCACGAGGATGCCGTTCGAGCGGCAGATGTCGAGCACCTCGATGCGGCGCTCACGGCTCATCGTGACACCCGCCGGGTTGTGGAAGTTCGGGATCGTGTAGAGGAACTTGATCCGCTTGCCCTGCGTGCGCAGGTTCGCGATCGCCTCGCGCAGCGCTTCGGGGACCAGGCCGTGCTCGTCGGTGGTCACGTGGACGGTCTCCGCCTGGTACGAGCGGAAGACCCCGATGGCGCCGACGTACGACGGCGACTCGGCGAGCACGACGTCGCCCGGATCGATGAAGAGCCGCGTGACGAGGTCGAGCGCGTGCTGCGAGCCGGTGGTGACCACGACGTCCTCGGCGCTGGCACGGATGCCCTCGAGGCTCATCACGTCGACGATGTGCTCACGGAGGGAGCGCAGGCCCTGCCCACCGCCGTACTGCAGCGCCATCGCGGCGTCCTCGGTCATCACGCGGTCGATGGACCCCGTGACGAGCTCCCGCGGGAGCGCCGAGACGTACGGCATGCCGCCGGCGAGCGAGACCACCTCGGGCCGCGATGCCACGGCGAACAGGGCTCGGACCTCGGAGGCGCTCAGCCCGGCGGTGCGCTGGGCGTAGGAGTCGTACCAGGGGTCGAGGCTGTTGCCGTTCGTCATCGTGTACTCCGTTCAGTGGGACATTCCCGCCACACTACGACATGCGTTGCCGGATCCGCGGTGGGAGGCGGGGGCCGATCCTGAAGCTGTGGCCCTGGCGCGCGCAGCCGGCATCCGGGAACGGCGACGGCCCCGCCCTCCGAGGAGAGCGGGGCCGTTCACGGTCTGTCGGTCGGACTACGCCAGGAACTCGGCGAGGTCGGCCTCGAGCGCCGGCTTCGGCTTGGCGCCGATGACGGTCTTGACGACCTCGCCGCCCTTGAACACCTTCATCGCCGGGATCGACGTGATCTGGTAGTTCATGGCCGACTGCGGGTTGTCGTCGACGTTGAGCTTGACGATCTCGATCTTGTCGGCGTGCTCCGCGGCGATCTGGTCGAGGATCGGGGACACGGCGCGACACGGGCCGCACCACTCGGCCCAGAAGTCGACGAGGATGGTCTTGTCGGACTTGAGGACCTCGTCCGAGAAGGTGGCGTCGGTGACGGCCTTTGCGTTGGACATGTGTGCTCCTTCGAGAAGTTCAGTTGGTGCAACGGCTGGGCCGCTGCGGTATTCCGGTCTGGGTCAGGCCCGTGCGGCCTCGACGTCGATGATCGCCGGCCCCGCGGGCGTGACGCCCTCGGCCTGGTCGACCAGCGCGTCGTCGAGTTCGGCGAGGTACTTCTCCGCGTCGAGCGCGGCGACGGTACCGGAACCGGCTGCCGTGATCGCCTGACGGTAGGTCGGGTCGATGACGTCACCCGCGGCGAAGACCCCGGGCAGGTTGGTCTTCGACGAACGACCCTGGACCGCGATCGTGCCCTCGGGAGCGAGGTCGATCTGCCCGTGGATGAGGTGCGTCCGCGGGTCGTTGCCGATCGCGATGAACAGACCGTCGAGCTGGAGCGAGGACTCCTCCCCGGTGACCGTGTCGCGGAGGGTGACGCCCTCGACCGAGGAGTCACCCGTGATCCCGGTGACCTCCTTGTTCCACGCGAACTCGATCTTCGGGTCGTTCATCGCACGGTCCTGCATGATCTTCGACGCGCGCAGGCTGTCCTTGCGGTGGATGACCGTCACCTTGTCGGCGAACCGGGTGAGGAACGTGGCTTCTTCCATCGCGGAGTCGCCGCCGCCGACGACGGCGATGTTCTTCTGCCGGAAGAAGAACCCGTCGCACGTGGCGCACCAGCTGACGCCGTGGCCGGACAGACGCTCTTCGTCGGCGAGACCGAGGTGGCGGTACGCCGATCCGGTCGCGTAGATGACCGCGAGGGCCTCGTACGTCTCTCCGGACCCGACGGTGACCTTCTTGACCTCACCGGTCAGGTCGACCGAGACCGCGTCGTCGTACAGGACCTCGGCGCCGAACTTCTCGGCCTGTTCCTGCATCTTGATCATGAGGTCCGGGCCCTGGATCCCCTCGGGGAAGCCCGGGAAGTTCTCGACCTCGGTGGTCTTGGTGAGCTCGCCGCCGGTCTCGACGCTGGACGCGACGATCAGGGGCTTGAGCTCCGCGCGCGCGGCGTAGATGCCGGCGGTGAACCCGGCGGGACCGGAACCGATGATGATGAGCTGGCGCATGCCTCGCTGCCCTTCCGTTGAGTGCTGACCGGGTGAACACATGGTAGCGGCGGGACATTCCGGCCCACCGGTGAGCGGACAGCCGGTGAGCGAACAGCCGATGATCGGACAGCCGGTGTGCGGACGATCGGCGGTCAGCGTCCGAGCCGCTTGCGGAGCAGCGCGACCGCGTTCGCGATCTCGCCGTTCTTCGACACGACCAGGGCGCCGAAGTACACGAGCGCCATGACGGCTCCGGTCAGCGCGATGGTGACGAGCGCGCCCGTCCGGTCGGACATGGCGAAGCCGTCGGGCGAGAAGGTCCCGAGGGCGGTGACGACGGCCGCCCCGGCGACGCCGGCGATGAGTGCCGCGATGACGAACTGCACGTGGGAGCGGGTGACCACGGGGCCCTCGATGCCGTTCAGGCGACGACGGACGAGCACGAGCGCGATGATCGTCTGCGCCGTGCCGGCGAGCGTCGTGCACGCCGCGATGGAGACGCCGACGATGCTCTGCGGGAACGTCGCGACGGCCAGGGCTCCGATGACGAACAGCACCGACTGCACGCACTGCATGAGGAACGGCGTGTGGTGGTCGTGCATCGCCCAGAAGACGCGCTGGATGATGAACAGCATGCTGAACAGCACCAGGCCGGGCATGTAGGCGAGGAGCACCGCGCCGATGGAGAGCGCCTGCTCGAAGGTGCCGGCGAACATGCGACCGAACGGCACGGAGACGACGATCAGCGCCACCGACGCGAACACCGTGAACAGTCCGACGATCCGCAGGGACAGCGACAGGTTGCGCCGGACGGCGTCGAGGTCGCCGCGGCCCGCGTCGTGGCTCATCCGCGTGAAGTACGCCGTCGCGATCGACACCGCGAAGATCGAGTGCGGCAGCATGAACAGCAGCCACGCGTTCTGCAGCACCGCGTTGCCTGCGGCGCCCGTACCGAGCGACGCGACGCGCGACTGCACGATGCCCGCCAGCTGCGTCACGAGGATCATCGCGAACAGCCAGCCGGCCGCCGTGCCCGTCGCCTTCAGGCCCACACCGCGCCAGCGGAAGTCCGGGTGGAACGACAGGCCGGCGCGCCGCCAGAAGAACGGCAGGAACGCGGCCTGCGCGAAGACGCCGAGCGAGGCACTCCCCGCGAGCACCGCGATCTTCAGCGGTGTCCAGCCGTCGACCGAGGAGTTGACGTCCTGACCGCCGAACATCGCGATGAAGACGACGAGACCGGCGATGGCGATGACGTTGTTGATGAGCGGTGCCCACGTGAAGGGGCCGAAGACCTGCTTGGCGTTGAGGACCTCACCGAGGAGCGAGTACAGCGCGTAGAAGAGGATCTGCGGGAGGCACCAGAAGGCGAACGCCACGGCCAGGTCGGTCTGTGCCGGCGTGAAGCCCTTGCCGTCCCCGGTCGCCTGCTGGCTGTAGACGAACACGAGGAACGGTGCGAGGACCGTCGCGACGATGGTGATCACCACGAACACCGTCGCGCCGAGCGTGACGATCTTGTTGACGTAGGCCGTACCGCCGTCGCTGCTCTCCCGCATCGACCGGACGATCTGCGGGATGAGCACCGCGGAGAGCAGACCACCGGCGATGAGCGCGTAGATGTTGTTCGGCAGCTGGTTCGCGAGCGCGAACGCGTCGGCGCCGGGCGACTTCGCCTGACCGATCGCGTAGGCGAGCACGAACGTCTTGCCGAAGCCGAGGACCCGCGAGAGCATCGTGCCCGCCGCGAGCATCGCGCTCGCCCGACCGAGGTTCCGTTCGGCCGCGGGCTCCGCGTCGACGGCGGGTTGCTGCTGCGTGCTGATGGTCGGCTCCTCGGGATCTGGCGGGGTGTCGTCCTGGTCCGGACGGCCGGCCTGGAGGCGCGGCTCGCCGCCGTCGCGCGCCGTCGCGTCCGCAGGGCGCGCACCGGCCTGCTGCGGTGCGACGCGCGCGGGACCGGACGCGGCAGTGGTGCCGACCACGGCGGCGGCGGGCGCCGCCTGTGCGACGTGGGACGGGCCTCCCGACCGGGCAGGGGCGCCGGGAGCATCGGGCTGGACCGCGAGCGGACGGTTCGGGTCGTCGTCGTCCTCGTCGTCGAGCTCGCCGTTGCGGCGGCGGATGCGCTTCCGGATGCTGCGGAAGATCCCGAAGCCGAAGATCGCGACGAGGCCGATCGCGGCCACCGCGGTGATCACGGTCTCCCACTGCGCCTGCACGTTGAGCTCGACCGTGGTGGGCTGCGACACGGTGACCCCGGTCGGCGTGGTCAGGGACATCGTCAGGTTGACCGTGCCGTTCGCGACCGACCGGACCGGGATGGTCGTGCGGGCGGAGGACTGCGGCTGGAGCTTCACCTCGATGTCGTTCCGCACGACCTGCAGCGCCGAGCTCGACGGCTGGACGTTGAGGCGCACGGTGACCGGGTAGTCCGTCCGGTTGCGGACCGACACGGGCAGCGACGATCGGTCCCCGAGCAGCGTCAGCGAGCTGGAGTCGGGGATGCTCACCTGGTCGGTGGTCTGCGTCCAGGACCGGGCCTGCCGGTCGACGGCGGTGGTGAGGGCGTCGGGTTCGTCCCGCCAGGCGTTCGACGCCAGGGCGAGCAGCTGGAGCCGCGCAGGGGCGGTGACGGTCGCGGGGTCGTCGACGGCCGATGCGAAGGCGACGAGCTCGCGCTCGCTGTCCACCAGGGTCCGCAGGCGGTCGAGGCGGGCGTCGCCGTCGTCGGCCGGCGCCAGGGTGAGCGAGCCGGCGGTCGCCTTCGCCGCGGTCGACAGGTCCGAGGGCGACACCCACGGGGTGTCCTCGAGCGCGTCGAGCACGGCGCTCAGTCGACCGGTCTCGGTCGGCCAGCTGCGGCCGAGGGTCAGGAGCACGGGGCTCTGCGCGGTACCGGCACGCGCCGCCGTCGCCAGGGTCGCGGTGAGCTCCGCCACGGCCGCGTCGTAGGCGCGCTGGTCGGTGGCGTCGGCGGCGTCCCGCAGCAGGGCAGACATGCCCTGGTCGGCGACGAGGACCTTCTGGTCGCCGATGCGCTCGGCGGCGGAGACGGTGGTGTCCGGGCCGGCGGAGGTGTTGCCGCTCGCGATGATCGTCGTCTCGGTGCCGGCCTTCGCGAGTGCGGGCAGGTCGTCGGTGGCCACGGTGTTCTCGACCGGCCACGCGACGTCGTCGAGTGCGTACGGGAAGTCCAGCAGGCTGGCGGTGGTCGGCAGCGTCGTGGTCGTGCCGTCGGTGTCGTCCTGCCCCGAGCCGTCCTGACCTGTGCCGTCCTGGGTGCCGGCGGTCACGTCGTCCGAGGGGGTCGGTGTCGCGTCCGGGGTCTCGTCGACGGGGGCACCCGCGCTGGCCGAGGCCGTCGGCGTCCCGGTGGCCGTCGGGGTCGGGGTCGGCGTGCTGGCACCGGGGAAGTTCTGCTCCTCGACCGCCTGGTCGAGCGAGATCACGCCCGGGATCCCGTCCGCGCCGGCCTGGCGCAACCCGGTGACGTCGGCGTCGGCGTACGACAGCGCGAAGGTCTCGTTCCGGAGCCCCTCGAGCCGGTCGAGCCAGTTGCGCGCACTCGACGGGGCGTTCTCGCCGAGCAGCCGGATCGAGGCGATGATCCTCGGGTCGACGCCGACGGCCACGTTGTGGTCCACGGCGGCGTCGAGCTGCTGGGTGAGGGTGCCGTCCACCGCGGTCGCCGCCGCGAGGTCGTTGGCACCGATCACGCCGTCAGCCGTGCTCGGCAGGGTGATCGGCATCGCGACCGAGACACCGACCGGGGTCTGCTGGAAGTCCGGGTACCAGGTGATCGCGGACCGGGCGACGGCGAAGGTGTCGCCCGCGGTGTACTCGGCCGCGATGCGTCGGGCGCCGAAGGACGAGTAGCCGCCGAGTGCGACGTTGCCCGGCACGATGGTCACCGTCTGGGTCACCGAGCGGTGCGCCGGGACGATCGGGACGTCCGCCGAGTCCATCGGGGCGCCGAGGTAACCGGTCGTGGTGGTGTCGGAGAGCCAGTCGGAGAGGACGTCGCGCGTGCTCTCGGAGCGGAAGATGTCGAGCTCGACCGACCCGGCGGGGACGTCCGTGTCCGTGTCGTTGGTCACCGTGACGCTGACCTGGAGGTCCTCGTCCCGTCGGACGATCCCGCGGTCGGCCGGGGCGATCGACACGGTGGTCTTCCCCTGGTCGGCGGCGGCCGGAGCCGCGGTGCGCGTCGTGGTGCGGTCGACGGAGGCGGCGTGCGCCGGGTCCGGACCTGCGGGCGTGGCGACGAGGCCGACGGCGACGAGGGCCGTGGCAGCGGCGGCGAGCGTGGAGCGGAGGATGTGCATACAGGAGGGCCCGAGGGTCGGTTCCGGCCGAGCACGAGTGTACGAGGGGCGGACGGGGACGATCCCGTGCGCGCGGGCCGTGTGGAGAACTCGGCGCACCGATCTGGGAGGATGAGGTCCGTCATGCAGTCCGTTGCCCAGGCCGTCGAACGACTCGACGCACTCGCAGCCACCGAGCCCGTCGCCGTCCTCGCTCGGGCGTTCGCCGACGCCGGACACGAGCTGGCGCTGGTCGGCGGCCCCGTCCGCGACGCCTTCCTCGGCCGTGCCGTCACCGACCTCGACTTCACGACCGACGCCCGCCCCGACGACGTCCTGCGCATCGTCGAGCCGATCGCGAGCGCGACGTGGGA
Source organism: Curtobacterium sp. MR_MD2014 (assembly GCF_000772085.1). Lineage (NCBI taxonomy): Bacteria > Bacillati > Actinomycetota > Actinomycetes > Micrococcales > Microbacteriaceae > Curtobacterium > Curtobacterium sp. MR_MD2014. The sequence continues at coordinate 3,427,228 of NZ_CP009755.1, read as the reverse complement.
CGTCGGTCGGCAGTTCGGCACCATCGCCGCCCGGGTCGCCGGCGAGCAGGTCGAGATCACGACCTACCGCAGCGACGTGTACGACGGCGAGACCCGCAAGCCCGAGGTGGCGTTCGGCGACACCATCGAGGACGACCTGCTCCGCCGTGACTTCACGGTGAACGCCATGGCGCTCCGCCTCCCCCAGCGTGAGCTCGTCGACGTGCACGGCGGGGTCGAGGACCTGCTCGCCGGGCGCCTGCACACCCCGCAGGCGGCGCCCGTCTCGTTCCGCGACGACCCCCTGCGCATGATGCGCGCCGCACGATTCACCGCGCAGCTGGGCTTCACGGTGTCCGACGAGGTGCGTGCCGCGATGACGGACCTCGCCGACTCGATCGACATCGTGTCGGCCGAGCGGGTGCGTGACGAGCTCGTGAAGCTGCTGAACACGTCCGAGCCGGTCCCCGGCATCCGCCTGCTCGTGGACACCGGGCTCGCCGAGCGCTTCCTGCCCGAGCTCCCCGCGATGCGGCTGGAGATCGACGAGCACCACCACCACAAGGACGTGTACGAGCACTCGCTGACGGTGCTGTCCCAGGCCATCGGGTACGAGGCCGAGCGGCACCCGGGCGAGGCCCCCGACACCGTGCTCCGGCTCGCGGCCCTGCTGCACGACATCGGCAAGCCGGCCACCCGCAAGCTCGAGCCCGGCGGTGCCGTCAGCTTCCACCACCACGACCTGGTCGGCGCGAAGCTCGCGAAGAAGCGACTGCGGGCGCTGCGGTTCGACAACGACACCATCGCCGCCGTCTCCCGACTGATCGAGCTGCACCTGCGGTTCTTCGGCTACACCGAGGGTGCCTGGACCGACTCCGCCGTCCGCCGCTACGTCCGGGACGCCGGCCCGCTGCTCGAGCGCCTGCACGAGCTCACCCGCTCGGACGTCACGACGCGGAACCGCCGCAAGGCCGACCGGCTCGGCTTCGCGTACGACGACCTCGAGGACCGCATCACGGCGCTGGCCGACCAGGAGGAACTCGACTCGATCCGTCCGGACCTGACGGGCGACGACATCATGCGGATCCTCGACATCCCGCCGGGGCGTGCTGTGGGCGAGGCGTACCGCCACCTGCTCGAGGTCCGCATGGACGAGGGTCCCCTCGGCACCGACGAGGCCGAGCAGCGCCTGCGCGCCTGGTGGGCCGAGCGCGACGCGACCACCTGACGGCGACCGCCTGACGGCGACCGCCTGACGACGCCGGCCGCTCTGCACGACCGGTGGCGCGCCTCCAGGCCGTGGGCTAAGCTACTCGAGTTGTCCACGCGCTCCTGCGTGTCCGGACACATGCATCAACCCTCCTGCTCCGGGAACCGCCCGGAGCCGCCGAGACCAAAGGAGGTGGGTTCCGCATGCACCAGTACGAACTGATGGCGATCCTCGACCCCGAGATCGACGAGCGCACCGTCGCTCCCAGCCTGGACAAGTTCCTCGCGGTCATCCGCAACGACGGTGGCACCGTCGACAACGTGGACGTCTGGGGCCGTCGTCGCCTGGCCTACGAGATCGCGAAGAAGTCCGAGGGCATCTACGCCGTCGTCGACTTCACCTCGACGCCCGAGGCCGCCAAGGAGCTCGACCGTCAGCTCGGTCTCTCCGAGGCCGTGCTCCGCACGAAGGTCCTCCGCGCCGAAGAGGCGATCGCCCAGGTCGCCGCGCAGAAGCAGCGCGACGAGGCCCGCGCGGCCCGCAAGGCCGCGAACGCGACCGCGAGCGCCGAGTAGCTCATGGCCGGCGAAACCGTCATCACGGTGGTGGGCAACCTCACCGCAGACCCGGAGCTGCGGTACACGCAGAACGGGCTCGCGGTGGCGAACTTCACCATCGCCTCCACCCCTCGCACGTTCGACCGTCAGGCGAACGAGTGGAAGGACGGCGACGCGCTGTTCCTCCGTGCGAGCGTGTGGCGCGAGTTCGCCGAGCACGTGGCGGGCTCGCTGACGAAGGGCTCGCGCGTCATCGCGCAGGGTCGTCTCCGTCAGCGCTCCTACCAGGACCGTGAGGGCCAGCAGCGCACGAGCATCGAGCTCGAGGTCGACGAGATCGGCCCGTCGCTCCGCTACGCGACCGCCCAGATCACCCGCGCTGCGGGTGGCTCCGGTGGCGGTCGTGGCCAGGTCGGCGGCGGCGCTGTGAACAACGGCGCTGGCTCCGGCGGTGGCCAGGGCGGGAACGGCGGCGGCTGGAACAACAACAGCGGCGGCGGTCAGTCGGACGCACCGTGGTCGCCCCAGGGCGGCCAGCAGGGCGGCAACGCACAGTCGAACGACGTGTGGAGCCAGCCCGGCGGCTCGTACGACGACGAGACCCCGTTCTGATCCTCAGCGGTCTGACGGACACACAACTTCTTCTTCTCTAAGGACAAACAATGGCTGGAAAGAGCACCGGCGACCGCCGGAAGCCTCGCGGCAAGGGCGGCAAGAACGCCGCTCCCGCGAAGTCGATCAAGGTCGGCGTCATCGACTACAAGGACGTCGCGACCCTGCGCAAGTTCATCTCGGAGCGTGGCAAGATCCGCGCCCGTCGCATCACCGGCGTCTCCGTCCAGGAGCAGCGCCTCATCGCCCGTGCCGTGAAGAACGCCCGTGAGATGGCGCTCCTCCCCTACGCCGGCTCCGGCCGCTGATCAGGAGGATCACCATGTCGAAGCTCATCCTCACCCACGAGGTCTCCGGCCTCGGTTCCGCCGGTGACGTCGTCGACGTCAAGAACGGCTACGCCCGCAACTACCTCATCCCCCAGGGCTTCGCCGTCGCGTGGTCCAAGGGCGGCGAGAAGCAGGTCGAGTCGATCCGTGCGGCCCGTGCCGCTCGCGAGCTCGCCACCATCGAAGAGGCCCAGGACCTCAAGATGAAGCTCGAGAACGCGACCATCAAGCTGACCGTCAAGGCCGGCAAGGACGGCCGCCTGTTCGGCTCGGTCCGCCCGGCGGACGTCGCCGACGCGGTCCAGGCGCAGGGCGTCGGTTCGCTGGACAAGCGCAAGGTCGAGGTCCCCGCGACCATCAAGACCGTCGGTGACCACGAGGCCACCGTGCGTCTGCGCGAGGACATCACCGCGGTGATCTCCCTGCAGGTCGTCGCCGCCAAGTAAGCAGCGTCACCACCGTCGAAGGGCGGGTCTCCTCCGGGAGGCCCGCCCTTCGTCGTGCGCGCGGCTCGCCGCGCGCGGGTGTTGCTGTGGGACAGGTGTTGCTGCGTTGGGCGGTTACCCCTCGCGCCCGTCCGGGCTTGCTGGGAGCGACCCGAGAACGCTCCCCACAGGAGGGCCTGTTGTCAAGTCGTTTTACACAGTCGAAACGCCCCGAATCGGAACCTTCAAGGTGTACTTGAACCGCGGTTCTCCACACACGGTGTGGAACGGAAAAGCCCAGGTCCAGGGCAAGAACACGTGTTCGAACGCCGACTTGTCCACACGTCCATCCACAGTTTTGCACATGCGTGTCCGGCGTGTTCCGCATCCTCTCCACAGAGTTATCCACAGGGCCGTTTGCTGGGGATAACTCTGTCCCCGTAGCTTGGCCCAGCGACTCGGCGGAGGGCTGGGGATGTCGGTCGTCCGGGGTAGGAAAGCCGGTGTGGGCCGAGGCCCGCACCGTCACGACAAGAGGGAGTCCGTGTGTCGATCGCGCATCTCGATCCGTCCCCGCAGGACCTGTCCGAACGGGGTTCGGAGCGGACGCCGCCGCACGACCTGCTCGCGGAGCAGTCCACCATCGGCGGCATGCTGCTGTCGAAGGACGCCGTCGCCGACGTCATCGAGACCGCGCGCGGGGTGGACTTCTACATCCCGAAGCACGAGGTCATCTTCGACGCGATCCTGTCGCTGTACTCGCACGGTGAGCCCACCGACGTGATCGCCGTCACCGACGAGCTGACCAAGACCGGACTGCTCTCCCGGGCCGGCGGCGCCGAGTACCTGCACAGCGTCACGAGCATGGTGCCGACCGCGGCGAACGCCGGGTACTACGCAGCGATCGTCGCCGAGAAGGCCGTGCTCCGCCGTCTGGTCGACGCGGGCACCCGCATCGTGCAGATGGGCTACGCGTCCGAGGGTGAGGTCACCGACCTCGTGAACAGCGCGCAGGCGGAGGTCTACAACGTCGCCGGCGGCGTGCAGACCGAGGACTACGTGCCCCTGACCGATGCCATCGGCGCCGCGATCGACGAGATCGAGGCCGCCAAGGGGCGCGACGGGCAGATGACCGGCGTCCCGACCGGGTTCAGTGGCCTCGACGCCCTGACGAACGGCTTCCACCCCGGGCAGCTCATCATCGTCGCCGCCCGACCCGCGCTCGGCAAGTCGACCCTGGCCCTCGACCTGTGCCGCGCCGCAGCGCTCAAGCACGACCAGACCGCCGCGTTCTTCTCGCTCGAGATGGGTCGCGCCGAGATCGCGATGCGCCTGCTCTCCGCCGAGTCGAGCGTGCCGCTGCAGAACATGCGCAAGGGCACCGTCGACTCCCGTGACTGGACGACCATCGCGCAGACCCGCGGGCGCATCAACGACGCCCCGTTCTTCATCGACGACTCCCCCAACATGACCCTGGTGGAGATCCGGGCGAAGTGCCGCCGGCTGAAGCAGCAGCACAACCTCAAGCTCGTGGTCATCGACTACCTGCAGCTGATGACCTCGGGCAAGAAGGTCGAGAGCCGTCAGCAGGAGGTCTCGGAGTTCTCGCGTGCGCTGAAGCTCATGGCGAAGGAGCTCGGCGTGCCGGTCATCGCGCTGTCGCAGCTGAACCGTGGTCCCGAGCAGCGCGCCGACAAGAAGCCGATGATCTCGGACCTGCGTGAGTCGGGCTCCATCGAGCAGGACGCCGACATGGTCATCCTGCTGCACCGTGAGTCGGCGTACGAGAAGGACAACCCGCGTCAGGGTGAGGCGGACCTCATCGTGGCGAAGCACCGCAACGGCCCGACGGACACCATCACGGTGGCGTTCCACGGGATGTTCTCGCGGTTCGTCGACATGCCGCAGTAGGGCGACCTGTCGCCGCGCCCATGACCCGTTTCCTTCGCGCACAACTCGTCGCCGTTCCCGTGGGCGCGGGGGCGCCGGTCCGTCGCCCACCCCGGGTCCGGGGAGCGCGCGCGAAGAGTCCGCATGACGCACCTTCACCGAGAAGGATCGCGGTCCACCCATCTGAGACAAGAGTTCCCGACAGCCAGCGCTAGCAGACGCCTCAGCGACGCGCCGACCTCGCCCGCGCTGGATGGCTCCGCGTTCGGTGTTGCCGAGTCAGAGGCAAACCTGTTGCGTCTCGGGCAACACGGCCGCCAGGCGTTCTCGGTCGGCGTTGGTGAAGCCGAGCTTCTGCCAGAACGGCCCCGATCGTCGAGAGAACAGCCAGGCGCACGATGCCCCGGCCTGTGCCGCTTGTTCGAGTGCGAACATGGCGAGGCGCGAGCCGGCACCGGCCGCACGACGGTCGGGTGCCACGGCGACGCTCCGGATCAGCGCGTCGGTGCCGTCCCGGCTCAGCTCGAAGCCGGTGCTACCGATTACTGTCCCCGCTTCTCCTGTTCGATCCAGAGGTGAACGGTCGGCTCGTCGAGACCGGCAAGGGTCAGGTCGGCGTCGCGCAGGAAAGCACGAATGGGTTCGACGTCATGCTCGGTCATGGTGTGGAACGTCACACGTTCATCGTTCCAGCGGCGTCCGGTGGCCGATCGGCTATCGGGACGGTCACGATGAGCTGTAGGTGCGTCAGTTGATTGCTCGCCGCACCGCATCTGCATCCTTCATCCGTGTCCGCTTCACTGCGGTGGCGGTCTGCTTCCTGACTCTTGTACGTCAGAGACAATGCGGTGTGATCTCTGGATTGACTCTCCCCGCCACCATCCCCTCCCGCGACCGTGAGCTGCTGCTCCGACGGGCCACAGCCGCGGACCTGCATCCGATCATCCGGCTCCTGTCGGACGATCCGATCAGCGCCGGGCGTGGCGACGTGGGGAGCACCGCGGACGAGGCGGCCTATGCGGAAGCCTTGCAACGCATCATCGGCGACCCGAGCAATGATGTGCTCGTCCTGGAAGACGAGCTCGCAGCCGTCATCGGCACGCTGCAGCTGACGGTCATCCCCGGAATGGCTCGACGAGGCAGTGCCCGGCTGCTGGTCGAGGCAGTCCGCGTCGCCGGCACAGAGCGGTCTTCGGGCGTCGGAACGAGTCTGATGCGATGGGTTGTCGCGCAGGCCGCGATCGAACTCAGGACTCCGCTGGTGCAGCTGACCTCCGACGCTGCGCGTACCGATGCGCACCGCTTCTACCGTCGTCTCGGTTTCATCGACTCGCACGTGGGCTTCAAGTTCACCGTGTCATTACCCGACGCGCCTGCCCGGTAGCCGATCGGCTACTAATACCCCTTCGTCTGACGGCGGCCAAGCTCCTCGAGGTCGTCGTCGAGTCGAGCGAGGACTGACGCGGGGGCCTCGGGGGACCAGAGACCACGAAGCCACCGCGCCGCCTGTAAGAGGTCGCTACGTTCAGTGTCTTGCTGCATCACGAGAGTGTGTATGTGCTCGGCTGCAAGTTCAAACGCGCCAGGGTCGGGAGGGACGTCCGAGGCGATCGAGAGTTGAATCGACCGACCTCCAACTCCCAGAATCGGGTGAAGCGCCGGGGGTGCAGCCAGCCTGTGAGCTGCATGCTGACGCGCGCGACGGTCTTGGTTCCGCTGGAAGATTTGCGCCGCGAGCCAAGACATGGCACTACTGTGCCCCGTCCCCCTGCGTCTGATAGCCGACGCGGCAGCGACAGTCTGGCTAGCATCATGCTATGTGGACGCTTGTTCAGCCTGAGTCGCCGACCAACGGGCGTTACAGCACAGCGCTGGCGCTGCTGATCTGCTCTGCGGCGGGCTTCGCGATCCTTTGGGCGATCATGTGGCTCCCCGTGCTCCTAACCGGCAGCGAGGGCACCCTCTTCCTCTACCCGATTGTCTTCTTACTGGCCGTAGGACCGTGGGGCGGAACCTGGACCGCCCTCGCGCTAGCGGCACGGTCCCGAAAGGAAGCAGGGGCTAAGCGCAGCGAGGCAGTCATGGCCGCGAGTGCGGTCCTGCTTGCCCTGGGACCCGTGTTGCTCTGGTTCGGGCCAGTAGTCGCTTGAGGGTTTGTCTCGCTAGCCGATGGTCCTCCGGACACCGTTCCGCCGAATAGGGGCAGCAGCGACGCCGCTCGTCTACTGGTGTCGTTGACGTTCGCGTCGGCGGTGCAAGGCGACGACCACCAGCGTCGCGATCGCTGTCGTTGCTGCCACGACGCACACCTGCGTCAGTACCGGCCATGGGATCAAGTAGGGCGCCACCAGAAACGCGGCGCTCGATGCGCCCGCCACGACCAGAGTCAGGATCACGACGGCCGCAACGGCGCCGACCGTGCCGAGTGGACGTCGACGCAGGAACCAATCCGGTAGACCCGCCAACGCTCCAGCAGCGAGCCCGAACACGAATGTGGCCGCCGCCGCTCCCACGAGCACCGGAACCATGATCGGGATGAACGACAAACCACTGGTCGAACGCTCGACAACGGCACCGACGACAACGCCCGCGATCGGGACGGCGACAACAGCTGCGGCCCCCGCCCACGCCGTCGTCAACGGCAAGACAGACAGCAACGTCCGACGCCCGGGCGTCCCGCCGGACTCAGTCACCGTCATAGAACCGAAATTGTCAGAGACGCGAGACATCCGTTCAGCCTAGGCCGCGCCCAAACCAGAGGAACAGCCCACCATGCCGTCTCGATAGCCGATCGGCTACCGGACGCGAGAGGCGTCAGCGAGACCGCTTCGTCCTGGTGAGCGCGATCCCGGCGAAGATTGCACCGATTACGGCGAGGGCCGCGCTGAAGATGACCCACGGGCTGAAGAAGCTGTCGCCGTCAAGAATTCGGGACGTGATCGTGAGCACTTGGGACAGGACGACCAAGGATCCGACGAGAATCATGGTGCCACGCGACCACGTTCGCTTCTTCTCGGGTTCTTTGCTCACGACCCCATCTTGCACCGTGCAGAAAGGCAGCCGTAACGCCCGATGGGGCTTGTCATCTGATACGCCGATGTGACGTCGAGAGCACAGCTGACGAGCACTGAGAAGAGCAGCCGGAAATTTCCAACCCCTTCGACTCAATCGCGATCTCGAGCTCGGCCGATCAGCGCATCAACCCACAAGCCCGCGCCGCCAATCAGAAGAACGACGGCGAGGACCCACGTCGGGAAGCCGTGTGTCGTGATCGCGGTCCGCGCTGGCGTCAGTAGGCACGCCAGGCCCAGCACAAGGGAGGCGGTAGCAATGCTCGCCCGACGCCAGAACGATGACTTGCTCATGAATCGAAGGTAGCGAGCAGCAGACGGCGAGGCTTGATCTCAGCTGTCCGGTAGTTGATCGGCTATCGGGACTCTGTGGAGGGGGAGGGCATGTCCCCGTCCTCGTACGACCCGACCATCGCCTCGAACTGCGGGCAATCCGCGTCCTTTTCGGTGCCCTGAACTCGACACTCCCCAATGCGACGCCGTCGGCTGACGCGCCGCACCCCAGTGCTGCTCGCCTCCACACCCCGACCAGCTGACCCGCCATCACGGTCAGCTGGAAGCCTCAGATCCACGAGGAGGTCAGAGAGCCCGCCTTTGTCGAACCGAGCCGGTCACGGATCCTTACGTTCAGCTGAGGTGCACTTCAGACGTCCGCCTGGGGTCACGTGCTGGCCGTCTGGCCAGAGCGCCTCCCTCCTCGGCTGGATGCGCGGGCCCTCGCGTAGCTGTCAAGCTCCGACCGGCGCACTGCCCACTGGACGATGAGGGGATCGAACATGCAGGTGAGGACACACGCACTCTTGGCCACCGTTGCTGCTGGAGCACTGGTTCTGGCAGGCGCTGGAGTGGCGCACGCCGACGGCACCTCGGACGCGGACGCAGTTGCTCAGGACATCGCGCGCGTTGCTCCTGAATTGGATGTGCAGGACGGTGGTTCGTCGGTGACGACGCTCCCAGAAGACACCGCCGGTGCGATCGAGCTCGCAACTGCGGACGGCACATTGCGCTTCGGCCTGCCGGGGGCTGCACGGAACGCGGTCGGGCAAGCTGCGGCGGACGGTACGGTCGTCTACGCCAACGCCGCGACGTCGACTGACGTGGCAGCACAGGCGCTCAGCGATGGAGTGCGCGTCCAGGCAGTCCTGCAGGACAACGCCGCGCCGTCGCGCTTCACGTACGCACTGCCGGACTCGGTCGTCCCAGTTCTGAACGAGGACGGTTCAGTCGTGCTCTTCGACAGCCCGGAGACGGACGACACCGTGCCGCCCGTCGCAGGCATCATCGACGCTCCCTGGGCAAAGGACGCGGCTGGTGTCACTGTCCCGACCCACTACGAGGTGGACAGCGGACGCCTCGTCCAGGTGGTCGAACACAGGAATGCAGGAACCACGTACCCAGTGGTCGCAGATCCGAAGATCACTGCGGGTATCACCGGCACTCCTTACGGGCCCGGCGCGTACATCAACCTGACCGGAGCGGAGATGAAGGCGATCGCTACGGCAGTGGCAGCCGTTACGGGACTCAGCGCTGCCGCCATCTGCGGGGGCGCGACCAAACTCCCGGCGGGACCCGCGAAAGCGGCCGCGATCCTCTGCACCGCCGTTGGAGGAGTGACGGTGAAGCAGGTCTTCACGAGCATCGCGAAGATCTACTCGAACAAGAAGTACGCGGGCAACTCCTGCTACCAGACGAAGATCGGCGGCGAGTCTCGACCCTTCGTGAAGACCGCTCGAAGCAACTGCAGTTGAGGTGCAATGAACTTGCTGAAATACATTCCGATTCCCATCGTCGTCCTCGGCTTGATCGGCTTCCTCACCGACATAGGCTGGTGGTTGCTCGCCATCATCGGAGCCGCCTCAGCACTCGCCCTCATCGCTGGAGATGCCGTGATCGCCCGACGGAAGCGGCAGAGGCCAGGACCGCGGTGAGGCGACGACCGCCCCAGCAGCCTTCGATGCTGGGGCGGTCGTCGCTCGTCGAGGTGTCGACCCACGCGGGAGTCGCGATCTGGATCCCGCGCTCAGGGCGGAGACCAAAGTGAAGCATCGGTTCTCATCGCCGAGCGTCCGGTAACCGCTGAGCTTCCGGACGTCGTCGTCGAAGGCGCCACTACCGCGCGGACTCCTGGGCGATCAGCCGTCCCAGCTCTTCTGGACGACTCCACATCGGCCAGTGCCCGGTCGGGAGATCGACGACGTCGACTCGCTCGAGCTTTGCGATCGGCGCGAACATCGGATGCCCCGCGCGGGCAAGCTCGAGGACCTGCGCGCTCGGGAAGGAACAACACACCAGTGTGGTCGGCACAGGCGTGCTTCCCTGATCGTGCAACACGACCGGATCGCGCAGGACGGAGGCGGGCTGCGACACGGCCTGCATGCGGAACTGCTCGAGGTCCGTGTCGCTCAGACCGTCCATGCTGGCCTGGTCGGAGAGTTGGTCGAAGGGCGGCAGCGGCAGCTCGACGACATCCTCCGGGAGATCGGGCTCGGACAGGGTCTCGCTACCTGTGCCATCCTGCTGGTGTGCGCTACCGGCTGATGAATGAGTACAGCCTCGACTGGCCGCTGTGGCACGACGACGGTCCTTGCGACGCTGGCACGCCGTCCTTCACGCCCCGACTTGAGCGCGAGATTCTCGAATGGGCTCGCGACTTCAACGAGAACTACGGCATCGAAACTGGCTGGCCGACTGAGGAGGCTGCGCGCTCCCACGAACGCCAAGGACGTCGTCTGCTGCTGCTTGTCGAACGAGAGCTGCCGGAGGGAGACGACGTGGTGCTCGGCTACTGGGAGACCAATAAGCGCAAGGGGTTGTAGACCCTAGAGCCGTCCGGACACCTATCGGCTGTCGGACACGGATCTCAGGTCGATTCCGCTCCGGCGCTGGTTCTGCGGACTCCTGCGCGGCGCACAACGAAAGAGCCGATCGTTGCCGGGACTGCGAGGAGCACGGAACTCAAGGAAGCGCCGGAAGCGATGACAAGGGACCGCTCGGCGCGCTCGGGGTCCTCCCCGGGGAGGTTGCCGATGAGGGCGAGCAAGTAGATCGGCAGCGCAAGCGCGAGGAGCCAGAAGAATCCGGCGACGAGCGCCAGCACGAGTGCCAGGTTTGGCTTGCGCGTGTCCGGTTCTCCGCGTTGTCGTCGCACAGCTCATCAAACCAGTCGGCGATGAAAACTACGGCTCGCATCTCGACAGCCGATCGGTCAGCAAGAACGCGTCTCGGCATCGGCTGACGGCCAGACGGCCGCCGTTTCATCAGCCGATCGCTACGCAGTGTCCTTTCGGGGCAGGATCAGGAGTACTGCCGGGAGGGCGGCGGCGCAGATGATCGCCACACCGGTGATGTCGGAGCTCAAGCTCTGACCGGTCAAGATGTCGATCGGCTCGCCGATACAACCGATGGCAACGATGAGTCCGAGGGGGATGAGCGCTGGAAGCCCCCTCGCGCCGCGCCATGCTCGGACGCTGCCCGTCATCAGCAGAGCAGCGCCGGCAATACACGCAACGATGAAGTACACGACCCCGCGAGACGCAGCGAGGCTGTGGAGGTGGCCGACGTTTCCTCGATGGAGGGCCTGATCCGTGGCGAGCACGATTGCCAGCGCGACGAGCGAGAAGCCGTACGCGGCGGCGAGCACCGCTGCGATCCGTACCGCCGGAGTCAAGCGAAGCGGTGCATTGCCATGCCCGGTACTCATGGGCTGAAGGTAACAGCGGTCTGACGGCCTGACGGTCGTCTGAGTCAACGAGAAGCATCCGCTCGCGCCGCTCCGAACGCCGGATCGAGATGCTGCGTCGCGCAGGGGGCGCTGCCCGGGGGGCGTGCTGGCTCGACTCCCGCCTGGTCGGCTCGCGAACGTGTGAGCACCGTCGCACCGAAGGGCGCTCGGGGACCCGACGTCTGCGGACCGGTCCGCCCTGCCGGATGATGGGTCCGTGAACCGCACCGACCGCCTCTACGGCATCGTGGAGGAGCTCCGGGCCGCCGCACCCCGGCCGCGGAGCGCACGGCGTCTCGCGGAGCGGTTCGAGGTGTCCGTGCGGACCGTCGAGCGGGACCTGGCGGCGCTGCAGCAGTCGGGTCTGCCGATCTGGGCCGAGCCCGGCCGCACCGGCGGGTACGTCATCGACGCCTCGGCGACGCTCGGCCCCGCCGGCTTCACGCCGGACGAGGCCCTCGCGGTGCTGATCGGCCTCGGCGCCCTCGGCAACAGCCCGTTCCGGCAGGCTGCCCGGACCGCGGCACGCAAGGTGCTCGCGGTCATGCCGGACCGCGACGCGGCTCGCGCTGGTGCCGCTGCGTCCCGGGTGCACTTCCTGGAGGCCGACGAGGACCCCGTCACGCCGGTCGCCTTCGCGGAGGCGCTGGGTGCGGACCGGGTGGTGCGCCTGCGGTACCGGGCTGCGGACGGCGCGGTCTCGATCCGGGACGTCGAACCGCTGGGATCGATCGAGAAGGACGGGCAGTGGTACCTGGTCGCGTGGTGCCGACTGCGTGACGGCGTCCGTGCGTTCCGCGCCGACCGGATGGTGGCGATCGAGGTCACCGACGAACGACCACCGAGGCGCGTGCTCCGGACCGAGGACCTGGGCATCGCGTACGGGCGACTGCGCCCGGTCGTCGACTGACCGCAGCCGCGACCGCACGACGGGATCCCGCGGACACGGACGGGATCCCGCGAACACCGACAGGACGGTGTCGCGACCCCCGGTGAGGCTGGGCGCCGACCACGTCAGCACCAGCACCACCGGAGGACCCCTTGTCGTTCGCATCCATCCGCATCGTCACCGACGACCTCGACGGTCTCGTCGCCTTCTACGAGCGGGTCACCGGCCAGCGCGCCGAACGCCCCGCACCCGTCTTCGCGCAGTTCACCGGCCCCGGCGCGGCCCTCGCGATCGCCGGTACCGCCACCGTCGCGATGCTCGGCGGGGCCCTGACGCCCGCCACGAACCGGTCGGTGATCATCGAGTTCGCGGTCGCCGACGTCGACGGCGCCTTCGCGGAGCTCCGGCTCGGACCGGAGGACGTCGTCCTCGAGCCGACCACGATGCCCTGGGGCAACCGCTCCGCGCTGGTCCGTGACCCCGACGGCAACGTCGTCAACCTGTTCAGCAGGCCGGCGCCCGACCGCGCCCGGTGACCACGAGGTCGGGCCGCGCCCCTCCCGGCGGACCGGCTACAGCGCCGGTCCGAGCAGTGCCCGTGCGGCTGCCGCTGCCGCCCGGGCCCACGGTCGGGACGGGTCGGCCTGCGCACTGGCCATGGCGCCGTCGTAGAGCAGGCAGAGCTGGAGCGCGGTGCCGTCGACGTCCGAGGAGCCGGCTTCTGCCAGGAGGCCGCTGAACAGTCCGCGCACCCAGTCGCGGTGCTCGAGCGTCACCTCGTGCGTGGGGTGTCCGGCGCCGTACTCGGCCTCGACGTTGATGAACGGGCACCCGCGGTAACCGGGCTCGTCGAACCACTCGCCGAGCAGCGCGAACACGGCGACGATCCGCTCCTGCGGTGTCGCCCCGCGCTGCGGGAGCTCGGTCGCGACGTGGTCCTGCCAGGCGGTGCTCCGGCCGCGCAGGTAGCCGAGCACGAGGTCGTCCTTCGTGCGGAAGTGCGTGTAGAGGCTCGCCTTCGAGATGTCCGCTGCTGCCGCGACCTGGTCGACCCCGACGGCGTGGATGCCCTGCTCGTAGAACAGGCGGTCGGCGGTCGCGACGGCGCGTTCGTACGCGGGACGGCGGCGTGTCTTGGTGGGCTCGGCCATGGTTTGACTTTACTGCACCGATCTGTACAGTTACCAGCACCACAAACCAAACAGATCTGTTCAGTTAGGACTGTCCCATGAGCACCACCGCCCTCATCACCGGTTCCACCAGCGGCATCGGCCGCGCGACCGCCGAGCTCCTCGCCTCGCGCGGCGTGCACGTCGTCGTGTCCGGCCGCAGCGCCGAGCGCGGCGAGGAGGTCGTCCGCGGCATCCGCGCGGCCGGCGGTACCGCAGACTTCGTGCGCGCCGAGCTCGGCGACGCGGAGAGCGCCAGGGCCCTCGCCGCTGCGGCGCTGCGCATCGGTGACGGTCGGGTCGACGTGCTCGTGAACAGCGCGGGCATCTTCCCGTTCGGCCCGACCGCCGACACCACGCCCGAGGGGTTCGACGAGGTCTACGACCTCAACGTCAAGGCGCCGTACTTCCTCGTCGCAGCGCTCGCGCCGGGCATGGCGGAGCGTGGCACGGGCGCGATCGTCAACGTGACCACGATGGTCGCCGAGTTCGGCGCCGCCGGCATGGGCCTGTACGGCTCGACCAAGGCGGCGCTGGTCCTGTTGACGAAGTCGTGGGCGGCCGAGTTCGGTCCCTCCGGCGTCCGCGTGAACGCGGTCAGCCCCGGACCGACCCGTACCGAGGGCACCGCGGCCATGGGTGAGGCACTCGACCAGTTGGCCGCGGCCGGTCCGGCGGGTCGCCCGGGCTCCGCGCAGGAGGTCGCCGAGGCGATCGCGTTCCTCGCGGCCGACGCGGCGTCCTTCGTGCACGGCGCGGTCCTGCCCGTCGACGGCGGCCGCATCGCCGTCTGACCCACCCGTCCACGGACGCGCGACGGCCCCGCTGCGTCCGGGAGGGACGTGGCGGGGCCGCGGGAGGAACCTCCCGTCCGTCAGGTGGGCACCTGACGGACGGGAGGGACCGGGTCAGGAACGGGCGCGTCGACGACGCAGCGTGCGTGCGCCGATCAGGCCGGCACCGGCGACGAGCAGACCGAGTGCCCAGGCGATCGGCGAGGTCTCGTCGGCGCCGGTGTAGGCGAGCCGGCCGTGGCCCTTCGGCGCCGACGCGGTGCCGTGCTGCACCGCAGCGGGTGTCGTGGTGCCGCCCGGGACGGCCGCGACCGGCGTCGGCGTCACCTGCACGTCGAACGCGGTGCTGAAGTCGGACGCGCTGACCGTCAGGCGGTGCACCGAGGCGTGCGGGAAGGTGACCCCGACGAAGCCCGAGTCACCGAGCAGGGAGTCCTGTTCCACGACGTCGGACGCGACGTTCGAGCGGACGTCGATGGTGGTCACGCCGAGGTCGTCCTCCTCGTCCTCGACCGCGTTGCCGAACTCGTCGACCAGGGTGCCGGACAGCAGCAGCGTGCCGCCCTGCGGGACGGTCGGGGTGCCGCCGGGGACCTCGTCGATGAACTCCGACCCGCCGAAGGGCGTCTGCTCCCAGTCGGTGTGCTCGGTGACGACCGACCCGTCGGCCTTGATGATCCAGGACCGGAGCGAGCCGGCCTTCTTCGTCGCCTCGTCGTCGAACCAGCCGACCGGGAAGCCGGCCTTCGCGTAGTCGATGAAGTCGGCGCGGTCGACCGCGGTCGCCTCGAGCCCGACCGGTGCGGCGGCCTGCACGTCGAGCTCGACGGTCTGCGTCACGGTCTCGGTCCCGCTCGTCGCGGTGACGGCGAAGTCCCAGTACGAGGCATCGACGGTCGTCCCGCTGAGCACGCCGGTCGCCGGGTCGAACGAGATCCCCTCGGGCAGCTGGTCGGCCGGGGTCCAGCCGTCCGCGTCCTCGCCGTCCTCGGTGTTGTAGAAGTCGAGGGCGAGCACGGGCTTCGGCGAGCCGATCGCGCGGAAGGTGTACGAGAACGCCTCGCCCGCGGTCGCGGTGAGGGTCAGGTCGCCCTCGGTCGTGATGCCGTCGGTGACCGGCTCGCCGTCCTCGTCGACGAAGACCGGGGCCTGCGTGATCGGGTCGGTCTGGGCCGACTCGGACTCGACGGCGATCCCGCCCTGCGTGTTCGTGACGGCGACCATGACGACCTTGCCGGCGTCGGTGGGCTTCACCACGTAGCTCTGGCCCTGGCTGACGGACGTGCCGTCGACGGTCCACGAGTAGCTGAGGTTCGTCGGGGCGGTGAAGCCCGAGGGCTCGGCAGTGAGCTTCGACCCGACCGCGGCGACGCCGTCGATCGTCACGGTGCCGGCGGCCGCGGGGCGGTCGGCGGTCGTCGAGGAGCCGGTCGGTTCGTCGCCCTCGGACGGGGTCGGCGCGTCGGTGGCGGGTGTCTCGGTGGCGGGGGCGTCGGTCGTGGGAGCAGCCGTCGACGGTGCATCGGCGGCGGGGGCGTCCGAGGTCGGGGTCCCCGTCGCGGGTGCCTCCGTGCTCGGCGCGTCGGTACTCGGGGTGTCGGTGCTCGGGGCGTCGGTCGACGTGGTCCCGCCGTCCGCGACGGCGGTGCTCGTCGTCGGCTCGACGGCGGAGGCCGACGTCGCGGTCATGATGCCGAGGCCGGTCGTGAGGCCGACGAGGGCGATGGTCGTGCCGACGGCGCAGGCGCGTCGGGCGGTGGAGGTGCTACGGCGCACGGGTTCCCCCAGGGGTCAGGTGACAGAACGGGAATCTGTCGGTTCGCGCAGAGTAGGAGGATCCCGGGCGCGCGGCTGGTCCCCCGCCCGAGGGGCAGACGGGAAAGTCCCGGTCAGCACCGGTCGTTCCACCGTGGGCTGAACGGGGGTTCAGGCAAGATCCGCCGCGCGGATGACCCGGGTGGCCGGGTGGCGACGCGGGAACCGGCGCATCCGCACACCTCGGGACGACCTACCCTGGACGGATGCTCTCCCGCCGTGACGCCGCGATCCGGCTCGACATCCCCCTCGAGATGGCCGCTCGTCACGGCATCCCGTCGCACATCGGCGAGGCCGAGCTCGAGCGCATCGAGCAGGACCCGCCCGCCTGGCTGGTGCAGTCCCGGGGCAACCGCACGGGGACGAAGAAGGTCTGGACGCACCTGGAGTGCGCCGTCTGCGGGTTCTCCGAGCAGGAGCGGCCGAAGAAGTGGTGGCCGGACTGGACGCTGCTCGTGTGCGACGACCACGACGAGGTGCCGCCGCCCGCGGCCGGGACGACGCGGCACCTCGTGTACGGCGTCGGCAGTCGGTTCACCGCCCTGGTCGACGAGCCGTCCTGATCGTGACGAGTCGGGCTGATCGCGACGAGTCGGGCTGATCGCGACGACTCCTCGGTCAGTCGTCGAGCGTGACGGCGTCCCACGCGAACGTCGTCACCCGACCCGTCTCCCAGTCCCGCCGGAGCACGCCGTACGCCACCGATGCCAGTGGTGCTCCGCCCTCGACCGGCCACGACTCCCGGTAGTGCGCCTCCTGCACCCACCCGGCGCGCAGGAACACGCGTCGCATCGCGGTGTTGTCCTCGCGCGTCTGCCCCTCGAAGCGCGTCACGTCGGGCATGGTGCGGAACACGTGGTCGGTCACCGCTCGGAGCGCCGGCACCCCGAGTCCCTGCCCACGGAACGCCGGGGCGAGCCGCAGGTCGAGCAGTGGTGCCGGGTCCTGCAGGTCCTCGAGGACGACCAGCCCGACGCGTCCGAGCCGCTCGTCGTCGAGCCACCACGAGTCGTGCTCGTCGTCGCGGAACGCACCGCGGTCGATCGCGCGATCCAGGTCGACGCGGGTGGGCTGCGGACGGACGTGGAAGGGGAAGCGGGCAGACGTGTGGAAGGTGACCAGGGCCTCCCGGTCGGCGCCCTGCGGGTCGGTCCTGGTCAGCGTGATCGTCACGCCTCCACGGTACGACCCGGGGATCACCGTCCGGGTGGGGTGGCGAGCAGGAGCTGTGCGTCCAGCACCGGGTCCGCGATCGCGGTGCGTGCCAGCGCGTCCGCCGCCGTGCGCACTGCGGACCGCTCCTCGGGGGTCATCCGGCGCAGCGCCGCCCGGAACTCGACGGCCCGACGCGCCAGCACGTGCTCGACGAGCGCGAGGGCGTCCTCACCGGCGGTGACCAGGACCTCGCGACCGGACGTCCTCCGGGTCACCCACCCGTCGCGGACAAGACGGTCGACCATCCGGGTGATGCCGGAGGGGAGCAGCCCGAGCTCGACGGCCAGGTCCCCGGCCCGCAGCGGCCCACGCGTGGCCAGGAGGACGAGGATCCGGTACTGCTGCAGCGTCACCTGCTCGAGCGCGGGCGCGAGGGAGCGGAGCACGATGCCGAGCCCGACGACCGACGCGTCCACGACGGACGACTCCGTTCGTGACTGCTGCTCATCGTCGTCGCCCACCGGGCCAGCCTACGGCGACGTGGCCCGGTCGACGCTGCGGTGGTCGGGCCGGAACCCGTGGTCGGTCCCCCACAGCACCGCGTCGACCCGGGTCCGGGCGCCGATCTTGCTGTAGAGCGTGCGGATGTGGGTCTTCACCGTGTTCGGGCTGAGGTGCGTCAGGTCGGCGATCTCGTCGTTGCGCTTGCCCTGGGTGATCAGGGCGAGGATCTCGGACTGCCGGTCCGAGATCCCGAGCTCGCGGCCGGGCCAGTCGACACCCGGCCCGCTCGCCACCCGACGTCGCGGCTCGTCCAGCACCCGCTCGCCCGCCGCGACGCGGAGGAGCCCGTCGGCGAGCTGCTCGGCGGTCGAGCTCTTCGCGAAGTAGCCCGTCGCGCCCCGGGACACGGCGGCGTCGATGAGGTCCTGGTCCATCTTCCACGTGAAGACGGCGACGGTCCGGATGCGGGGGTTCGCGGCCAGCCGGGTCACGTCCTCGTCGTCGCGCTGCGGTTGGGCGAACGTGTCGTAGAGCGCCACGTCGACGTCCACGGTCACCCGGTGACGGGCGTCGAGCTGCACGACCTCGAGTCGGTCCGAGAACGGGGCGAGCAGGTCGGCGAGGCCGCGCAGGACGAGTTCGTAGTCGTTGACGAGTGCGACGCGGATGCGCTCGGACATCTGGATCCTCTCAGGACCACCCCTGGGGGTGAGACGGGCGCGATCGTGCCCTGGTTCGTTCGGGATCACCACGCTACGGACGGTGCTGTACCCCGTCCGCAGCCGGGCCTGGGAACCGCGACGGTTGCCCAGGAGCAAGTTCTCCTGGTCGGCGGTGTCCCGTCGGCCCTCGATCCCCCGGAAGGACCCCCATGTCGGATGCACTCGCTCCGTGGAACGCGACGCTGACGCTCGCGGAGCACACGCTCATCGTCTACGCACTCTCGGTCGCGGGACTCGCGCTCTTCGCGTTCTTCGTGAAGTCGTGGGTCTCGGTCAGCGAGGTCACCGGCCGGTACCGCAGCGGCGTGTACGCGGGACTGTGCATCACCGGCATCGCGTTCCTGTCGTACGTCCTGCTCGTGCTCGAGTTCGCGATCGGCTACGACCGCAAGGGTGCGTCCTGGGTACCGAACGCGAACGCGATCCTGTCCTGGGCGCCGCGCTACTTCGACTGGACCGTCACCGTGCCGCTGCTGGTGATCGAGCTCATCGCCGTCGCCACCCTCGCCGGTGCCGCGGCCCGTCGACTGCGTGCGGTGGGCATCGCCGCCGCGTTCCTGATGATCAGCACCGGCTTCGTCGGCGGCGTCGTCATCGACTCCGGCACGAACACGGGTGCGCTCTGGACCTGGGGCGTCATCTCCGGCGTCTTCATGGTGGTCCTGTACGTCCTCGTCGTCTACGTCGTCGTCAAGGGCGGCCGTGACCTCAAGGGGACCGAGGCCGCCGGGACGCTCCGCAACGCCGGGATCCTGCTCATCGTCACGTGGATGGCGTACCCGGTCGTCTTCGGCCTGCAGGGCTGGGGGCACGGGGGCGCGGTCATCACGTGGATGCAGATCGTGCTGTCGGCAGCCGACATCGTCGCGAAGGTCGGCTTCGGCTCGATGATCCACAAGATCGCCAAGCTCCGCTCCGCCGAGGACGTCCGCACCGGCGTCGACACCCTCCCCGAGGCGCTCTGGATCTCGTCCGAGAAGCTCTCCGACGGCACGCTCCCGAACACCGCCACGGCGCACCACTCGCAGCACGCCACCGCCGCCCCCGGTGCGCAGCGTGCTCGTCGCTGACTCGACGGTCGCGACCAGCCAGGGGGTCGGAGCGCACGGCGTTCCGGCCCCCGGCCCCGTCCGTCCGGCACTGCCCGGCACCGTCGACGTCGCGATCGTCGGGGCCGGCTGTTCCGGCCTGGCCACCGCGATCCGGCTCGCCGAGGCCGAGGCCGAGGCCGAGGCCGAGACCGGGGCCGGGGCCGGGGCCGGTGCCGGTGTCGGTGCTGGTGCCGAGGCCGGTTCCGCGGGCGCACCGACCGTCCTCGTGCTCGAGGGGCGCTCGACGCCCGACCCGCGCTCGTGGTGCTCGTGGGACGACGGCAGCGATCCCCTGCCGGAGGCGCGGTCGGCGAGCTGGGACCGGTGGGAGGTCCGCACGGACCACGGAACGAGCACCGGGACCGACCCCGCACACCCCTACGTGCTCGTCCGGGCCGCCGATCGTCGGGAGGCAGCCGAGCGACGGATCGCCGCGGGTGGCCACGACACCGCCGGGACCGTCCGCGTCGTCGGCGGTGCCCCCGTCTCGACGGTCGTGCGCACCGACGACGGGTGCGTCGTGACCTCCCGACTCGGGACGGTGCGCGCACGGCAGGTGCTCGACGCCCGTGGACCCCGGTGCCCGGACCACGTCGGAGCAGGCCGCGTGCTCCTGCACCAGCGGTTCGTCGGACACTGGGTCACCGCCGACCGACCCGTGTTCGACACGTCGACCGCGACGCTCATGGACTTCACCGGGCAGGACGCCGCCGGACCGGTCCGGTTCGTCTACGTCCTGCCGGTCTCCCCCACCGAGGCGCTCGTCGAGAGCACGGTCTTCACCCCGGACGCCGCCGACCCGTTCGACCACGAGGGCCACGTCGCCGGCTACGTCGGGCGACGGTGGGGGCTCCGTCCGGACGAGTGGCGCGTGGTCGACGAGGAACGCGGGTGCATCCCGATGACCGACGCACCCGCACGGCCCGACGCCCGGTGGTCGGCAGCGACCGCCGTCGTGGGGACGACCCGACCGAGCAGCGGCTACGGGTTCGCCCGCAGCAACCGGCACAGCGCCGTCGTCGCGCAGCACCTCGCCGCCGGGACCGCGGTGCCGCCGTTCGTCGACGGGTGGCGGACGCGCTTCCTCGACGCGGTGTTCCTGCGGTTCCTGCGGGACCGGCCGGAGCAGGCAGCGGAGGCGTTCCGGCGGCTCTTCGCGCTGCCCGGTCCCCTCGTCGTCCGGTTCCTGTCGGAGCGGTCGGGCCTGATCGACGAGCTGCGCATCGTCCTGGCGCTGCAGAAGCGCCCGTTCCTGGCGGCACTGGCGCGGACCGTCCGGGACACGGTCGTCCGGACCCGGACGGACCCGGACACGATCGCCCAGACCCAGACCCGGACCCGGACCCGGACCCGGACGGACCGGGACACGGCCGTCCGGTCCGGGGGCCGATCGTGACCGCGGTGCCGGCGGGCGTCCTGCCCGACCGCGGGCTCGCGGCGCCGCCCGCGCTCCGCACCTGGGTCGCCGACCGCGTGCTCGCGCCGGTGACCGCGGTGCTCGCGCTCGTCGCACTCGCCTGCGCCGTCACGACGCTCAGCGGCGCTGCCGTCCCCGTGGCGGTGCAGCTCGTGCCCTTCGCGGTGAGCGTGCTGGTCTTCGGGCTCCCCCACGGCGCCCTCGACCACCTGGTCCCCGCGCGCCTGCGCCCGGGGACGAGCACCGCGCGGTCGGTCGTCACCGTCGTGGCGCTCTACCTCGTCGTCGGCGCGGCGACGGTCGCGCTCTGGACCACCGCACCGCTGCTCGGCTTCGCGGTGTTCGTCGGGATCACCTGGTTCCACTGGGGGCAGGGCGACCTGTTCGTCGACCGGCTCCTCGGCGACGGCGTGCCGGGCGCGCTCGGGTCCAGCCTGACCGTGGCGGTGCGCGGAGCCCTGCCGATGACCGTGCCGTTCGTCGCGCAGCCGGGTGCCGCCGCGCACGTGGTCGTCGAGTCGGCGGCGGTGGTCGACGGCGGGCTCGACGGCGCCGTGCTCGTGGTGCCCGGCGCGGTCCGGCTCGCCGGCGCCGTCCTGGTCGCCGCGCTCGTCGTGCTGCACGTCGTGGTCGTCGCCCGTGCCGGCGGACCGCGCTGGCGGCAGGTCTCCGAGGACCTCGTGCTCGTCGCGTTCTTCGCCGACGTGCCGCCGGTGCTCGCGGTCGGCCTCTACTTCACGCTGTGGCACGCGGTCCGGCACATCCTGCGCCTCGAGCTGACCGAGCCGACGAGCGCGGGACAGCTGCACCGCGGGCGGCTGCTCGCGCCGTTCCTCCGCTTCGCCCGTCAGGCGTGGCCGATCACCGCGATCGCGGTGGCGATGCTCGTGGCACTCGCCGTCGTGGTCCGCCGAGCCGACCTCGGCGTCTACCTGGTGCTCATCGCGGCACTCACCACCCCGCACACCGTCGTCGTCACGTGGATGGACCACGTGCAGCGCACCTGGTCCCGACGCACACCGGACCACGTGGCGCACCCCCGTGCCGAGCGCTCGACCGATCCCCCGGCACCAGCACCCCGAACGAAGGACACCCCGTGACCACCACACCCGCTCCCCGCCCGTCCGGCCTGCGCACGGGCGCGGTGTTCGCCGGTCGCATCCTCGTCATCGCGGCGGCCGTCGGTCTGGTCGGGTGGATCGCCTTCACCCTGTCGAACGTCGTGGTGCCCCTGCTCATCGGGCTGGTCGTCGCCGCGCTGCTCGTGCCCTTCAGTGCCCTGCTGCAGCGTCACGGTGTCCCGGGGTGGCTCGCGATCGTCCTCGCGCTGCTGTCGCTCGTCGTCGGGATCGCCCTGCTCGTCTTCCTGGTCGTCTGGCGCGTCAGCGAGCAGCTCCCGAGCCTCGAGGACCGCACGGTGGCGCTCATCGGCACCGTGCAGGACCTGCTGCGGCACCCGCCGTTCGGCCTGCCGTCGGTCGACCTCGACACGCTCTCGACGGACGCCAGGACCTTCGTCGAGCAGCACGCCGCCGAACTGCGGCAGGGCGTCGTCGTCGCGGGCGCCACCCTCGTGCACCTCGGAGAAGGGCTCTTCATCGTGACCTTCGTGACGATCTTCGCGCTCACCGGCGGTCGTCGGATGTGGGAGTGGGTCGTCTCACTCTTCCCCCGGGCCGCGCAGCACCGGATCGGCGTCGCCGGCGAGGCCGGGTGGACGACCCTGACGCACTTCATCCGCGTGCAGGTCGTCATCGCGGCGACGGACGCGATCGGCATCGCACTCGGCGCGTTCCTGCTCGGGGTGCCGCTCGCCGGGCCGATCGGTGTCGTGGTGTTCGTCGGGGCGTTCATCCCCGTCGTCGGGGCCTTCGCCGCCGGGGCCGTCGCGGTGCTCCTGGCACTGCTGTTCAAGGGCTGGGTGTTCGCCCTGGTCATGCTCGGGGTCGTCGTGCTCGTGCAGCAGCTCGAGGGCCAGGTGCTGCACCCGTTCCTGACCGGGTCCGTCGTCGCCGTGCACCCGCTCGCGGTGCTGCTCGCGGTGATCGCCGGCACGACGATCGGCGGGATCGCCGGTGGGTTCTTCGCCGTACCGCTCGCCGCGACCGCGAACTCGATGATCCGGGCGGCCCGGCAGGACGACCCCGAGGTCGAGATCGCCCTGCCGATCCCGCAGAGCGCCGAGCCCGCCGCCTGAGGCGGCCGCCCGCTCAACGCCGGAGCCCGCCGCCTGAGGCGGCCGCCCGCTCAGCGCCGACCGACCACCGCGACCCGGAGGGTCAGCGCCCGCTGACCGCCGCGTCCCGCCGCATCCGCACAAGGCTCGCACCGGTCGCGCCCGCCATCGCGACGAGGATCACCACGAGGGACACCCACGTCGGGATCTCCGGCGCCCACGAGAACCCCTCGCCCCCGTTGAGGAACGGCAGCTCGTTCTCGTGCAGGGCGTGCAGCACGAGCTTCACGCCGATGAACGCCAGGATGAGCGCGATCCCGTACTTCAGGTAGACCAGGCGCTCGAGCAGCCCGCCGAGCAGGAAGTACAGCTGCCGCAGGCCCATCAGGGCGAACACGTTCGCGGTGAAGACGATGAACGCGCTCTCGGTGATGCCGAAGATCGCCGGGATCGAGTCGAGCGCGAACAGCAGGTCCGTCGTGCCGATCGCGATGAGCACGATGAGCAGCGGAGTGAAGTGCTTCGCCCCGTCCTGGGACACGCGGAACTTCATGCCGTCGAACTCGTCCGTGATGCGCACCCGACGGCGCAGCAGGCGGACGAGGGCGCTGTCCTGCTGCTCCTCGTCGTCGTCCTCACGGAGCTGCTGGATCGCGGTCCAGATGAGCCACGCGCCGAACAGGTAGAAGATCCAGGTGAAGTCCTCGATGAGCTGCGCGCCGACCAGGATGAACACCCCGCGCAGGACCAGGGCGATGATGATGCCGAGCATCAGCACCTCCTGCTGGATCGCCTTCGGCACGCTGAACCGCGCCATGATGATGACGAAGACGAACAGGTTGTCGATGCTCAGGCTGTACTCGGTCAGCCAGCCGGCGACGAACTGCCCCGCGGCGTCACCGCCAGCGAAGACCAGCATGAGCACCGCGAAGACGAGCGCGAGCCCCACGTAGACACCGACCCACGCGCCCGATTCGCGCAGGCTCGGGACGTGCGGTCGGCGGGCGACGATGAGCAGGTCGACGAGCAGGATCGCGACGAGCGCGATGATGGAGCCGACCTCGAAGACGACGGGGAGCTGGGGCATCGTTCCAGTCTGGGGCATGCGGACGGGAGGCGCGCGGCGGGCCCGCGACGTGCCTCCCGTCCGTCGCGTCCCGGCTCAGTCCCCGCGGACGCCGATCGCGTCGGCCGCCTGCTCGTACAGGCTGGTCGCCAGGGAGTTCAGCACCTCGTGGAGCTCGCCGCCGTGCGCGCCGTCGACGGCGCGCAGCATCGCGCCGTAGCGCGCGCGGTAGTCGTCGACGACGGCGTCGCCAGCCGGGAGCAGGCGCAGCAGCGATCCCCGTCGGTCCGCGGGGTTGGGTGCGCGCTCGATCAGCCCGGCGGCCGTCATGCGGTCGATCATGTTCGTCACCGCACCCGAGGTCAGTCCGAGGTAGCCGGCGACCTCGGTGGGGGTCGAGTACCCGGTGTCGCTGACGAGCACGAGCGCACGCAGGGCGTTCTCGTGGATGCCGGCTCGCGCGCTGAGCTGGCCGACCAGGCTCGTGTTCGCGCGGACGACCGCGGCGAACGCCGCCATCAGGTCGGCGTCGTCGGTGGAGGGGGCCACGGGACCTGCTTCCGTCGAAGGGGGGACACGGGGCGTCCCCCGCTCTGGGGTAAGTATACGAGTGGTCAAATTGGTGAACGACTGACTATCTTGATCATTGAAGCAAGTGAGCCCGAACCTCTTGCTCCCACTGCCCGCACCACCACCGAACGATGAGGTACACCGTGTCCACCAAGCTCCGCACCTCCGCGATGAAGCGGATCCGTTTCGCCCCCGTGGCACTCCTCGCCGGCATCTTCGCCGCCGTCCTGCTGTCGCTCTCGCTCACCGGCACCCTCTCCGGGTTCGCCGCGAGCATCACCAACTCGAGCAACACCGCCGCGACCGGCACGCTGGTCATGCAGGAGCAGAACGCCGGCGCGACCGTCACCTGCCTCAGCACCGACGGTGGTTCGGTCTCCACGAACGCGGCGACCTGCTCCACCATCAACAAGTTCGGTGGCAGCACGACGATGACGCCCGGCAACACCGTCAACACCGCGATCTCGATCAAGAACACCGGTACCGCGAACGCCGCGACCTTCACGCTGACCCCGGGTGCGACCTGCACGCAGTCGGCCAACGGCACGCAGAACGGCACCGCGACCGACCTGTGCGCGAAGATGAACCTCGTCATCACCTCGGGCTCGACCACCGTCTTCACCGGCACCCTCGCCAGCTTCAAGGGTGCGCCGGCCTCGTCCTTCACGATGCCCCAGGCCCCCGCCGCCGGCGCCACCGTGCCGTTCAACTTCGCGGTCACCCTCGACCCGTCGGCCGGCAACACGTACCAGGGCCTCGCAGCGTCCGTCCCGATGACCTGGACCTTCACCGCCTGACCCGCAGGGAGCGAGCCGGCGTGACGCCCTGATCCCGTCCCGCCGGCACAGCACCCCCCGCTCCCAGACCGAACTCCACAGACCGACGCCCCCCGACCGGCCTCCCCCCTTCCGGCCGGGTGACGTCACCCCCGGCGCAGTCCGACCGTCATCCCCCCGTCCGGTCGGACGCGTCCACCCCGGCGGCGCTCGGACGTCCCCCCACGCCCGAGCGCCGCCCCCCTTCCCCACGCACTCCCCGCACCCGCACCACCCGCCGTCCCTCCGGGGCGGCCGACCCCACCGGAGCAGCAGATGAGCCAGACCGCAGCGATCCCGCTCAGCGGCACGCTCGACCGTCCGGTCCTGCGTGGCCGTGCCGTCAGCCGCTCCGAGACCGTCCTCGCCTGGACGGTCGCCGCGGTCGCCGCCGTGCTGCTGACCGCCGCGGTGCTGTTCCTGTCCGCCGGTGGTCGCTGGTTCGTCGTCGAGACGCCCTCGATGGGCGTGGCCGCCCCGGTCGGCACCCTCGTGCTCGACATGCCGGTCGACGTGGACACGCTCGCGGTCGGCGACGTCGTCTCGTTCGCGACCGATGCGAACCCCGGCGTCGTCTACACGCACCGCATCATCGGCATCGACGCGCAGGGCCTGCACACCCGCGGGGACATCAACGGTGCCACCGACCCGTGGACGCTCACGCAGCACGACGTCATCGGCGCACCGGTGCTCCTCGTGCCCCACCTCGGCTGGCTGTTCCGCGCCGCACCGATCCTGCTCGTCGGCACCCTGTTGATCTGGACGCTCACCAGCGCCTTCACCGACCGCGTGACCCGCACCTGCCTGCGCATCGCCGGTGGTGCCCTCACGACCTCGTACGCCGCCTTCGTCCTCAAGCCGTTCGTGAACGTGACCACGATCACGAACACCTCGAGCCCCGAGGGGGTCGAGGCGACCATCGTCTCCTCCGGGATGTTCCCCGTCCGCGTCGAGGCCCACGGCGGCACCACCGTGCACCTGGTCGACGGCCAGGTCGGACGCGTCGTCATCCACGAGCTCACGGAGAACGGGCACTACCAGCTGACCTCGAACATCCACCTCGACCCGGTCGGCTGGGCCGCGCTCGTCCTGGTGTGCCTCGTGCCGCTCGTGCTCTGCCTGGCCGTCGGCCGTGTCGAACCGGTGCGTGCCTCGTGAGGGCCCTTCGCCTCCGCGACGGCCGGGTCGTCGCCGCACTGCTCGTCGTCGCCCTCGCCGTGGTCGTGCTGCTCAACCAGTTCGCCCCGACACGCTCCGCGTACAGTGCGACCGTCGTCAACACCGGCAACACCGCGGCGACCGCGCCGTACTTCACCTGCGCAGCTGCCGCCCGCGCCGACGCTGCGGGCGCGCTGTTCGCGTACGACCTCGACGAGGCCTCCGGGTCGCGGACCGCGGCGGACTCGTCGGGCAAGGGCAACGCCGGCACCTACCAGGGGTCGATGACCACGACCGCGAACCCGGCAGCGTGTTCCCGCGACGGTGGTCCGGCGTACACGCTGAACGGGTCGACGAGCTTCGTCTCGACGCCGCGGGCCTACGCGAACCCGACGACCTTCAGCGAGGAGGTCTGGTTCCGCACCACGGTGGCCGGTGGACTGCTCATCGGCTTCGGCAGCAACCAGGTCGCCACCTCGGGGCAGCACGACCGGCAGATCTACGTGAACAGCGCCGGGCAGCTCGTGTTCGGGTCGTACAACGGGACGACCCAGGTGGTCACCTCGCCGAAGGCCGTCACCGACGGTGCGTGGCACCACGTCGTGTCGACGATGTCGCCGACGAACGGCATGCGCCTGTACCTGGACGGCACGCTCGTCGCGTCGAACACCGCGTTCAAGGCCCCGGAGAACTACACCGGGTACTTCCGCATCGGGTACGACACCATCAGCGGGTGGCCGGGTGCGCCGTCCAGGGAGTACTTCACCGGGTCGATGCGGTACGCCGCGGTCTACTCGACGGAGCTGTCCGCGACGCAGGTCGCGAACCACCACGCCGCCGGTCGCTGACGCACCAGCACGACGGACGGGAGGCGCGTGGCGGGGACGCCGCGCGCCTCCCGTCCGTCCGTGGGTGGGTGGGGGAAACCCCCACCCGATCGTGCGGTCACCACCGTCGAGCGGTGCTCGCGTCCGCCCCTACTGTGAAGCCGTGCAGAAAGCGATCGCCCTCTGGAGCTCCGCCGTGGACCTCCTCCTCGACGCGTTCCTCGGCCTCGTCTGGACCGTCCTCCTCGTCACGTTCCTCGCCACCTCGATCGGCAGCATCCCCGCCGCCGGGGTCGGGGTGCTCCTGCTGGTGGCCACGACCCTGACGGCCCGGTGGGCCGCCGAGCTCGAGCGCCGCCGCGCCGCGGCCCTCCGCGACGTCGAGATCCCGCGGCCGATCCGCCGGGCGACCCGCACGACCGGGCTCTGGCGTCCCGTGGTGCAGGCGTTCGTCGACCTCGCCGACCCGGTGACCTGGCGGGCGCTGGCGCACCACCTGGTGTCCACCGTCCTCGGGTGGGGGTTCCTCTCGCTCGTGACGCTCGCTCCGTTCATCGTGACGACGGCTCGATCCGGTCCCCTGCCGGGACTGCTCCCCGGTGGCACGGCCGGTGGTGTCGCGGCGAGCGTGGTGCTCCTCGTGGTGACCGTGCTCTACGTGTGGGGCGCCGGCAGTCTCGACCGGGCGCTCGCACCGCTGCTCCTCGGCTCCAGCCGGACCGCGGCGCTGCAGGACCGCATCCACGCCCTCGCCGACGCCCGGCAGGGTGCGGTCGACGCCGCGACCACCGAACGACTCCGCATCGAGCGCGACCTGCACGACGGCGTCCAGCCCCGGCTCGTGGCGCTCGCGATGACCCTCGGCATGGCTCGGTCGCGCTTCGACAGCGACCCGGCGGCCACCCGGGAGCTCCTCGACCAGGCGCACCGCGACGCGAAGGACTCGATCACCGAGCTCCGACAGCTCGCCCGCGGCATCCACCCGGCGATCCTCACCGACCGGGGGCTCGACGCCGCGCTGTCCGCCGTGGCCGCACGCAACGCCGTCCCGACGACCGTCGACGTGGTGCTCACCGGTCGACCGCGGCCCGAGGTCGAGGCGGTCCTCTACTTCGCCGTCGCCGAGGCGTTGACGAACGTCGCGAAGCACTCCGGTGCCACGCGGTGCTCCGTCACCGTCGACCAGGTGCCCGGCGGTGTCCGGACCGTCGTGTGGGACGACGGGGTCGGTGGCGCCGGCACCGACGGTCACCCCGGCGGCGGACTGAGCGGGATGCGCGACCGCGTCCGCGCCGCCGGCGGCACCCTGCTGACCGAGAGCCCCGTCGGCGGCCCGACCCGAGTGACCGTGGAGCTCCCGTGCGCATCGTGATCGCCGAGGACGCCGTCCTCCTGCGGGCCGGACTCGTCCGCCTGCTGACCGACGCCGGGCACGAGGTGACGGCGGCCGTCGACACCGCTCCCGCCCTGCTCGACGCCGTCGCCGCCGACCGCCCCGACCTGGCGATCGTCGACGTACGGATGCCCCCGACCTCCACCGACGAGGGGGTGCGCGCCGCGGTCCTCATCCGCGCGCAGCACCCCGGGGTCGCGGTGCTCGTGCTCTCCCAGTACGTCGAGGAGCGCTACGCGGCCGACCTCATCACGAGCGACACCGCAGGACTCGGGTACCTGCTCAAGGACCGCGTGGTCGAGGTCGACGAGTTCCTCGGTGACGTCGCGCGGGTCGGTTCGGGTGGCACCGTGTTCGACCCCGAGGTGGTCGCGCAGATCCTCGCTCGCTCGCGCCGCACGGACGGCATCGACACCCTGTCCCCGCGGGAGCTCCAGGTCCTGCAGCTCATGGCCGAGGGTCGGTCGAACAGCGCGGTCGCCGCTGCGATGCACATCACCGAGAGCTCGGTCGAGAAGCACGCCTCCGCCGTGTTCACGAAGCTCGGCGTCCCGGCCGAGGGCACCGGCAACCGCCGCGTGCTCGCCGTGCTCCGCTACCTGTCCGAGGCCGCCGGCCGGGGACGCTGACCGCGCACCCGCCCCGCCCCGCCCGCCCACCCCGCACCAGCACCTGAAGGAACGAGATCCCCGTGACGACCACCGCCCCGCCCACCAGCTCCACGCCCCCACCGGCTCCCCGACGTCCCCGCACCCTGCGGACCGTCCTGCTCGTGGTCGGCTCCGTGCTGCTCGTCGCACTGCTCGCCGTCGTCGTGGTGCAGTCCGTCGCCGCCAGCGACCGGCAGGACCACTCACGGACGAGTGCCGTCGACGAGTCCTTCGACCGCATCCGGATCGAGACCGGGGCAACCGACGTCCGCGTCGAGCGGGTCGACGTGGACCGCACGGAGGTCGTCTTCGTCGCCGGTGACACCCGACTCCGTGAACGGCACGCGGTCCGCGACGGGGTGCTCGACCTCACGGTGTCCGGTCCGGCGTGGAGCATCGTCGACCTCTCCGTCGGGGTCCGACAGGGCGCCCACCTGACCGTGCGGGTGCCGGAGGACGCCGCGGACGTCCCGGTCGAGGTCGACGCCACCGCCGGCGACGTGCTGCTCGCCGGCAGCTGGGGTGACGTCGCACTGACGAGCACCGCCGGTGACGTCACGCTCGACGGGCGGGCGGACGCCCTCGCCGTCGAGGCGACCTCGGGCGACGTGCAGCTCACCCTCGCTGCGGCGCCGCGGAGCATCACGGTCGAGACGACGTCGGGCGACCAGGTGGTCAGCCTGCCGGACGGCGACTACCGGATCACCGCCGAGGCCACCGTCGGCGACGTCGACAACGAGCTCGGTACCGACCCCGGTGCCGCGCAGCAGTACCGGTTCACGGCGGTGGCGGGCGACGTCGAGATCCAGCGCGGGACGGGCCGCTGACCGGTCGGCGGACGGACGGGAGGAGCGTGGCGGGGTCGCCACGCTCCTCCCGTCCGTCGCCACCGTCGTTCGCCGATCGGACAGCGTGTCCCTCGGACACCCGGGTCGTTCCGGGGTCTCCGGCGTAGCCAGGACCCTCACCGTCCGACCACGGGAGGAACCCACATGACCAAGGACGCGAACGCCGCCACGCAGGAGAAGCTCGGCGGGATCCTCGAGGCCCGCGACTGGGGTCGCATGCACGAGGCCTGGCACGAGGACGTCGTCGACCACGACCCCGCACCCGGGCAGGCGCCCGGACTCGCCGGCATCGTCGACTTCTGGACGGAGTTCACGACGGCGTTCCCCGACGTCACGCTCGAGGCCGACCCGCTGATCGTCACCGACGACTTCGTCACCGCGGTGTTCACGATCCACGGCACGCACACGGGTCCGTTCCAGGGGCACGAGCCGACCGGACGCTCGTTCACCGTCCGTGGCATCCAGGTGTCGAAGTTCGTCGACGGCAGGATCGCGGAGCGCTGGGGCTCGACGGACCAGCAGGGCATCGAGGAGCAGCTGCAGCTCGGCTCGTCCGACGTGCAGTTCGTCAGCAAGGGCTGACCGGGCCGCTCTGCCGGACGCCCCGGGTACGCTCGGGGCGTCCGGTACCAGCCGGGTCCGCCCTCGTCGAAAGGCACCCGTGCGTCTCCGAGCCCTCCTCGCCACCGTCGTCGTCGCAGCGCTCGCTCCCGTCCTGTTCGTCGCCGGACCGGCATCGGCCCACGACGTGCTGGTCGCGTCCGACCCGGTGGCCGACGCGACGGTCGCGGGTGACCTGGACCGCATCACCCTGACCCTCTCCGAACCGCCGCTCAGCGGCCTGCAGACCGGCATCGTGATCAGCGTCACCGACGCAGAGGACGCCGAGCACACGTCCGGCGAGGTCACGGTCGAGGGCAACACCATCGGCAAGGACCTCGACATCTCCGCAGCGGGGTCGTACTCGGTGCGGTGGCGGAGCGTCTCCGTCGACGGGCACCCGATCTCCGGCGAGTACCGGTTCGCGTCGAGCGGCCCGGCAGCGCTCGACTCCTCGACGACCTCGGGCATCGCGGAGACGCCGACCCCGACCGCTGCTGCGTCCTCCGCAGCGCCGACCGCGACGGCGACGGCGGACGCCGCGTCCGGCACCTCCGACGAGGTGTCGGCCACCCAGGCGGCCGTCGCCCCGGTCGACCACCGACACCACACGATCCTGCTGCTGATCGTCGCGCTGGTCGTCGTCGTGTTCGCCGGCGTCGTCGGCGTCCGCGCCCTGCTGGCCCGTCGGAACGGTGTCTCCGCCGCGGGACCGGACGTCGAGGACGGCACCGCCGGGCACGACTCCGGCGAGCACGGCGCGGTCGGGCACGGCACGGTCGGACACGGCACGGACGAGGACGGCACACGGCGGTGACCGGGCCGGCGCAGGTCCCGTCGGCCGACGCTGCCCGCGCGGCGCTCGCCGCCGTCGCCGGTCCCGACGCCGCCCCGCTCGTGCCCGCGATGCCGAGCACGCCGGACCCCCGGGCGGCGGCCGTGCTCATGCTCTTCGGTGTGCTCGACCGCACCCCGAGCACACGCCCCGCCGTCGCCGACGCCGTGCACCGTGACCTCGACGTCCTGCTGCTCGCCCGCGCTTCGACCCTCCGCTCGCACCCGGGCGAGATCGCGTTCCCCGGCGGGCGCATCGACCCGGACGACGTCGACGCGCCCGCTGCGGCCCTGCGGGAGGCCCGCGAGGAGACCGGGCTCGACCCGTCCGGTGTCGAGGTCCTCGGCGCACTGCCCGCCGTACCGCTCGCGCACTCGAACCACCTGGTGCGGCCCGTGCTCGGGTGGTGGCGCGAACCGACGCCCGTGCGGGTCGTCGACGAGCGGGAGTCCGCCGCCGTCTTCCGGACGCCCGTGGCCGACCTGCTCGATCCGGCGAACCGCGGGGTGACCGTCCTCCGCCGCGGCGGCCGGGAGTGGCGGGGGCCGGCCTTCACGGTACGGTCGGACCACGGCGTGCACACGCTCTGGGGGTTCACGGCGATGCTGCTCGACGCGCTCTTCGACCGGCTCGGCTGGACGGAGCCCTGGGACGCGGGGCACGAGCTCCCGCTCCCTGCGCACCGAAGGACCTGACCCCTGTTCTCCACCCTGCTCGTCGAGGTGCCGTGGCTCGCCTCCGGCGTCCTCGTCCCGGTCGTGTTCCTGGCCGGGCTGCGCACCGGCCGGCCGCTGCTGATGGCGGCTGCCGGCATCGGCCTGTCCGCCGGCATCGAGGCGGTGCAGGCGTTCGTGCTCGGCATCGGCCGGGCCTGCGACACGAGCGACCTGGTCACGAACGGCATCGGTGCGGTGATCGGCGGCCTGCTCGCGGCAGCGGCGCTCGGGCTCGTGCGACGCCGGGCCGCGCGACGTCGCTGACCGGACGTCGTAGGGTCTGAGCATGACCGTCGTCGCCCTGGTGCTCGCCGCCCTCGCCGCGCTCCTGCACGTCTACATCTTCGTGCTCGAGTCCGTCCTCTGGACCACCCCGCGTGCGCGGAACACCTTCGGCACCTCGGAGCAGGAGGCCGCCGCCACACGCTCGCTCGCGTTCAACCAGGGCTTCTACAACCTGTTCCTCGCCGTGCTCGTCCTGGTCGGCATCGTCGTCGTCGCCTCCGGCGGCACCGCCGTCGGTCTGACGCTCGTCGTCGCCGGCACCGGGAGCATGCTCGCCGCCGCGCTGGTGCTGTTCACGAGCGACGCGACGAAGCGCCGTGCCGCCACCACGCAGGGTGCGCTGCCGCTCCTCGCACTGCTCCTGCTCGGGATCGCCGCGCTGGTCTGAGCGAGTGGTCGCGGCGCTGGTCTAGAGCAGCTCGGCGAGCAGGGCCTCGACCCGACGGCGGACCTCGTCGCGCACCGGGCGCACCTGGTCGATCGGCAGGCCGGCCGGGTCGGTGAGCGCCCAGTCCTCGTAGCGCTTGCCCGGCAAGACCGGGCACGCGTCCCCACAGCCCATCGTCACGACGACGTCCGCCTGGCGCACCGCGTCGGTGGTCAGGACGGCGGGCTGCTCCCCCGCGATGTCGATGCCCTCCTCGGCCATCGCCTGCACCGCGACGGCGTTGATGCGGTCGGCGGGCTCCGACCCGGCGGAGAAGACGTCGACACGGTCGCCGCCGAGGTGCCGGAGCCACCCGGCTGCCATCTGCGAGCGGCCGGCGTTGTGGACGCAGACGAACAGGACGGCGGGTTTCTGGTCGGGCACGGTGACTCCGGGGGTCGTCGGGACGGGGTGGGGTCATCCTGCCGCACCGAGGTGGACGAACGGGCCCGGCGGCGGACCGGAGGCCCGTGGCGGGCCGGCACCGTGCCTCCCGTCCGTCCCGTGGCGCGTCCAGATCGTGACCCACCCGAGCGGGTCGGTGCGGTAGCGTCCGCGGGGTGATCGTGTGGATCAACGGCACCCACGGAGCCGGCAAGACGACGACGGCCCGCCTTTTGCAGCCGATGCTGCCCGACGCCCACGTGCTCGACCCGGAGAAGATCGGCGAGGCCCTGATGGACGTCCGACCGGCGCTGCCCGACCACGGGGACTTCCAGCACTGGGCCCCGTGGCGCCCCCTCGTCGTCGAGACCGCGCGACGGGTGCTCGACCAGGTCGGCGGCACCCTCGTCATGCCGCAGACCGTGCTGGTCGAGGCCTACTGGCGGGAGATCGCCGACGGGTTCGCGCAGCACGGGATCCCGGTGCGGCACGTCGTGCTGCACGCCGACCAGGACACCCTGCGCCGACGGATCGAGGACGACGCCGTCGTCGGCTACTCGACCTTCCGGATGAGCCGCCTCGCTCCGTACGCCGAGGCGGCGGACGGCTGGCTGCACGAGGCCGCCGAGGTCGTGTCGACCGTCGGGCGCACGCCCGAGCAGGTCGCCCGGGGCATCGCGGACGGTCAGCCCGCGGTGGTCCCGGCGAGCCCGATCGCCGCGGGCTGACAGCGGGGACACCACCAGACGCGTCGGGGCGCGGAGCCGACCACCTCGACGTCGTCGCGGGCGCGCACCCGCGTGCCGCAGCGCAGGCACGGCCGACCGGCCCGCCCGACGACCCAGTGGCGCTCCCCACGACGGAGCACCCCCGTCGTCACCTGGTGGGCGTCCGGTGTCGTCGCCGAGTGGCGGAGCATCCGCTGCGCGGTGTCGAGCAGGGTCCCGACGTCGACCGTGCCGATCGGCCGGTCCGGGTGCAGCCCGCGGACGAAGCCGAGCTCGTTCGCCCAGAGGTTGCCGAGCCCGGCCACGCGCCTCTGGTCGAGCAGGACCGTGCGCACGGGCAGGTCCGGGTCCGCCGTGCAGCGTCGGACGGCCTCGTCGCGGTCGAAGTCGTCGTGGAGCAGGTCCGGGCCGAGGTACCCGACCGCCAGGTGCTCGTCGCGGGTGGGGAGCAGCTCGACCACGGGCAGCGCGATCCCCCACACCGTCCGTCCGTCGTCGAGGGCCATGCGCACCCGGGCGTCCTGCGCGGCGCGGACCGGCAGCCGCTTCCCCGCACCCGTCGTGGTCCACGAACCGGTCATCCGCATGTGGGTGTGGAGCGTCGTGCCGTCGTCGAACCGGGTGAGCAGGTGCTTGCCGTGCGTGGCGTGGGCGACGATGCGCCGGCCGCCGAGCGGGGTGCCGGCGTCGGCGCCGCCGCGGAGCTCGCCGCGGGCGACCAGGGCCCCGTCGACGGCACGGAGTCGAGCTGCCAGGCGGTGGACGGAGTCACCCTCGGGCATGCCCTCACGCTAGGCGGGGCCACCGACAGCGTCGGCGTCCCTCAGGCCGCGGCGGCGTGCTCCCGCAGTGCCGGGCAGTGCTCGGGCGTCGGGTGCTCGGTGATCGCGATGACCTCGTCGAGCCGGTCGCGGGCGGCCTCGAGCTCCGTGAGCTGTGCGGTGATCCGGTCGCGCTCGGCGACCAGCAGCGCGAAGGACTCCGGCGTCGCCACCCCCGCGTCGACGCACGGCAGCAGCTGCACGATGGTCCGGCTCGGGAGTCCGGCGGCGAAGAGCTGCTGCACGAGCTGCACCCGTTCGACGGACGACGCCGCGTAGGACCGCTGGCCACCCGCGGTCCGCTCCGCGCTGAGCAACCCCTGCTCCTCGTAGTACCGCAGCGAGCGCACGCTCGCACCCGTCGCCGCAGCGAGGTCACCGATCCGCACGTCGTCTCCGATCCACACTTGCACCTGACACCGATGTGAGGTCCTACCGTAGCCGAGCCGCAGCGGGAAGGACCCGCCAGGCAGGAGGACACCATGGACATCGCCGGATCCGTCGCACTCGTCACCGGGTCGAACCGGGGCATCGGCCGCCGCTTCGTCACCCAGCTGCTCGAGCGCGGCGCGTCGAAGGTCTACGCGAGCGCTCGCCGCCCCGAGCTCGTCGACATCGACGGCGTCGAGGTGCTGCCGCTCGACATCACCGACGAGACGTCGGTCGCCGCTGCGGCTGCCGCCGCGCAGGACGTCACGCTGCTCGTCAACAACGCCGGGATCGCCGGGACCGGCTCGCTCCTGCGCGACGACCTCGCCGACGCGCACCGGCTGCTCGACACCCACCTCTGGGGCACCCTGTCGATGCTGCGGGCCTTCGCACCCGTCATCGAACGCAACGGTGGTGGCGCGGTGGTCAACGTGCTCTCCGCGCTCTCCTGGTTCGCGTACCCGGGGTCGGGTGCCTACGGGGTGGCGAAGGCCGCGGAGTGGAACATGACGAACGCGGTCCGGCTCGAGCTGCGCGACGCCGGGATCACGGTCCAGGGGCTGCACCTCGGTGCGGCCGACACCGACATGATGGCCGGGTACGACGGCCACATGACCGACCCGGCCGACGTCGCACGCGCGTCGCTCGACGGGGTCGAGCAGGGGCTCGCGGAGGTCGTCGTCGACGAGTGGAGCGCGATGGTCAAGGCGTCGCTCCAGCAGACGCCGGACGTGCTCGCGGCGCAGCTCGGCTGACGGCAGGACGGACGGGAGGCGCGGTGCCAGCCGGCACCGCGCCTCCCGTCCGTCACCGGGTCGCGTCAGGAGCCGGGGCGCTCCTCCGGGCGGTCTGCGGACGTGTCCGCCGGCGCCGGGTCGAGGGTCGCGTCGATGCCGGGGTCCGGCGAGACGGTCTGCGTGTGCACCGGGAAGGCATCCGGCGAGGTGCTGACCCCGCCGACGGCCGACGCGGAACGCCCACGGCCGCCGCGGATCCGGCGCACCAGGTCCCAGGGGCGACCGGACTGCCGCTGCTCCGGTGCGTCGACCTCGAGACCGTAGTACGCGCCGACGTGCTCGAGCAGGACCTCGCGCTCCGCCTTGTCGTACGCCCGGCGTTCCCGGTTGAAGGCGATCACGGTGGACCAGCAGACCATGAGCAGCACGACACTGAACGGGAGTGCCGTGGTGATCGCCGCGGTCTTCAACGCGTTCAGCCCGCCGGTCAGCAGCAGCGCGACGGCGAGCAGGGCGGCGACGACCGCGAAGAAGACGCGGAGCCAGTTCTTCGGCTCGATGTCACCGCCCGAGGCGATCATCGCCATGACGAGCGACCCCGAGTCCGAGGACGTCACGAAGAACACACCGATGAGCAGGATCGCGCCGAACGTCAGCACGACGCCCGCGGGCAGGTCGGCGAGCAGCGTGAAGAGCGACCCCTCGACGTCGACGGAGCCGTCCGCGCCGACGAGGCCGCCGGCGCCGTCGGTCTCCTGGTGGATCGCGGCACCGCCGAGGACGGCGAACCAGAGGAAGGTGAGGGCGGTCGGCACGAGCAGCACGCCGAAGACGAACTCACGGACGGTGCGACCGCGCGAGATCCGGGCGATGAAGATGCCCACGAAGGGGGCCCACGACATCCACCAGCCCCAGTAGAACGTGGTCCAGGCGCCCTGCCACTCCTCGCCCGCGGCGCCCTGCTGCGCGGTGACGTTGAAGGACAGGCCCACCACGTTCTGCAGGTAGGCGCCGATCGACTGGACGAAGTCGCGGAGCAGGAACTGCGTGGGGCCGACGATCAGGATGAAGAGCAGCAGTGCCGCCGCGAGGATGAGGTTGAAGTTCGAGAGGATCTTCATGCCCTTGGTCACACCGGTGACCAGGGAGACGATCGTCACGGCGGTGATGACCGCGATGATCGCGATCTGGCTGACGGTGCTGCTCTCCGCGAGACCCGCACTCTCGAGGCCGGCACCGATCTGGATGACACCGAGGCCGAGCGAGGTCGCGACACCGAACAGCGTGCCGATCAGGGCGATCACGTCGATGAGGTTGCCCCACCCGCCGCGGACGCGGTTGCCGAGCAGCGGTTCGAGTGCCCAGCGGATCGAGACCGGGCGGCCCCTGCGGTGGATCGCGTACGCCAGGGCGAGGCCGAGGACGACGTAGATGGCCCAGGCGTGCAGGCCCCAGTGCAGGAAGGTCTGGGTCATCGCCTGCTGGGCGAGCTGGTTCTCGGTGCCCGTGACACCGGGCCGGGGCGAGGCGAAGTGACTGAGCGGCTCGGAGACACCGTAGAAGACGAGGCCGATGCCCATGCCCGCAGCGAAGAGCAGGGCGAACCACGAGCCGGTGGAGAACTCCGGTTCGTCCTGGTCCTTGCCGAGCTTGATGTCGCCGTACCTCGAGAAGCCGACGAACAGCGAGAACCCGACGAAGAACGCCGCGATGAGCACGTAGTACCAGCTGAAGTTGCGGACGATCCCGCTCTGCAGTGCGGTGAACACGGCCTCGGCGGACGACGGCGCGATGAGGGTCCAGGCGACGAAGCCGAGCACGATCACGGCGGCCGGCCAGAAGACCCAACGAGCGAGCTGAGGGGTGGTGCGGACCGGCTCACCGGGCCGGAGTTGATCGGATGCGGTTGCGGGTGGTCTGGTGGTGGCCATCCGTCCATGGTGCCTGATGTGCTGTGGAACCGTTCAGGCGGGGCTGTCCTGGCCGGGGTCGACGGTCCGCGCACGCATCGTCGCGACGAGTCCGCGCCGCCGCTGGGACGCCTGCTGCTCGAGCCGACCGGCCAGCCGGTCGGCGGCACGCTCGACGAGCGGCTGCCCGGCGCCGTAGTGGCCGACGGTCGCGAAGAGGCCCGCCACGAGGTCCTCCGGTGCCGGCCAGTGCTGCAGGACCCGCGGCGCTCCGTCCGGTCCGAGCAGTGCCGTGACGGCCGCCCGGTCCCGCCAGAGCGGCACCAGGACGGGCGTCGCCATGTCCAGGGCGCTGACCGCGGTGTACGGGTCGTTCGATCCGGAAGCGAGCCCGCGGACGGCGATCTCGACCAGCTGCTGCAGGGCGAACTCGACGTCCTGCACGGGCGT
Source organism: Curtobacterium sp. MR_MD2014 (assembly GCF_000772085.1). NCBI lineage: Bacteria > Bacillati > Actinomycetota > Actinomycetes > Micrococcales > Microbacteriaceae > Curtobacterium > Curtobacterium sp. MR_MD2014. Next base: position 3,388,053 of record NZ_CP009755.1, on the reverse strand, counting down.
CCTGGCGGTGCCGAGGACCACCGCGGCGCGCAGCGTCCGAGCGGTGGCGGTGTCGACCGTCGGCCTGCTGCCCCCGTCCGCGCGGACGCGGACGACGACGTCGCCCTGGATCACGTACCGGCCCGGGGTCGCGACGACGTCGACCAGACGGTCGTTGCGGCCCGCCCAGGCCGTCAGGGCCCGCCACTCCACCGACTGCACGTAGCCGTCGGCCGCAGCCCGGACCGCGGACCACCCGTCCTCGGGCACGACGACGGGGGCGATCGTCCGTCGATCGTCGTCGCCGTCCCGGTAGGCCTCGTCGACCGCTGCACGCAGGTCGGTCTGCACCTGCCGCTGCAGCGACGTGATCTGCGTGCTCGACGCGATGTGGTGGATGAAGAAGACGAGCACGCCCACGTCGAGCACGGCGAGCAGGACCGCGACGTGGATCGCGACGACGGGGACGAACGGGTCGCCGTCGTCGACGTCGGTGTGCACCGTCCGCAGCACGACCATCGCGTAGAGGAACGTCGACGTGAACGCCGCGAGCACGAGCTGGTTCGCCCGGTCGGCCGTGAAGTTCCGCACGAGCCGCGGGCCGTACGTCGAGGACGTGGTGGCGAGGACCGAGATCGTGATCGAGAACGACGTCCCGGCGACCGTGAGCATCGCCGTGCCGATCGTCGTCAGGATCGACCGACCGCCCCCGGCGCTCAGCGCGTCGAGGAACGGCACCGCGGGGACCCGCCCGTCGAGGACCTCGCGGTCGAGGGTGACGAGCAGCTGCGCGGCGACGATCGCCACCACACCGAGCACGGCCGGCAGGAACCAGAAGGACTCCCGGATGCGGACGAGGAGAGCGTGCATGGACTGGTCCGTTCGTCCCGGTGGTCAGAAGTCTCGCGACGTTTCGGTGACGGGGCCCCCGATCCGTCGGAGGTGGACGCGCCGCACGAGCCCGATGACCAGCTCGTGGTCCCCGATCTCCAGTGTGAGCGACCGGGGGGCGTCCGCCACGCGGTCAGCCCCGGAGGAAGTCGGCGATCGCCGTGTCGCCGCCGTTGAAGCGGATGGTCCGACCGGCCGTCGACGGGTCCTCGAGCACGTCCGCGACCACGTGGGCCACGTCACCGCGCGGGACCTGCGACGCCGAGCCGTCCCAGTCGACCGAGCCGGTCGGCTCGTCGTCGGTCAGGGTGCTCGGCGCGACGACCGTCCACTGCAGCCCGGAGTCCCGGAGCACGGCGTCGGCGATCATCTTGGACTGCGCGTACGCGAAGAAGTCCTGGTCCTGGGGGATCCCGTGGTCGAGCTTCGACCCGGACCACGAGACCATCACGTAGCGGTCGACCCCGGCCTGCGCGGCGCCCTGCACGGACAGGACGGCGGCGTCGCGGTCGATCGCCCAGGTGCGGTCCGCGGAACCGCCGCCGGCACCGGCCGACCAGACGACGGCGTCGTGCCCGCGGACCAGGTCGGCGAAGTCGGTGAGCGACTGCTCCTGCACGTCGGCGACCCGGGGCTCGCCGCCGTGGGCGCGCACCTCGTCCTGCTGGTCGGGGTCGCGGATCACGGAGGTCACGCGGTGTCCGCGCTCGGTGAGGATCCGGGTGGCGAGGAGCGCGACCTTGCCGTGGCCGCCGAACAGGATGACGTTGCTCATGGCCCGGACGGTACGCGGTGCGGCTCGGAAGCGGCGGGAGCGGGTCCGTCCCCCAGCGCCCGGCGAGTACCGTCCGGTGCGACACGACGGGAGAACCGATGAGCAAGCACGACGAGCAGCACACCCTGGTCCGCACTCTGGCACTCGGGTTCCTCAGCGGTGGACGGAGCAGCACCCCGCTGGCCGTCCTCGCGCTGAACCACGACAACAAGGCCGTCAAGGGCGACTGGCAGCAGTGGAAGGCCTTCAGCTCGCCGCTCGGCCGCGGCCTGCTCGTCGCGTCCGCCATCGGCGAGCTCGTCGGCGACAAGTCCCCGAAGGCCCCCGCCCGCATCTCGCCGCTCGGCCTGGTCGGCCGCATCGGTGCCGGTGCGTTCGCGGGTGCGGCGCTCGGGACGACCGGTCGGCGGGACCTCCGACTCGAGGGCGCGATCCTCGGAGGCGTCGGCGCGATCGTCGGCAGCTTCGCCGGGTGGGCCGCCCGCAAGCTCCTCAGCAGCTCCGGCCTGCCCGACCCGGTCGGCGCGCTCGCCGAGGACGCGGCGGTCATCGCCGGCTCCGTCAAGGTGGTCAGCGGGTCCTGACCGGACCGACACCGGACGGGAGGCACGTGGCGGACCCGCCACGCGCCTCCCGTCCGTCCGGTGTCCGGTCCGTCGCCGTCCCGTCCGCCGGGGAGCACCGGCAGGGCCTGCCGCACACGGGGACGCGCGCCTAGCGTGGCCCGCATGGACATCGTCGTCATCGGAGCCACCGGCCACATCGGCACCTTCCTGGTCCCCCGCCTCGTGCGCGCCGGGCACCGCGTCAGGGTCGTGACGCGCGGCACCAGCAGCCCGTACGCGGAGGCTCCCGAGTGGGAGCAGGTCGAGCGGATCACCGCCGACCGCGAGCAGGAGGACCGGGACGGCACGTTCGGCGACCGGATCGCCGCTCTCGGCGCCGACGCCGTGGTCGACCTCGTCTGCTTCACGCTCGGGTCGGCCGAGCAGCTCGTCCGGGCGCTCCGCGGCAGCCGGACCCACCTGGTCCACTGCGGGTCGATCTGGCGCGCCGGCGTCTCGCACGTCCTGCCGATCACCGAGGAGACCGCCACGCCGCCCTTCGGCGAGTACGGCACGCAGAAGGACGCCATCGCCCGGATGCTCCTGCAGGAGACCGCCGACGGCGGGGTCGTCACGACGTCGATCCACCCCGGGCACATCAGCGGTCCGGGCTGGATGCCGATCGGTCCGCTCGGCAACCTCGACCCCACGGTGGTCGAACGGCTCGCCGCGGGCGAGGTCGTCGAGGTCCCGGGCCTCGGCGCGGAGTCGATGGCCCACGTGCACGCCGACGACGTCGCGCAGCTGTTCCAGCTCGCGGTCGAGCAGCGGGACGCCGCCGCCGGGCAGGACTTCTTCGCGACCGCCCCGACGGCGCTCACGGTGCGCGGGTACGCCCACCTGGTCGCGTCGTGGGCCGGCCGGGAGGCACGGCTCGAGTCCGTCGACTGGGACCAGTTCCGGCAGACCACGGCTCCGGAGCACGCCGACGCGAGCTGGGAGCACCTGTCCCGCAGCCAGGTGTTCAGCACCGAGAAGCCGCGGCGGGTCCTCGGGTACGCACCGGCGTACACGGCGTCGGCGACGGTGCGCGATGCGCTGCGGTGGCAGGCGGAGCACGGCGACCTCGACGTGCCGGAGTCGTTCCGGCCCTGATCCCGACCGTCAGCTCGACGCGGTGCGCCCCGGGAGCGCGAGTGCCCCGCGTCGGTGCACCGCCCAGACCGTCGTCGCGAAGCCGACCAGCACGGCAGCGCCGACCGTCACGGCGGTCCACCCGCCGGCGTTCCAGAGCACGCCGGCGATCGCCGACCCGACCGCGCCGCCGGCGAAGTTCCCGGTGACGAACGCCGTGTTCAACCGGCTGCGAGCCGCGGGGTCGATCGCGAACAGCCGTGTCTGGTTCAGCACGTTCGTGGCCTGCACCCCGACGTCGAGCAGCAGCACCGCGACGAGCACGACCACGATCGACCGCGCCCCCAGCCCCGCGACCACCAGCGAGACGAGCACCAGCACGAGCGCGGCACCGGTGACCGGGACCGACCAGCCGCGGTCGTGCAGCCGCCCGACGCGCTGCGCCGCCACCGCCCCGGCGAGCCCGACCAGACCGACGGCGCCGATCGCGGTGGTCGAGTACCCGAAGGGTGCGCTGCTGAGCAGGAACGTCAGCGCCGTCCAGAACATCGTGAACACGGCGAACACCGACGCGCTGACGACCAGCGTCACGCGGACCGCCAGGTGTGCCCGGACGACTCCGACCACCGACGCGATGAGCTGCGGGTACCGCACCCGCTCGCGCCGTGGCAGGCGCGGGACCGCCCGCGCGAGCAGGAACGCCAGCACGACCGCGACCACCGCGGCCAGGACGTACACGCTCCGCCACCCGGCGACCTCTGCGATCACGCCGCTGACGGTCCGGGACAGCAGGATGCCGGTGAGCACGCCGGACGCGATCGTCCCGACCACCCGACCACGTGACGCCGGGTCGGCCAGGTCGCCCGCGAGCGGGATGAGGAGCTGTCCGGCGACCGTCGTGGCGCCGACCAGCGCGAGTGCGACGAGCAGGGCGCTGAACCCCGGGGCGAGTGCGGCCGCGAGCAGGGCCACGGCGGAGGCTGCGAGCACGCCCGGCACCAGCCGACGACGGTCGACCACGTCGCCGAGCGGCACGAGCAGCAGGATCCCGAGGGCGTAGCCGACCTGCGTCAGCGTGACGAGGAACCCCGCGGACGCGGGCGAGGTGCCGAGGTCGGCGGCGATGTCGTCGAGCAGCGGTTGCGCCCAGTACAGGTTGCCCACCGCCGCACCGCCCGCGACGGCGAAGAGCAGCGTGCGGCCGCGGGTCATGGTCGCCGGAGCCTGCTCTCTGCTCACCGGGACGTGCCCTGGTCGGTGTCCGCATCACGGCGGAGGAGCAGGCCGACGGCCCACGGGCCGGGCTGCAGGCGGACGGCCGCCTCGGCGAGGACCCGTCGCTCGTGTTCCCGGTCGCGGGTGAGCTCGTGGACCTCCTGCTCGGCCTGCCACCGGAAGCGCAGGCGTGCCCACGGCCCCGGTCGCCCGGACAGTGGTGTGGCGACGGCGGAGGTGTCGGTCACGCGAGCTCCTGTCCCGTCGCGTCGGCCGTCGTCGGACCTGTGGCACGCTCGGCGATCCGCTCCGTTGCGGCCCACGACGCGAGTACCCGCAGCGCGTCGGCGGTCGCGCTGCCCGGGGTCGTTGGGTAGATCGTCAGCGACAGGCCGGGGTCCTCGGTGAGTTCCAACGACTGGAAGTGCAGCTCGATCGGTCCGACCACGCCGTGGTCGAAGGACTTCACGCCGGCGTAGTGCCGCCGCACGTCGTGGGACGCCCAGAGTTCCCGGAAGTCCTCGCTGCGCATCGCCAGCTCACCGATGAGCGCCGCGAGCTCCCGGTCTCCGGGGGCCCGACCGGCCTCGCGCCGGAGGATCGCGACGTTCGTGTGCGCCGCGCGGTCCCAGTCACGGTAGAAGTCGCGCGCCCTGGAGTCGAGGAAGATGTACCGCGCGAAGTTCATCGGTCGGTCGCCCGTGACGATCTCGGCGTGCAACGCCCACCCCAGCGTGTTCGCGGCGACGATGTCCTGCCGGTTGTTCACGATCATGGCGGGCGCCTCGGTCACGACGTCGAGCAGGTACTGCAGCTCCGGGCGCACGGCGGCGACCGGGACGGACCGGGCCGCCCGGCGGGGGCTGGTGTTCTGGTGCCGGGCGAGGTCGCGCAGGTGCTCGTGCTCGGCGGCGTCGAGCTGCAGCGCCGTGGCGACGGCGTCCAGCACGCTGTCGGAGACGCCCTGCAGGTTCCCGCGCTCCAGCCGCGTGTAGTAGTCGATGCTCACGCCGGCCAGGCGGGAGACCTCCTCGCGCCGCAGTCCGGGGACGCGCCGACGGGTGCCGGAAGTCAGGAGGCCGACCTGCTCCGGGCTGATGCGTGCGCGACGGCTGGACAGGAAGTCGCGGGCTTCGTCACGGTGATCCATGCGCCCCACGGTACGGCCGTGCGGGATCCGCAACGAGGTGCTGCCGGAACCCCCGTCAGCGCACGGTGTCTCCCGTCAGCGCACGTTGGTGAGCGGCACGGACAGGATCCGGTCGTCGCCGTCGCGTGGGTCGCCGCGGCCGTCGGTGTTGTTCGTCACGAACCAGAGGGTGTCGTCGGGGCCGGGCAGCACCGTGCGGATGCGCCCGTGCTCGCCCTGGAAGTACACCGTCGAGCTCGACGGGTCGGAGACCGGGACGGCGCGGACGGACTCCCCCTTGAGGTTCGCGACGAACACGGTCTCGCCGATCACGGTCAGCCCGCTCGGCGAGGCCTCGTCCGTCGACCACTGCTGCACCGGGTCGACGAACCCGCGGTCCTCGCCGCCGGTGCCCTCGACCTCGGGCCACCCGTGGTTCCCCCCTGGCTCGATGACGTTGAGCTCGTCCCAGCGGTCCTCCCCGAACTCCGCGGCGAACATCGTGCCGTCCTCGGCCCAACCCATGCCCTGCACGTTCCGGTGCCCGAGCGACCACACGGGCGAACCGTCGAACGGGTTGTCGTCGGGTACCTGGCCGTCCGGGGTCAGCCGCAGGATCTTGCCCGCCAGGGAGCCGCGGTCCTGCGCCTCGGACCGCTGCCCCGCGTCGCCGACGCTCGCGTAGAGCATGTCGTCGGGGCCGAACGCGATGCGCCCGCCGTCGTGGAAGGTGTTCGCGGGCAGCCCGTCGATCACCGTCGTCGCCGCACCGAGCCGGTACGAGCCGGTGTCCCCGGTCAGGTCGTACCGCTGGATCCGGTTGCCGTCGTCGGCGGTCGAGTAGACGAACAGGTCTCCGTCGTGCAGGGCGAGGCCGAGGAGTCCGCCCTCGCCGCCGTGCCGGACCCCGTCGACGGTCCCGACCTCCCGCGTCGACCCGTCCGCCCGGAGTTCGAGCACGCGCGCCGAGTCCCGCTCGCTGACGAACGCGTCGCCGTCGTCGCCGACGGGGACCACCGACCACGGCGCCTCGAGGCCCGAGACGACGTCCGTGGTCCGGCCGTCCGGCGCCAGCTGGCCGGCAGCGAGGTCGGCGGGCGGGCTCGCGGTGCTGCCCTGCCCGGCGGGGTCGCCCGGACCGGTCGTCGCGCGGTCGTCCGAACAGGCGGCCAGGCCGAGGGCTGCCACGGCGGCCAACCCGAGGGCGGACCAGGTGCGGCGGCTGCGGCGTGTGCGGGTGGTGTCCACGGTGATCCTCCCGGGTCGTGCCCCGAGTCCACACGGCCCCGTCGGGAAACGGCTGGGGGTTCCCGGCGGAACCCCTCACCGCTGCGCGGGGCGGCCTACCGTCGGCGCCACACCCACGGAAGGACCACCGCATGACCACCATCGCCATCGTCGGCGCCGGCAAGGGCCTCGGGCTCGCCGTCGCGGACCGCTTCGGCCGCGAGGGCTTCGACGTCGCCCTGATCTCCCGCAACCAGGACCGGCTCGACGCGCTCGCCGCCGAGCTCCGGTCGTCGGGGTACCGCGCGCAGGGCTTCGCCGCGAACGTCCGCGACGGGGACTCGCTCCGCGCCGCGCTCGAGGCCGCCACCGAACAGCTCGGCCCGATCGAGGTGCTGCAGTACAGCCCGCTGCCCGCGAAGGAGTACATGCGCCCGGTGCTCGAGACCACCGCCGAGGACCTGGTCGGCCCGATCGAGTTCTCGGTCTACGGCTCGGTGAACGCCGTGCGCCAGGTGCTCCCGGGCATGCGGGCGATCGGGACGGGCACGATCCTCTTCGTCAACGGCGGCAGCGCGGTCCGACCCGGCGCCCGGGTGACGGGCACGTCGGTCGCGTTCGCGGGCGAGAGCGCCTACGCGCAGCTCCTCCACGACGCGGTGGCCGACGAGCACGTGCACGTCGGTCAGCTGATCATCCCGTTCGGCATCGACGACGGACAGGACGACCACTCGTCGGCTGCGGTCGCCGAGCGGCTCTGGAGCATCCACACCGAGCGCGGGGACTTCCGGACCCACGCCGAGCCGCTGCCGGAGTGAGCGACGACGGACGCCGGGCTCGTGGCGGGATCGCCACGGGCCTCCCGTCCGTCGCACGGTGCTTCGTTACGCCCGAGCCGGCAGCGTCAGCGCGCGGTGCGCTCGATCGCGTCGGCCATCGCCGCGGCGACCGAGCGGTTCGCCTCGGCCGTCGGGTGGATCCCGTCCGGCGTCGTCCCCGCCACGTACGCCCCGTCGGCCGCCCGGAGCGAGCGGAACGGGTCGACGAACGCCCACCCGTGGGCGTCGGCATCCGCGTGCAGCGCATCGGTCAGGACGATCTGACCCGAGCGACGGTCGGCACCCCACCGGCTCCACGTCCAGTCGGACGGCGGACCGGCGACGACGAGGACCCGCGCCGCACCGACCTTGCGGACGATCGCGTCCACACCGGCGATCGTCCGGTCGAGCGGGACGGCCTGGTTGACGTCGTTCGTACCGACCTCGACCACGAGCACGCGCGCCTGCGGGACCGGACCGATCTCCGCGAGGACCTGGTCGGCACGGTACCCGCTGTGCGCGTAGCCACCGACGGCGCGCAGCCGGTCGTCGGACTCCAGCTGGTGCAGCCACGAATCGGGTCGGGCGGTGATCGAGTCGCCGGCGTACGCGAACGGCACGGCGTCCGGCAGCGCGGGGGTGCTGAGCGCTCCGGAGACCACCTGGTCCGGCGTGCTCGGACGAGCGAGGTCCGTGGTGCCGCGTTCGACGCGGGTGTCGGCGGCTGCGGCGACGGGGCGGTCCTCGGCGCTCGCCGTGTGGGGTGCGGCGACGACGAAGACGCCGGCCCCGACGAGGCAGGCTGCGGAGACGATGCTCGCGACGACGGCGAGACGGGTGGTGCGGGTCACGGGTACAGGTATCCTCCGGATCGCCCGCCGGGACCAGGCCCCAGACCTGGGGAACGCGCAGCGTCGCTGAGGGTCCTCGCGGCCGTTCTCAGGTTCGGGCTCACGGGGCACGGCGCACCACCGGGAGGGAGCTGCGTCCGGCGGTCGCCCAGGTGCCCGCCGTCACGACGAGCGGGAGGCCGAGGGCGAGCAGCGCCAGCACCGGCCAGTCCGCCACGAACGGCAGGTGCGTGGTCCCCGTCGGGCCGCCGTCGAACCGCAGGGTGAGCGCCCGGATCGGCAGCAACCCCAGCAGCGTGCCGACGACCGCGCCGACCGTGGTGAGGATCGCCGCCTGCCACGCCGACACCCGGCGCCGCAGCACCGGTTCCGCCCCGATCGCGTCGAGCACCTCGTCGTCCCGGCGTCCGTCGGAGCGGGCGAGCCCGACCGCGACGGCGGTGGCGCCGATCGTGACGGCGGCGGCCAGTGCGAGGACGAGGGCCTGCACGGCGGCCTGGTCGTCGACCGGACCGCGCTCGTAGGCGAAGCCCGGACCACCCCACCGTTCCCGGTCAGCGCCGCCACCGCTCTGCCACGCGGACGACAGCGCGTCGTACTGCGACGGGGTCAGGTCCTGCGGCAGGTGCATGGCGAGCAGGCCGTCGACCAGCGGGACCCCGTGGGCCGCTGCCGTGTCCCGGGTCATGAAGACCCCGACCTTGATCCGTGGCGTCTGCACGTCGACGACGGCCGGGATCGTCGTCGAGGCATCGGGGCGGGTGTCCTCGAGCTGCGCGGTGTCGTCGATCGTGCGGTTCCGGAAGGTGTCGATGCGGACCGCTCCGTCGCGGACGTACTCGGGCCAGAGCGACACGGCCTCGCCGTCCTCGAGCGCCCGTCGGACCTCGGCGGACGGACGGTGCCCGGAGAGCAGGGCGTAGTCGTCGACCGTCCCCGCCGCGATGTGCGGCTCGCCGCTCCCGACGCTCTGCAGGAAGCCCGCGCAACCGGTCGTGTCGTACGTCTGGCAGTCCCGCTGCACGAAGTCGTGCGGCGTGGTGATCGTGGTCGGCTCCTTGCCGGCGTCCTCGCGGTTCACGGCGAGCACGTGCAGCCGGACGCCGTCCAACGCTCCGGAGAGCACGTGCGCGGCCCGGTCGGTGACCGCGGCGTCGTACCCGTCGCTGTACCCGTCGCGGTCGGTCAGCGAGACGTTCGCGGTCGCGACCCCGACGGCGGTCGTGTACTCGTACCCCCGGACGAAGCGGGCGTGCTCCGAGGCGCTCCACGTGATCACGACCGAGGCGACGAACACGACGCTCATCACGCTCGCGAGCACCGGGACCGTGCGGACCGGGTTGCGTCGAGCGTCCCGCGCGGCGATCCGGGCGGACAGACCGAGGCGCGACGAGAGCCGTGCGACGCCGGCCAGGACCCACGGCGACGCGAGGGCCACACCGAGCTGCACCAGGCACGGCCCGAGCGCGACCCCGACCCCGGCGAGCACGGCCCACCGGTCCTGCTGCACGGGTCGGTCGTTGAGCAGGAGCACGCCGACGCCGCACGCCAGTGTCATCGCCGTCCCGCTGACGACCAGCACGGGGACCCAGGTCCGCCGCCGCCGTTCCGCCCGGGGACGGGGTGCAGCGGGGCGCAGGGACCCGCGGAGGGCCGCGAGGACGTCGATCCTGGTCGCTGCACGTGCCGCGACCAGGGCCGCCACGAGCCCGGCGACGACGGCGACCGCCGCGATCGTGACGAGGGCGAGTGCCGGCACGTGCAGCCCCGGCCAGGTCCCGACGTTGCCGTCGTCGAGCAGGTGGAACGCCAGCACACCGATCCCGGTGCCCAGGGCCGTCCCGAGCACGGCGCCGACGAGACCGAGCACCAGCCCGGAGCCGGCGACGACCGCCCGCACGAAGCCGCGCTCACCGCCGAGGCTCGTGACGATCGCGTACGTGCGGGTGTCCGCCCGGGTGCCGACCAGGAACGCGGCACCGGCGAGCAGTGCGACCTCGAAGGCGGCGAACACCCCGACCAGCGCCAGGGCACCGAGGTACGCGTTCACGGTCATCTCGGTCGGGACGCCCTCGAGTCGGTCCGCCGGCGGGTCGAGCACGACCGGACGGGACTCGACGACGATCCCGTGCGCGTTGAGCGCGCGGATCTCCGACCACGTCGGGGCGACCTCGGGCAGGAACACGGTCGTGTCCGACCCACCCCGCTGCACGGAGTACGGGAGCTCGGCCGGCAGGGACCCGGGCGGCAGGAACACCCCCTGGGCACCCGGGCCGGAGGCGGCGTCGCGCATGGTGCCCGTGACGGTGAACCGCTCGCGGACCGGATCGGTCACCGTCAGGGTGTCGCCGACGGACAGGTGGAGGCGCTCCAGCGTCGCGGGGGTCAGCATCGCCTGGTCGGGGGAGGTCGGTGCACGGCCGGACAGCACGCGCCAGTGCCCGTCGAGGGCGGGCGACCACGTCGCTCCCTCGTCCGCGGCGACGGCGACGGGGACCCCCGGGCCGGCGACGACGACCTGCGTGGTCCGGACCGGGATCGCCTCGGCTCCCGCCGGCACGTGGTCGAGCAGGTCGGCCCAGGGGGAGTCCTCGTCCGCCCTCGTCACCGGGCTGTCCCGCGCCGAGTCGGTCAGCTGCCACTGCAGGGGGTCCTGCCGCATCCCGGGCAGGTCCGGGCCGGACAGGCGCATCTGGGCGGCTGCGTGGCCGAGGTCGTACCGGAGTTGCTCCTGCACGGTGGGCAGTGTGGACTGGATGACCACGGCCGCCGCCGCGAACCCCGCGGTGGGGATGCCGATGAGCGACACGATCAGCACCGCGCGGCCGATCTTCGCGAAGGCCAGGCGGCGACCGAGTCGGAGCGCCGGCCAGAGCCTCACGAGGCTGCTCGGCCGACGAGCGACTCGACGCCGGCGTAGACCGTCTCGTCGACGACCCGTCCGTCGCGCAGGAAGACGACCCGGTCCGCCCAGGCGGCGTGCCGTGCGTCGTGCGTCACGAGCAGGGCGCCCGCTCCGTTGTCGACGTGCCGACGGAGCATCCGGAGCACCACCTCGCCGGTCTGCGAGTCGAGCGCACCGGTCGGCTCGTCCGCCAGCACCAGTCGCCGGTCACCGACGACGCCACGGGCGATGGCGACGCGTTGCTGCTGCCCGCCGGACAGGTCGTCGGGGAAGGCGTCGGCCCGGTCACCGAGTTCGACGTTCTCGAGCGCGAGTTTGGCTGCGCGGCGGGCCTTGCTCGCCTTCCACCCGTCGAGCTCGAGCGGGAGGGCGACGTTCTCGACCGCCGTGAGGGACGGGATGAGGTTGAAGTCCTGGAACACGAACCCCACGAGGCGTCGACGCAGCGCCGCGAGCTCCCGCGCCGGGCGGTCGGAGACCCACTCGCCGCCGATGCGCACCTCGCCGCTGGTGGGCGGCAGCAGCGTTCCGGCACAGGCGAGGAGGGTCGACTTGCCGGACCCGGAGGTCCCCATCACGGCGACCATCTCTCCTCGTCGGATCGTCAGGTCGACACCCGCCAGTGCGGTTACGGACCTTTCACCGAAGCCGTACTGGACGCTGACAGCATCCAGGGCGAGGAGCGCCTCGGTGTCGGCGGCGCTCATCGGACGCCCTCGCGTGCCGTGTCGGCGATGGGCTCGACCGGTGCCTTCGGTACATGTGCCGCCGGCGGCATGTACCGCGCGACGGAGCTCTCCACGTGGTCGAGCCACCGGACCTCGGCCTCGGCCTGGAAGACCATCGACTCGAGGACGAGGGACCACGCCAGGTCCTCCGCCGGGTCGGCGGAGCGCTTCAGCCGCGTCAGGTCCTGCAGTGCACGCATCGCCGAGGCGCGCTGCACCTGCACCAGTCGAGGGACGTCGATGCCGGGGACCGTGACGGCGAGCGCGAACTTGATCGCGAGCTCGTCGCGACCGCGCTTCACGGGTACCGGCTCGCTGAACCAGCGTGCGACCTCCTCGCGGCCCGCGTCGGTCGCCGTGTAGACGACGTGTCCGTCGTCGTCGGCGTCGCCGCGGGCCACGAGTCCGTCCCGTTCGAGACGGTCGAGCGTCGTGTAGACCTGGCCGATGTTGAGCGGCCAGCTCCCCCCGGTGCGGTGCTCGAACTCCCCCCGGAGCTGGTACCCGTACCCGGGTCCTCCCACCAGCAGCGCGAGTATGCCCATCTTGACGCTCATCGTGACTCCCCCGTCTCGGTCCGTCTTGGACATACCGAGTATGCACATACCGGGTAGCCCCCGACAAGCCCGGGCGGGTCACGAAGTGGTCACGAGACGTGACGGGAGGCCCGTGGCGGTGTCGCCACGGGCCTCCCGTCCGGTGCCTGGTGGGGTCACTCCCCCAGCTTCGACAGCTCCGCGAACTCCTCGTCCGTGAGCTCGATCGTCGCGCCCTGCATGTTGTCCTCGAGGTGGTCGACGCTCGAGGTGCCCGGGATCGGCAGCATCACGGGCGAGCGCTTCAGCAGCCACGCGAGCGCGAGCTGTGCCGGCGTGGCGCCCTTGCGCTGCGCGATCTCGGTGAGCGGCGAGTCCTCGCCGGTCAGTCCACCGGTCGCGAGCGGGAACCACGGGATGAAGCCGATGCCCTGCTCCTCGGACCAGTCGAGGAGCTCCTCGGCGTCGCGCTTCTGCAGGTTGTAGAGGTTCTGGACGGTGACGATCTCGGCGTGCTCCTGCGCGGCCTTCACGTCGTCGACGGAGACCTCGGACAGGCCGATGTGGCGGATCTTGCCCTCGTCCTGCAGCTTCTTCAGCTCGCCGATCTGGTCCTCGAGCGGGACCTTCGGGTCGATGCGGTGCAGCTGGAACAGGTCGATGCGCTCGAGGCCGAGGCGGCGGAGGCTCATCTCGGCCTCCTGGCGGAGGTACTCCGGGCGGCCGACCGGCGGCCACTCGTTCGGGCCGGTGCGGGTCAGGCCGGCCTTGGTCGCGATGACGATGTCGTCGCCGTAGGGGTGCAGGGCTTCACGGAGCAGCTCCTCGGCGACGTACGGGCCGTAGGAGTCGGCCGTGTCGAAGAAGTCGACGCCGAGGTCGACCGCGCGCTTGAGGACACGGACGGCCTCGTCGTGGTCCTTCGGCGGCCCCCAGACGCCCGGGCCGGTGAGCTGCATGGTGCCGTAGCCCAGGCGGTGGACCTCGAGGTCACCGCCGATGCGGAACGTGCCCGAGGCGGCGGCAGGACGGTTCATGGTGTCGGTACCAGTGGTCATGACCCCGGTCTACGCCCGTGGAGTGACCCGTTGCTGGATCGGTGTCCCCCTGGCGCGTGCGACGGGCAGCGCGGGGGCCCTGGTCAACGACCCGGGCGTGGGTACGGCGTCTCGCCGGTCGCGAGCCCGGCGACGAGCTTCGCGATCCGGTTCGCCCGTGCGGAGACGCTCGGTGCCGTGACGACCCGGTGCAGCACGGCGTACCGGTTCGTCGCGTCGAGCTCGGCGAACAGCGCGGCCGCAGCGGGTGCGGCGTCGAGCGCGGCCCGCAGGTCGTCGGGCACGGTGGCGGTCGCCGCTCCGGCGTAGGCGCGGTCCCACCGTCCGTCGCCCTTCGCGCGGTCGACCTCGGCGCGACCGCGTGGGCGCATGCGGCCGGCGTCCTCGAGTGCCGCGACGAGCCCGATGTTGCGCTGGGACCAGAGCGACGCCCGGCGGCGCGGGGTGAAGCGCTGCCGGAAGGTCGCCGTGTCCCGGCCGCGCTTCTGCCCGTCGATCCACCCCGAGCACAGGGCCTCGTCGAGCGCCTGGTCGTACGTCAGCGACGTCGGCTCCGTCGTGCCCTTCTTGGCGAGCACCAGCCAGACGCCGTCGGGATCGTCCTCGTGCTCGTCGAGCCAGGCACGCCAGGCGGCTGCGTCGGGGAGCACCAGGTCGTCGTCGTCCACGCCGTCATCGTAGGACGGGCACCGCGGCCGCGGGCGGACCGGTCAGCGAACGCCGCCGCCGCTGCTGATCCGCACGGCGTCGGCCCACTCGTGCACCCAGCCGGGCAGCGTGAGGTCCCGCGCCGCGCCGCCCGCCGCGGCCACCACGTCGTCGGGTGTCACCTGGCCGCCCTCGCGCCGCAGGAACCGTGCCTGGACGACCGCCCGAGCGACGACCGCGCCCTGCCGGACGAAGGTCTGCTCCATGTACACGGCGCGCTCGTCGACGCCGAGCACCCGGGTGTGCAGGGTGAAACGTTCCCCGAGCGTCAGGGAGCGCTTGTACGTGATCGTCTGCGCAGCGACGACGGCGTACCAGCCGCGGCGGGCGGAATCCTGCCAGAAGCCGGACCCGTACAGCAGGTCGTAGCGGCCGAGGTCCATCAGCGTCAGGTACCGGCCGTTGTTCACGTGCCGCAGCGTGTCCAGGTCCGTCGGCAGCACGCGGAAGGGCGTGCGGGCCTCGTCCCACAGCGAGGGGCGCCGCCCCGGTCGCAGGGCGGCCAGCCGGAGGCGCAGGCCGAGGAGGAAGAGCCGGAGGTACAGGTTCACGGGTCGATCACACCAGTGCCGGGCTGTGCGTCCGATCCCGTTGGAGGAACCGCACGAGCGCGTCCGGTGTCGAGTGCAACACCGTGCAGCGGAACCTGCAACCGCCTGGTCGGGGCGGTTCAGCCGAGCGGGCCGCCCCCGGCGCCGCTGATCCCCGGGTGTGCCGACTTCGCCACGCCTTCGATGATCGCGTGCTCCCCGGATGCCTCGGACATCGCGCGCTCCCCGACGCGCGGGTCGACGGGCTCCAGGTGCGCCAGGGCCTTCCGACGCCGGGCGTTCTGCACCTCGAGCACGACGAGCAGGGCGGCGACGACCACCACGAGGCCGATGACGATCCAGACCACGGTCATGACGTTCCCCTTCCGTCGCGGACACTGTCCGTGCCCTCAGCGTAGCCGTGCCGGTACCTCCCTGACGAGGTGCCGGCAGGAGTAGACCTGCACCCATGCAGACACGCAAGCTCGCAGACCTCGAGGTCGGCTCCGTCGGCCTCGGCACCATGGGCATGAGCGCCTTCTACACGGGCGCCGGCACTGACGACGACGAGTCGATCCGCACGATCCACCGCGCGATCGACCTCGGCGTCACGCTCTTCGACACCGCCGAGGCCTACGGCCCGTACACGAACGAGGAGCTCCTCCGTCGTGCCCTCGGCGACCGCCGCGACCAGGTCGTGATCGCCACCAAGTTCGGCCTCTACCGGCACGAGGCCGGCGAGCAGACGTCCACGCAGCAGCGCGGCATCTCCAGCGCACCCGAGTCCGTCCGCGAGGCGCTCGAGGGCTCGCTCCGCCGCCTCGGCACCGACCACATCGACCTCTACTACCAGCACCGCGTCGACCCGGCCGTCCCGATCGAGGACGTGGTCGGACAGCTCGCCGGCTTCGTGCAGGAGGGCAAGATCCGCCACATCGGGCTCTCCGAGGCGAGCGCCGCCACGATCCGCAGGGCGCATGCCGTGCACCCGATCACCGCGCTCCAGAGCGAGTACTCGCTGTGGACGCGCGACCCGGAGGGCGACGTGCTCGACACCCTCCGCGAGCTCGGCATCGGTCTGGTGCCGTACTCGCCCCTCGGCCGCGGCTTCCTGACCGGCGCGATCACGAAGCCGTCCGACCTGGACGAGGACGACTTCCGCCGCCAGAACCCCCGCTTCGCGGAGGAGGCGTTCGCCGAGAACATGCGGATCGTCGACGCCGTCACGGCGATCGCCGACGAGGTCGGCGCGAAGCCCGGGCAGGTGGCGCTCGCCTGGCTCCTCGCGCAGGGCGACGACGTCGTGCCGATCCCCGGCACCAAGCGGGTCTCGCGGCTCGAGGAGAACGTGGGCGCCGCCGACGTGACGCTCTCCGCCGACCAGCTCGCGCGCCTGTCGGCGCTGCCCGTGCCGACCGGTGACCGGTACCCCGACATGTCGTCCATCGGTCGCTGACGCGACCAGGAGACGGACGGGAGGCGCGGTGTCGGCCGACGCCGCGCCTCCCGTTCGTCACGGTGTCGGCGGTCGCTCCGGAACGCGCGTTCCGGGGTCGCGGTGCGTGACGCGCGCGACCCGTGCTCGTCACGGGGCGGAAACAGGGGCTCCCTAGCGTCGAGGTGACACGTGACCGGCACCGCGACGGGGGCACCATGACCAGCACGACACCACCACGCACGACCACCGGACCGGACGGGGTGGACACGGTCCCGCCGCTCGGTCGGCTCCTGCCGCTGGGCCTGCAGCACGTCCTGGCGATGTACGCCGGGGCGGTCGCCGTCCCGCTCATCGTCGGTGGGGCGCTCGGGTTCGACCGGGCCGACCTGGCCTTCCTGATCAGCGCCGACCTGTTCGTCGCCGGGCTGGCGACCATCGTGCAGTCCGTCGGCTTCTGGCGCTTCGGGGTCCGCCTGCCGCTCGTGCAGGGCGTGACCTTCGCCGCCGTCGGTCCGATGATCGCGATCGGCAGTGCGCACGGCATCACCGCGGTCTACGGGGCGACGATCGCCTGCGGGGTGTTCATGGTGCTCGTGGCGCCGTGGTTCTCGCAGCTCGTGCGGCTGTTCCCGCCGATCGTCACCGGCACCGTGATCCTGATCATCGGCGTCTCGCTCACGAGCGTCGCAGCCGGGTGGATCACCGACGGTGGGGAGGACGGCGCTGCCGATCCGCTCGACGTGGCCTTCGCGGCCGGCGTGCTGCTGGCCGTCGTGCTCGTCGAGCGCTTCGCGCCGCGCGGGCTCGCGCGGGTCTCGGTGCTGTTCGGGCTCGTCCTCGGCACCGTCGCGGCGCTGTTCGTCCCCGGCATGGTCGACGGGTCGGGGATCGGCGACGCCGCCTGGTTCGCCGTCGTCACGCCGTTCCACTTCGGGCTGCCGACGTTCGACCTCGCGTCGATCGTGTCGATGCTCGTCGTCGGGCTCGTCATCATGACCGAGACCACGGGCGACATGGTGGCCGTCGGCGAGGTCGTCGACCGTCCGGTGTCGCGCCGCACGCTGGCCGACGGACTGCGGGCCGACGGCCTCGGTACCGTGCTCGGCGGGGTCTTCAACACGTTCCCGTACACGGCGTTCGCGCAGAACGTCGGGCTGGTGGCCCTGACCGGGGTGCGCTCGCGGTACGTGGCGACGGCCGCCGGCGGCATGCTCGTCGTGCTCGGACTCGTGCCGAAGGTCGCAGCGGTCGTCGAGGCGGTGCCGCACGCGGTGCTCGGCGGTGCCGGGGTCGCCCTGTTCGGCATGGTCGCGGCGAGCGGCATCCGGACGCTCTCCGAGGTGCGGTTCGACAACCGGAACGTGCTCGTCGTGGCGCTGCCGCTCGCGATCGCGCTGCTGCCGACCGTCGCGCCGGAGATCTACGGGGCGTTCCCGACGTGGTTCACGCTCGTGTTCGACTCGGGCATCTCGGCCGGGGCGATCGCCGCGATCCTGCTCAACCTGCTGCTCGGGTCGCGCGGGCTGCGGGAGCGCTACGGCGCCGACCCCGCCGTGGGGTCGTACGACGCGGTGCGCTCGACGGCGCCGGTCGCGACGGTCGGCGACGGCCGGTCCTGACGCGCCGCGCGCCGCGCGGGCGTGCCGCCGCCGCGCGCGCCGCCGCCGCGCCGGGCGCGCCGCCGCCGCGCCGCGCCGCCGCGGCTCCCGCGAGACTCGGCTCCGCGGACACGTTCGCGGTCGTGGGACCACGAACGTGTCCGCCTGGGCGAGACTCGGCGCCGGGCGCCGGGCGACCGCCTGGTCAGCTGCCGCGGTAGGTGCTGTGGGCGAAGGGGCTGAGCAGCAGCGGCACGTGCAGGTGGTCGGTCCCGGTCACCGTGAACGCGACGACGACGTACGGGTGGAACGTCGGGACCCCGGCGACGCGGTGGTGGGCGCCGGTGTCGAACCGCAGCTCCAGGTCCCCACGGGGCAGCACGTCCGGCCCGAGCCCCGCGCGCCCGTCCGCGTCCGTCTCCCCCGTGGCCAGGACCTCGCCCTCGGGGGTGCGCAGTGTCAGCGCGACACCGACGGCCGGGGTGCCGGTGCGGGCGTCGAGCACGTGCGTGGTCAGGTGCGGGACGCCGAAGGTCGCTCGGATCCGGTGCACGGCGATGTCGGCCAGGGCAGCGGTGGCCTCGGTCACCTCGGCGTCCGGCTCCCCCGCGAGGCGCCGCTCGAGCTCGGCGAGGAGTTCCTCCGGCGTCCGCCCGGCGGCACGCACGAGGAACACCCGGCCGAACCGGTCCTCGTACGCGGCGTTCCCGCGGGCGATGGCCGCTGCGACGTCGTCCGCCGCCGTCGCCATCGCGCCCTGCTCGCGGGCCGACGACGCCTCGGTGGTGCGCTCGCCGATGCGGGGGTGCTCGGCGAGGGCGGTGTCGAGGTCCGCCGCGGTCCACTGCGCCGCCGCCTCGGTGGCCGCTGCGACCAGGGCCGGCACGGTGCGGAACGGTCGAGCGGCCACCAGGGCGTCCGCCCACGCCGGCACCGCTGCCCAGTGCAGGGCGGTCCGTCGGGCGTCGTCGGCGGGGGCGGAGTCGAAGTCGCGGAGGTCCACCCGCCACACCCTAGGGACCGCGCGTTACGCCGACGTTTCCCGCGGCTTCGGCGGGCTCAGAGGTCTGCGGCGAAGGACGCGATCCGGAGCCGCAGGTCCTCGATCCGGCGGACCCGGGCGGCCTCGACGTCGTAGCCCTCGTACGCCGGGGGCACCGGGCGTCGGACGTTGCGGGAGCACTGGAAGTCCTGGCAGACGAGGGTACCGACGGTGTTGCCGTTCCGACCGGCCTTCCCCGAGCGCTTGGCGGCGTAGAAGACGACGTCGTTGGGCAGCTTGACGTCCTGGCACCACGAGCACTGCGCCCGTGCACGCGGCGACGCCTCGGCCTGCCGGAACAGGATGCCGACGAGGTCGCCCTCGAGCGTCGGGACGACGGCGTAGGCGCGGCGCGCGGTCTTCGGGTCGCGCCAGCCGAGGAAGTCGAGCGACTCCCAGTCCAGCGTCTCGAGGTCGGTCGGCAGGGTCAGGTCGGTGACCTCCTTGCGGGAGGCGTTGACGAAGGACGAACGGATGGTCTTCTCGCTGATGGGCAGCACGGTGTGGTCGCTCTCGACGGGCCCGGGCGCGGGTGCGCGCCGCACGGGCGGAGGTGTGGTCAGGGTTCGACGGACGCGGCCGTGCCGGACGGCACAGCCGGGGGCGTCACGCCCTGATGCCGGCGCTCTGCGCGCCGACCACCTCCTGCTGACTCACGGTCCCAGCCTACGACGGCGTGTCAAGCCGGGCGTGTCGCGTCGTCGACCCGGTCGGGGAGTCGTCGTCGCTCCGGTCGGGGAGTCGTCGTCGACCCGGTCAGGGAGTCACGGAGCGGGCCGCAGCAGGACGACCGACCCGTCGAGCGCGGGCCGCCGGCGGAGTGCCCCGTACCGGCTGTCCCACTCGCCCGACGCGAGCGCGCTCCGCAGGGCGGCGACCGATCGGCGAGCGGTGAGGTCGTCGACCAGGCTCCACGCCGGGTCGGCGGCGCGGACATCGGCGTCGAGGAGCCGTTCGGGTCGCGCGTAGTAGCCCTCGCCGAAGCCGTCCACGCAGGTGAACGGCACCGGGAGGCGCACGACCTCGACGGACGGCCCGACGAGCGTCGCCAGCCGCTCGACCGTCGGCAACGTGTCCGCCTCGGCGGCGACCACCGCGGACGCGTACTCGGCGAGCCAGCCGGTGCGGAGCCGGTCCGGGTCGCGCGCGAGGACGACGACCCGGCCGTCCTCGGGCCGTGCGAGCCCGGCGACGGTGTCCACGCTCGGGAAGGTGAGCAGCACCGCGTCGGCGTCCCCGTCGGAGACGACCTGCCGGTCCGCGGGCACGTACGAGACCGGACCAGGCCGTTCCTCGCGCACGGTGCGGGCATCGGCCAGGGACCCCGCGACCGCACGGACGAACGTCGGCTCCGGGCGGCGGTGTCGTCGCAGGAGCGCCGCTGTGTCCTCGTCCACCGGCATCCTCGTCACGGCCCCACCCTACGAACGCTCCCTGCTAGCGTCGTCGCATGGTCTCCGGGGGATTCGCCGTCGTCAGCATCGTCTACCTGGCGGTCGTGCTGCTGTTGCTCGTGCTCGTCGTCGCACTCATCGTGCTCGTGTTCGCCGCGATCCGCGTGCTGCGGTTGACCGCGACCGAGAAGGAACTGCGCATCGACCGGCTCCGCGTGGACTCGCTCGTCGACACGCTCGGGAGCGACGACGGCACCGACGGCACCGACGGCACCGACGGCACCGACGGCACCGACGGCACCGACGGCGCCGACGGCGCCCCTCGCCCCGAGGGACCCGCAGGACCGACCGCGCCGTGACGACCGACCGCTGACCACGGCGGTCGTCCGGTCGGCCCGTCAGTCGTCCAGCTCGGCCTCGCCCGCACGCACGGCGGCGAGCCGCTCGGACCGCTCCGTCGCGGCCCAGGTCCCGAGCAGCGCGAGCGACCGCTCGGACTCGCTGCCCGGCTCCGCCGAGTAGGTGAACATCGTCAGACCCGGGTCGGCGACGAGCTCGAGCGCCTCGAAGTCCAGCTGCAGCTCCCCGACGACGGGGTGCGCGATGCGCTTGCCGCCCCGTCGGTGCACCCGGACGTCGTGGGCAGCCCACCAGCCGCGGAACTCCTCGCTCCGTGTGGAGAGCTCGCCGACGAGCGTCACGAGACCGGGCTCGCAGGGGTTCGCGACGGCCGCGGCGCGGAGGACGGCGACGGCCTCGCGCGCGGTGGCCGCCCAGTCGGGGAAGAACTCGCGCGCGGCCGGGTCGAGGAACGTGAACCGTGCGGTGTTCATGGGGCGCCCGGGGCCCGCGAACATCGGCGCGTACAGGGCCCGTCCGAGCTCGTTCGTCGCGACGACGTCGCCGCGCTCGTTCCGCACCCACGCGGGCGCGCCGGTGATCGCGTCGAGCAGGCGCTGCACGCCCGGCCGGACACGCGTCGGTACGTTCCGGTGCATCACCTTGACGCCGGCGTTGGCCAGACGGGCGAGGTCGAACAGGTGCGTCCGTTCGTCCTCGTCGAGCTGCAGCGCGCCCGCGAGTCCCTCGAGCACGCTGTCCGAGACGCCCTTGAGCGAGCCGCGCTCGAGCCGCGTGTAGTAGTCGACGCTCACCCCGGCGAGCATCGCGACCTCGTGCCGACGCAGACCGGGCACCCGGCGGACGCCGCCCCCGAACGACGGCATGCCGACCTCGTCGGGGGTGAGCCGCGCCCGCCGCGAGGACAGGAAGTCACGGATCTCGTTGCGCACGTCGATACCCATGGCACGAGCGTACGTGGCGGTACCGTCGCGACGACAGGCACCGGCGGTACCCGTGACGGACGGGAGGCGCGGTGCGGGTCGGCACCGCGCCTCCCGTCCGGCGGTGGCCCGGCTAGGAGACGGGCGGGACCGCGTGCACCGGCTCGGTGGCCGCCGGCGCCGCCGTGGCGGCGTCCGCCGCTCGGGGAGTGACCCGCACACGCGCCACCCGGTGCCCGTCCATCTCGGTGACCTCGAGGCGGTGCTCGCCGGTCTCGACCACGTCACCGACCTCGGGTACGCGGTCGAGGTGCACCTGCACGAGCCCGCCGACGGTCTCGTAGTCGCCGTCCGGCAGCAGCGGACCGCCGTCGGCCGCGAGGTCCTCGAGCACGGTCGCACCGTCGATCCCGTCGGACTCGGCGGCCGGCGGGTCGTACTCGTCCCTGATGCGGCCGACGAGGTCCTCGAGCAGCGCCTCGAGCGTGACCATGCCCGCACTGCCGCCGTACTCGTCCACCACGAGCGCGATCTGGTGTCCCTCGGTGCGCATGTCCGCGATGGCACTCGACAGCGACTTCGTCCCCGGCAGCGCGAGCACGGGGCGCACGAGCGTCGAGACGGGTGCCGTCGGGTCGGTCGGGCGGAGCAGGTCGCGGAGGTGCACGAAGCCCGCGACGTCGTCCCGCGAGCCCTCGGTGACCAGGTACCGGGTGTGGCCGACCTCGATGGCGTGGTCGGTCGCGTCCGCGATGCTGAGCGAGGCGTCGATGGTCGAGACGTCGTACCAGGGGCGCATCGACTCGCGGAGGATCCGGTCACCGGCGTCGAGGGCGCTGCGGGCGATGCGACGGCCCTGCGCGTCGATGGCGTCGTGGTCCTCGACCAGACCGCGGAGCTCCTCCGTGCTCATCGACTCGCTGCGGGCGTCCGGGTCGCCACCGAGCAGCCGGACCACGCCGTTCGTGGTCTTCGACAGCACCCAGATCACCGGGCGCATCGCGGTCGCGAACCGGTCGAGCGTCGGCGCGACGGCCATCGAGAAGCCCTCGGCGCGCTGCAGGGCGAGGCGCTTCGGCACGAGCTCGCCGAACACGAGCGACAGGTAGGCGATGACCAGGGTCATCAGGACGAGGGCGACGGCCTCGGCCGCCCCCTGGTCGAGTCCGAGGCCGGACAGCAGCGGCGCGACGTCCGGCGCGATCGACGACGCACCGTACGCGGCCGAGAAGAACCCGGCGACGGTCACGCCGATCTGCACGGCGGACAGGAAGCGGTTCGGGTCACGCCCGAGCGCGGCGACCCGGGCTCCGCGGGAGCCACGTCGCTCGAGCTGCTGCAGCTGTGACTCGCGGAGCGAGACGAGGGCGATCTCCGCCGCGGCGAAGACACCGCCGACGAGCACGAAGAGGATGACGAGCCCGAAGGCGATCCAGGTGTCGGCGTCCATCAGCGGGACACCACCGTGGGTCGGCGACGGGCGGGCGGTCTGTGGTGATCGTCCATGCTGTGATCCTGTACAGCCATGCTGGGACGCCGCCGCGCCGGTGCTGCACGAGTGCTGTGGGTCCGGGGTGCACGGACCGGGACGTCAGCGGTCCCGACGATCCGCCGGGTCGCCCGGGTCGGATCGAGCCCGGGTCGGATCGTGCTCGGGCCGGGTCGTGCTCGGGTCAGATCGTGAGCGAGCGGCCGATGCGGGCCTCGAGCCAGGCCTCGGGGTCGATCGGCGTGACACCGTCCATCAGGACCTCGAGGTGGAGGTGTGCACCCGTCGAGACGCCGGAGGAGCCGACGCTGCCGATGAACTGGCCGGCCTCGACGGTGTCGCCGGCCCGCAGCGGCGACGACCCGGGGATCATGTGCCCGTACAGGGTCGAGACCCGGCGGCCCTCGATCACGTGGTCGATGATCACCGTCGTGCCGTACGAGAAGTACGTGCCCGAGACGCGGACGGTGCCGGCGGCGACGGCGCCGATCGGGGCGCCCATGCCCGGGTTGAAGTCGAGACCCTGGTGGAGCGAGGAGCACGCGGCGCACGGAGCGGAGCGGTACCCGAACCCGGAGCTCATGCGCACCGGGCCGGGGAACGGCGAGCGGACCTCGCCGCCGTACGACACCGCGCCCTCGGCGCCGCCGTCACCGGCGACGACGACCTGCTGCCCGCCGCCGACCGTGAAGTCGTCGCGGTCGAGGGCGGCCGCCGTGACCGCCTGGGTGACCGCGTAGTCCTGGGTGCGGACCTGCGGCGCGAGCGTGGACGTCGCTGACGAGGTGCCGGCACTGGCGTGGGCGGGCATCGCGGACGCGGCGAACATCGCGAGTGCGGCAGCGGCGCTGGTCAGCGTGATGCGGCTCGCTCGGTGCGAGCGGGACGGGCGCGTTGCACGTGCCGAGGGCGTCGCGGCGACCGGCAGCGCGGCACTCCGTCGACGGACGACCCGGGTGATCCGCGCGTCGACGTGCTCGGTGGTGGCACGGGCCTCGGTCGTGCGACGTCCCGACCGCGCAGCGACCGGGACGGTGTGCGGAGCCGGAGCCGGAGCGGCCGACGACTCGGGCGTGCGTCCGGGTGCCGGTGCGGGGGAGACGGTCGCGACCGTCCGGGCCGCGTCCGAGCGGGACGGGCGGGGAGCGCGGGTGCGACGCGCTGCCTTGCCGGCCGCTGCGCGCTCGGCCTCGAGGGCAGCGCGACGGGACAGGTGCACGACCGGGGTCTCCGGCTGCTGCTGGTCGGTGTCGTGTGTCGTCGTCATGGCCGCAGACCATTCTGCACGAGTCTGTCGCTTTGTACAGGGGTGATCGTGATCTTCCCGTTACCGAACGGCTGGCAGTCCGCTGACGTGTCACCGCGGTTGCGTGCCCGCTGGACGTCGCGTCGGTAGTGTCCGAGACCAGCGACCGGAAGGACCTGCGCCATGGCCCGAACGCCGCGGGAACGCCACGAACCCATCGACCTCGCGACCGCCGAGGTCGTGCTCGCCGGCACCCAGGAACTGCTCCCCGTCCTCCGGGCGTCGGCCGTCCGTGCGGGCGTCGACGCCGCCAGGATGCGCGTCGTCGGGGTGGACGACCTCCCCGATCCCCACGAGCACGCCGACGCCGACCTCGCGGTGATCGCGATCCGCCGACCGGGCGACGACCCCGCGTTCCACCGGGCACAGGAGGCCGCGGAGCTCATCGCGCCGCTGCTCGCGCCGAACGCCGTGCGCATCGTCATCACGGTCTCGGGGGTGACCCGGCTCGCCCCGAAGGTCGAGCGGACGCTGACGTCCGAGGTGCTCCACCAGATCGGCGTGGCCTCGGCCCGCTCGGGCTTCAAGCGCCCCTTCCGGAGCATGCGGACCCGCCTCGGGACCGCCGGACTGCGGGCCGCCGGGGTCCGGGTGTTCCGGATCACGATCTGACCCGACCCCACGGCAGGGCCCGACCGGGTATCTTGACGTCGAGAGAAACCGCGCCGCGAGTACCGTGGACGGACCGAGGTCCGGCACGGTCGAACAAGGGAGTACCCGCCAGCATGGCCAAGATCATCTACACGCTCACGGACGAGGCACCGTTCCTCGCCACCCACTCGTTCCTGCCGGTCGTCGAGGCGTTCGCGCGCACCGCGGGGGTCGACGTCGAGACCCGCGACATCTCGCTCTCCGGTCGGATCATCGCCCAGTTCCCGGAGCGGCTCACCGACGAGCAGCGCCTGGACGACGCCCTGGCCGAGCTCGGTGAGCTCGCGGGGACGCCGGAGGCGAACATCATCAAGCTGCCGAACATCTCGGCGTCGATCCCGCAGCTCAAGGCGGCGGTCAAGGAGCTCCAGGCGCAGGGCTACGACCTGCCCGCCTACCCTGACGAGCCCACCACCGACGAGGAGCGCGACGTCCGGGCCCGCTACGACCGCGTCAAGGGCAGCGCCGTCAACCCGGTCCTGCGCGAGGGCAACTCCGACCGCCGCGCGCCGCTGTCGGTGAAGAACTACGCCCGCAAGCACCCGCACCGCATGGGCGCCTGGAGCCACGAGTCGCGGACCAACGTCGTGACGATGGGCAAGGACGACTTCCGCTCGAACGAGCAGTCGTGGATCGCCCCCGCCGACGACACCCTGACGATCGAGTTCGTGGCCGCCGACGGCGACACCACCGTGCTCAAGCAGTCGATCCCCGTCCTCGCGGGCGAGGTCGTCGACGGCACCGTCCTGCACGTCCGCGCGCTCGAGGCGTTCCTGCAGGACCAGATCCGTGCCGCGCAGGACCAGGGCGTCCTGTTCTCGGTGCACCTCAAGGCCACGATGATGAAGGTCTCGGACCCGATCATCTTCGGCCACGTCATCCGGGCGTTCTTCCCGACCGTGTTCGAGCGCTTCGGGGCCGACCTCGCCGCCGCCGGGCTCAACCCGAACGACGGCCTCGGCTCGATCCTCGCCGGGCTCGACAGCGTGCCGAACGGCGCGGAGATCACGCAGGCGTTCGCCGACGGGATCGACGCCGGCCCCGAGCTCGCGATGGTCGACTCGGACAAGGGCATCACCAACCTGCACGTGCCGAGCGACGTCATCGTCGACGCCTCGATGCCCGCGATGATCCGCACCTCCGGCCACATGTGGGGCCCGGACGGCGAGGAGCACGACACCCTCGCGGTCATCCCCGACTCGAGCTACGCCGGCATCTACCAGGCCGTCATCGAGGACTGCCGCGCGAACGGCGCCTTCGACCCGTCGACCATGGGCTCCGTGCCGAACGTCGGGCTCATGGCGCAGAAGGCCGAGGAGTACGGCTCGCACGACAAGACCTTCGAGCTCCCCGATGACGGGAAGGTCCGCGTCGTCACGAGCTCCGGTGAGACGGTCATCGAGCACGAGGTCGAGCAGGGCGACATCTGGCGTGCCTGCCAGACGAAGGACGTGGCGATCCGCGACTGGGTGAAGCTCGCCGTCACGCGCGCCCGTGCCACCGGGTCGCCCGCCGTGTTCTGGCTGGACGAGACGCGCGCGCACGACGCGAACCTGATCGGGCTGGTCCGGCAGTACCTCGGCGAGCACGACACCGACGGGCTGCAGATCGAGGTCATGGCGCCCGAGGACGCCATGCGCTTCTCGCTCGAGCGCATCCGTCGCGGCGAGGACACCATCTCGGTCACGGGCAACGTGCTCCGCGACTACCTCACCGACCTGTTCCCGATCATGGAGCTCGGCACCTCGGCGAAGATGCTCTCCGTCGTCCCGCTCCTGGGCGGCGGCGGGCTGTTCGAGACCGGTGCCGGCGGCTCGGCCCCGAAGCACGTGCAGCAGCTGGTCGAGCAGGACTACCTGCGCTGGGACTCCCTGGGTGAGTTCCTCGCGCTCGCGGTGTCGCTCGAGCACCTCGCGGGTGTGACGGGCAACGCACGGGCGAAGGTGCTGGCGGACACGCTCGACCGTGCCACGGGGACGTTCCTCGACGAGGACAAGTCGCCCGGCCGCAAGCTCGGGTCGATCGACAACCGCGGCAGCCACTTCTACCTGGCGAAGTACTGGGCCGACGAGCTCGCCCGGCAGACCGAGGACACCGAGCTCGCAGCGGCGTTCCAGGGCCTGGCGGCGCAGCTCGACGAGCACGAGCAGACGATCGTCGACGAGCTGGTGGCGGTCCAGGGCAAGCCGGCCGACATCGGCGGCTACTACCGCCCGGACGCGGCGAAGACGAACGCCGTGATGCGTCCGTCGGCCACCCTCAACGAGGCGCTGGCCGCGCTCTAGGCGCGCACCGACGACGGACGGGAGGCGCGGTGCCGGCTGGCACCGCGCCTCCCGTCCGACACGCGGTCGCGCTCAGACCCTGTCTTGGTCGCAGGACATGCCGTCGCCGCCGGATGTGAGCGGCAAGTCGTGCGACCGGGACGATCGCGGGCGGCAAGTCGTGCGACCGGGTCGGCCGAGGGCGGCGCCGCGTCAGCCCTTGGGGACCGGGGGACCGGCGACCAGCAGCGCCGAGAACACCAGCGCGACCGCCACGACCCCGATCGCCACCGACACCCCGGGCCGACGCACCACGAAGAAGAGCAGGCGGTCCCAGACCCCGGACCGCTCGTCGGCGGTCCGTCGCCAGTGGCCCTCGAGCATGCCGCGCCGGGCGACCGCGACCTCGAACGGCACGGTCGCGTACGGCACGACGGCGCTCGCCCACCCGAGCACGAGCGCCCCGACCGACCAGCGCTGGTTCACCGCGACGACCGTCGTCACCACGAGGTACGCCAGGAACACGAACCCGTGGATGCTCCCGCCGATGCGCACGCCCAGATCGCCGGCGTCCAGCCCGTACTTCAGCACCATCCCGGCGATCAGCAGTGTCCAGGTCACGAGTTCGGCCACCGCGGCGGCACGGAACAGGGAGCGAGGGGTCATGCCGACATGGTCGCGCACCCGTCCGGGAGAACCCCCGACACTCCCGACACACCGCCGGTCGTATCGATTCGACCAGGGGAGCGGGTAGCGTCGGGGGCATGTCAGCGCCGACCGAGAGCCGTCCCCTGAACATCGTCGTCTGGAACGAGAACGTGCACGAGAGCCGCGGTGACGCGACCGTGCTCGGGCACTACCCCGACGGCATGCACACCGTGATCGCCGCCGCGCTCCGGGAGCACCACCCCGAGGCATCGGTGGGCACCGCCACGCTGCAGGAGCCCGAGCACGGTCTGACCGCCGAGCGCCTGGCGGAGACGGACGTGCTGTTCTGGTGGGGACACGTCGCGCACCAGGACGTGTCGGACGAGGTCGTCACCCGCGTGGTCGAGGCCGTGCACGCCGGGATGGGCCTGGTCGTCCTGCACTCGGGGCACTACTCGAAGCCGTTCACCCGGCTGATGGGCACGACGTGCTCGCTGAAGTGGCGGAACGACGGAGAGCGCGAGCTCGTCTGGACGATCGCACCCGAGCACCCGATCGCCGCCGGCGTCCCGCACCCGATCGTCATCGACCGCCAGGAGATGTACGGCGAGTACTTCGACATCCCGCGCCCCGACGAGGAGGTCTTCCTGTCGACCTTCGCCGGCGGCGAGGTCTTCCGCTCCGGTGTCGCCTACCGCCGGGGACTCGGCCGGGTCTTCTACTTCTCGCCGGGCGACCAGGAGTACCCCGTCTACCACCACCCGGACATCCAGCGGGTGCTCGCGAACGCGGCGGCCTGGGCGGCCCCGGTGTCCGAGCGACGCGAGCTGACGGCTGACCCCCACCCGCGGGACTGGTTCCTCGCCGGTGGTGCGGGTACACAGGAGGGGTGACCAACCATCTCGACGGTGCGGCCCGCCGCACTGCGGTGATCGAGGCGCTCGAGGTACTCGGATCAGGGCCCGAGGAGCGCTTCGACCGCATCACCCGCATGACGCACGAGGCGTTCGGCGTCCCGTTGACCTTCCTCAACCTCGTCCACCACGACCTCGTCACCACGCAGTCGACGTTCGGGTTCCAGCAGGGCACGAGCGTGCCGGCGACCGGGCAGTTCTGCGCGACGACGGTGCTCACCCCCGAGCCGATGGTCGTCCCGGACACGCTCCTCGACCTCCGCTTCGCCGACACGCCCGCCGTGACCGAGTACGGGGTCCGGTTCTACGCCGGCGCACCGCTGACGATGTCCGACGGCACGCGGGTCGGGACGCTGTGCGTGATGGACGCGCAGCCGCGGGTGTTCTCCGACGAGGACCTCGCGCTCCTCGGGGACCTCGCCCGGTGGGCGGAGCGCGAGCTCGGCCACTCGATCGAGCGGGGCCGGGTACGACGTGTCCTCACCGGGCTCGTGCCCGACCCGGTCACGACCGGGGGAGCCGCGGTCGACGGGTTCCTCGAGCCGGACGAGGACGGGGGCGACCTGGTCGACTGGCGCACCGCCGCGGACGGGTCCGTCCAGGCCACGATCGGCACGGTCACCGCGGGCGGTCGGGCCTCGGCGCTCCTCGCGGCGTCGGTCCGTGCCGCCGTCGTCGCCCGCACGGACCTGCCGCTGCACGACGCGCTCGCCGGCCTGGAGGCGCAGCTCGCCCCCGACCTGTCGGCCGGCGGTGCCGTCGGGTCGCTCCTGCACGTGCGCCTCGACCCGACGACGGGTCACGCCGAGTGGGTCGACGCCGGGCACGGTCCGGCGCTGCTCGTGCGGGCCGACGGGACGGTGGCCGCGCTGCGGTCGTCGGACCTGCCGATCGGCCTGCAGCCGGACACCGTGCCGCGCACGGTCGGCGCGCTGGACCTCGGGCCGGGGGACCGCGTGGTGCTGGCGACCGACGGCGCGCTGGCGCTCGACGGTGTCGGGGACGTGCAGGGGCTCGGAGCGCTGGCGGTGGCGCACCCCGAGGACCTCGTCGCGCACGTCCGGTCGCTCGTCCCCGTCGGTGGCGACGGCGCGGACGTCGCCGTCGTGGTGCTCGCCCGCACCTGACCGCGCGGAGCCGGGGGCGGGTGCCCCTCCGGGTGGACGTGCTGCGGCGTCAGCGGCCGCGGGGCGCCGGTCGTCCGGTGGCTGCCGCGACGAGCAGCGTGGCCAGGAGCGCGAAGCCGGCGAGCTCGACCCCGAGGCCGGCGGTCTTCCAGTAGGCGCTGCCGACGACCTGCGGCTGCGTGATCGCGTCCGGCCACCACGGGTCGAGGAACGGCACCGTGCCGGGGAAGGGGTCGAGCCCGAGGACCACGAGCCCCCCGAGGAGCAGCACCACGCCGAGGCCCGCCATCGCGCCACGGGACCGGTGCAGCATCCGCACGACGAGGGCTGCCGCCATGCCGGCCATGCCGGCCACGGCGAGCAGGAAGGCGATGACGACGACCGGTTGCGGGGTGAGGGCCACCCAGTCGAGCACGGCGATCGGCAGCAGCAGCCACCGTCCCACCCGTACCCAGCGCCGCGGGGCCCGCCATCCGTCCATGCCGGTCACGGTACGGCAGCGCTCGGGGGGTCCCCTGAGGGCCTCCTCCGGGCGGGGCCGGCTGGCTACCATCGAGCACATGGCGCAGGACGGCCGGATCAGGCAGGAGCGGGCGGTGGCGACGCGCGCGGCCCTCATCGAGGCCGCGGCGGCCGAGTTCGACGAGCGCGGCTACCTCGGGGCGTCGATGGACGGCGTCGCCGAGCGTGCCGGCATGACCAAGGGGGCGCTGTACTTCCACTTCCGGTCGAAGGCCGACATCGCCAGCGCGGTGATCGCCCGGCAGGACGAGATCTCCCGGCACTACGCGGAGGTCGCCGCCACGCGTTCGGCATCGCCGCTGGAGTCCCTGATGTGGATGTCGCAGGGCGTGGCGACGCAGATGACGCGGGAGGTCGTGGTCCGTGCGGGGCTCCGGCTCGCCGCGGACCCGAACGCCCGGGAGATCCCGCGCGAGCACCCGTTCGGCCGCTGGGTGGACCACACGGCCGACATCATCCGTCGGGCGATCGAGGTCGGCGAGGTCGACCCGTCGTGGGACCCGGAGCTCGTCGGGCACGTCGTGAGCCCCGCCGTCGCCGGTGTGCAGATGGTGTCGGACATGCTGCACGACCGGGCGGACCTGTACGACCGGCTGCAGGAGCTCTGGACGATGCTGCTGTCGGCGATGGCGACCGAACGGACCCGGGCCGAGGTGCCTCGACTCGTGGCGATCATCCGGCCGGAGGGCCCCGGGGAGGTCTGAGCGACGCGGGTCCCCCCAGGGACACCCACGTCGCTTCTCTTGGAGGATACCAAGGAGTACGTTTCCGCAGCAGCCCCACTTCGCGGGGATGACGACGACGTCGTACCCTGGCCCGATGGGCACCCCGGCGGCCGAGTTCCACGTCGACGTCGAGCTGGTCGTCGCACTGCTCCGTGACCAGCACCCGGACCTCGCCGACCTGCCCCTGCGGGTCGTGGCGAGCGGGTGGGACAACGTCGTGGTCCGTGCCGGTGACGCCCTGGCCGTGCGGCTGCCTCGCCGCGCCGCGGCCGCCACCCTCGTCGAGCACGAGCAGCGGTGGCTGCCGACGATCGCTGCGCTGGTGGGGGACGCCGCACCCGTCCCGGAGCCCGTCCGCACCGGCCGTCCCGCGCTCGGCTACCCCTGGGCGTGGAGCATCGTGCCGTGGTTGCCCGGGCGACCGGCGGGTGAGCAGGCCCAGGGCGTCCGGGTGGCACGGGACCTCGCCGCCGTCGTGACCCGCCTGCACGTGCCGGCACCGGCGGACGCCCCCGCGAACCCGGTCCGCGCCGTCCCGCTCGCGACGCGGAGCGAGGCCGTGACGACGCGACTGGCGACGGACGACGTGCCCCGCGCCGTGGAGCTGGCCACGCTCTGGCGGACCGCTGCCGGTGCGCCGACGCACGTCGGGCCTCCCGTCTGGGTGCACGGTGACCTGCACCCGTTCAACCTGCTCGTCGAGCCGACGCCGCTCGGTGACCGAGGCCTGTCGGCCGTGGTCGACTTCGGTGACCTGACCGCGGGCGACCCGGCGGTCGACCTCGCCACCCGGTGGTTGACGCTCGACGACGCCGGCGGGCGGACGTTCGCGTCGCTCGTCGACGCGGACCCCGCCACCTGGACCCGGGCGCGCGGGTGGGCTGTGTCGATCGCGTCGGCGCTCGCCGTGACGGACGACGACGCGTTCCGGACGGTCGCGGCCCGGGCGATCGACGCGGTGCTGGACGGCTGAGCCCGCAGGGGTTACCGTTCCCTCACCTGTCCGTGCACTGGAGATCGGAGGGGCCTGATGACCCTCGAGTTCCGCGTCCCGCACGACGTCGACACCGACGCCTCTCCCGCCCCGTCCGCCCGACCCGACGCCGTCCGTCGCACCGGTCTCCGTGGTCTGCTCGACCGCCTGGCCGTCCGGCGCGCGGCAGCCCGCGACCGACGGCTGGTCGCCCACCTGCACGAGCTCGACGACCTGCAACGGCTGCTCACCGGCGCACGGGGCGTCGTCGAGCAGGGGTGGATCCAACACTCCTGGTTCGCCTACCTCGACGAGCACGGACGCCTGCGCAAGGCGTCGAGTGCTGCGGCGCTCGCCGCCCAGGGCCGACCGCTCGTCGCCGCCTGCCTGGTGGGGGCCGTCGTCTCGGCGGCGGGTGGCCCGCAGGTCGTGCACTCGCAGCCGGTGCAGCGGGCCCTCGACCTGGTGTGGCACGCCCTGGCCGCCGACGAGGGGCGACCGGTGGTCTGGTGCCCGGCGCCGGACGTCCGGATGGCCCGGGTCCGCGACCTCACCACCTGGAACGACCGACCCGGGCGGAGCGCTGCCGAGGTCGCGTCGCTGCTCCTCACCGCGGAGCGGGTCGCCGTGCACGAGGCCGAGCGGGTCGCCGCCCGACGCGTCCCCCTGCCGACCTGATCGGGGAGCCGGACCGTCCCGGGTCCCACCGGACGACCCGTCGTACCCCGTGCGGCGGGTCGTCCCCGCTGCGGGCAGGATCCCGCAGTAGCCGACCGCTGCTCGACATCGTTACCGTTCTCCCAGGTGACACCGCTCCCTCGCCCGCTGAACTGGGGTTTCTTCCTGCGCGAAATTGCAGGAACTGCACGGATCGGACGTTTGCCGTTGGTCAAGTACCCCGACCCCTGCGTACGGTCGGTCGAGTTCGTGCCCCGTCCGGTGGGGCGTTCGGCCGACCAGGGAGGGGCGCCCAACCGTGTTCCAGTACGTCGTGGAGCGATGGGACCAGATCTGGTTCTCGTCGTGGCAGCACTTCTCACTGGTCGTCCAGTGCACCGTGCTCGCCACGCTCATCGCCGTGGTGCTCGCAGCACTCGTCTACCGCAGTCCGCAGCTGACCTCGATCGCGAACGGGGTGTCCGCCGTCGGGCTGACCCTGCCGTCGTTCGCCGTGATCGGTCTGCTCATCGTGCCGCTCGGGTTCGGCGTCGTGCCGTCCGTCGTCACGGTCGTGTTCTTCGCCACGCTGCCGATCCTGCGGAACGCGGTGGTCGGCCTCGCCGAGATCCCGCCGACGGTCGTCGAGTCGGCGCGGGGGATCGGCATGAGCCGGATGCGCACCCTGCTGCAGGTCGAGCTGCCGATGGCGTGGCCGATCATCCTGAGCGGCGTGCGGGTGTCCGCGCAGATGGTGATGGGCATCGCCGCGATCGCCGCCTACGCGCTCGGCCCCGGCCTCGGTGGCTTCATCTTCTCCGGCCTGTCCCGCCTCGGCGGCGCCAACGCCCTGAACTCCGTCGTCGTCGGGGTGGTCGGGGTCGTCCTGCTCGCCCTCGTCCTCGACCTGCTCCTCATCGGCCTCGGCCGCCTGACCACCCCGAGAGGTATCCGTGTCCAGCACTGACTCCGCCACCACCACCGCCCCCGAGGGCGACGTCACCGGCCGCAGCATCCTGCTCGACGAGGTCACCAAGCGGTACCCGGGCCAGCAGAAGCCCGCCGTCGACGGCATCACGCTCGAGATCCCGGCCGGCAAGATCGTCATGCTCGTCGGCCCGTCCGGCTGCGGCAAGACCACCACGCTGAAGATGATCAACCGGCTCATCGAACCCACCGAGGGCCGCATCGTCGTCGGGGACGAGGACGTCACCGGCATCGACGCCGACGAGCTCCGCCGACGCATGGGCTACGTCATCCAGGCCGGCGGCCTCTTCCCGCACATGACCGTCGCGGCGAACATCGGGATCGTCCCGAAGATGCTCGGCTGGTCGAAGGAGAAGATCGCCGCCCGCGTCGACGAGCTCCTCGACCTGGTCTCGCTCGACCCGGCCACCTACCGCGACCGCTTCCCCCGCGAGCTCTCCGGCGGCCAGCAGCAGCGCGTCGGTGTCGCCCGGGCGCTCGCCGCGGACCCGCCCGTCCTGCTGATGGACGAGCCGTTCGGCGCCGTCGACCCGATCACCCGGCAGCGCCTGCAGGACGAGCTGCTGCGCATCCAGGAGGAACTGCACAAGACGATCGTCATCGTCAGCCACGACTTCGACGAGGCCGTGAAGCTGGGCGACTGGATCGTGATCTTCACCGAGGGTGCGCACATCGTGCAGTACGACACCCCGGAGCGGATCCTGGCCGAACCGGCGAACGAGTTCGTGGAGAACTTCATCGGCTCCGGCGCCGGCCTCAAGCAGCTGACCCTCAACCGCGTGCGGGACGTCGACGTCGTCGACGCCGTGACCTGCTCGCCGGGCGAGGAGGCGAAGGCCGTCCTGCAGCGCATGGACGAGGCCGGACGGCACGGGCACGCCGTCGTGGTCGACCGCCGTCAGCGCCCGATCGGGTGGCCGTCCCGGCGGCAGCTCGAACGCCTCGACCGCATCCCGGAGGGCATCGACCCCGCCCTGCCCGTCGTGGGCGAGGGGGCGACGCTCAACGACGCGCTCGACACCATGCTCGTCTCGAGCGCCGGTGCCGCGCTCGTCACGGGGCGCCGTGACGCCTTCCGCGGCGTCATCACCGTCGAGACCGTCATGGAGGCCATCACCCGGTCCCGTGCGGCCGCCGCGGACGAGCAGGCGTACACGCCGGTCGGTACGAACACGAACCCGATCGAGACCCTGCCGTCCTCGCCCGTGGCCCCGACGGTCGCGACGTCCGGGGAGGACCTGTGACCGCCGTCGCGACCGACGCGCCCGCCGCAGCCGGCCCGGGCACCGCGCAGCGCACCCCCTGGAAGGGCCTGCTCGTCCAGCCGATCGCGATCCTGGTGGTCCTGGCCGCCTGGGTCCTCTGGCTGAACACCGCGGACCTCAGTGCCACCGAGCGCTCGACCCTCAACCCGTCGGGCATCCTCGAGCTCACCGGACAGCACCTCGTCCTGACGCTCCAGGCCACCGTGCTCGTGCTCGTGATCGGCATCCCGCTCGGGGTCCTGCTCACCCGCGGGCCCTTCCGGCGGGCGAGCACCACGGTCATCGCCGTCGCGAACTTCGGACAGGCGGCCCCCGCGGTCGGGCTCATCGTGCTGCTCGCGGCCTGGCTCGGCCTGAACAGCTGGTCGGCGGTCGTCGCCCTCGTGCTCTACGCGATCCTGCCGGTGCTCCGGAACACCATGCTCGGTGTGCAGAGCGTCGACGACCGGCTCGTCGAGGCCGGCCGCGGCATGGGCATGAGCGCCCTCAGCGTGCTGCTCAAGGTCGAACTGCCGCTGGCGGTCCCGGTCATGCTCTCCGGCATCCGGACGGCCCTGGTGCTGCTCGTCGGCACCGCGAGCCTGGCGACCTTCGTCGGCGCGGGTGGCCTCGGGCTCCTCATCACCACGGGCGTGACCCTGTTCCTGCCGAAGGTGCTCGTCTCCGGAGCGCTCCTGGTGGCGCTCCTCGCCCTGACCATCGACTGGATCGGCCGCGTGGTCGAGACGGTCGCACGACCGAAGGGACTCCGATGACGCCCGACGACACGACGCACGCCGACGAGACGACCCGCGAGCAGGGCGTACGTCGCGCCCGCCGCACCGACGGGACGGGCGCCCGCCGCGCCTCCCGTCCGTCCACCGGTCGCCGCTGGGTGGCCGCCGCCGCCGTCGCGGGGGCGAGCGCCCTCGTCCTGACCGGCTGCGGCCTGCAGCCGGCCGCGTCCTTCGTGCCGGGTGCCGCGCCGGGATCGATCCAGCGGATCGACGACCTGCCGGACGACGCGAAGCTGACCGTGACGTCGAAGAACTTCACGGAGCAGCTCGTCCTCGGCAAGATCGCCGTCCTCGCCGCCAAGGCGGCCGGGTTCGACGTCACCGACGAGACGAACGTGCCGGGGTCCGTCGCGGTGCGCGAGCTGATGACCTCGCACGGCGCGGACTTCACGTACGAGTACACGGGCACCGCCTGGCTCACGTTCATGGCGCACGAGCAGGGGATCCCCGACAAGACCGAGCAGTGGCAGGCGGTCAAGGACGAGGACGCCGGCAACGGGTTGACCTGGCTCGAACCGGCGCCGATGAACAACACCTACGCGTTCGCCGTGCGCGACGAGGCGGTGTCCGAGCTCGACGACGTGAAGACGCTGTCGGACATCACGAAGCTGCCGGTCGACCAGCGGACCTTCTGCGTCGAGTCGGAGTTCAACTCGCGTGCGGACGGCTTCAAGCCGATGCTCGAGAAGTACGGCCTGGAGCTCGGCGGGTCCGGCGAGAACGGCGTGCCGACGTCGAACGTCAGCATCCTCGACACCGGCACGGTCTACACCGCGACCGACCGGGGCAAGTGCAACTTCGGCGAGGTCTTCACGACCGACGGCCGCATCAAGTCGCTCGGCCTGACCGTGCTCGAGGACGACCGCGGGTTCTTCCCGGCGTACAACGTCGCACCCGTGATCGACTCCGAGACGCTCGAGGAGTACCCGCAGCTCCGTGACGTGTACGACCAGATCTCGCCGGAGCTCACGGACGAGGCGCTGCAGGAGCTGAACCGCCAGGTCGACGTCGAGGGCCGCGAGCCGGCGGACGTCGCCTTCGACTGGATGGTGGACAAGGGCTTCATCACGGCGCCCTGACGGGTGACTCGGTCGTCCGGGCGAACCGGGTGACCTGTCGGACGGGAGGCGCGGTGCCGGTGGGCACCGCGCCTCCCGTCGTCCGCGGGGTCGCGTCGCTGCTCGCGAGCTCCGGACGGGCTGCATCGCGTCGAGCGCGTGGCCGCGTGGCCGCGTGGCCGCGTGGCCGCGTGGCCGCGTGGCCGGCTCCGGACGGCGCGCACGCCGCGTGCATAGTCTCGGACGCGTGGCGGCTTCGGGACGGGACCTCGGCGACGGGTGCACGCTCACGCTGCGCGACCTGAGCACCGTCGACGCCGTCCACGACCTGGTGCAGGCCAACCTCGCACGCCTCCGGGCCGCGGAACCGTGGGCCTGGGCGCCGGTCTCCCGGGACTCGCTCGTCCTGCACACGGAGCAGCTGCTCGGGCAGTACGCGATGGACCGGGCGGTGCCGTGCGTCGTCCGGGTGGACGGGAGCATCGTCGGCTCGGTGTCGCTCGCGCTCGACCCGTACCTGGGCCAGGCGTCGCTCGGCTACTGGATCGACGAGCGGTACGAGGGGCGCGGCATCGTCCGACGGGCCGCTTCTGCACTGCTCGAGGTCGCGCGCGAGCGGGGGAGTGCCCGGGTGGAGGTCCGCACCGGCGTCGACAACGCCCGGAGCCGGGCGCTGGCCGAGCGGCTCGGGTTCGTGCACGAGGGGACGCTGCGCAGCGCGCTCCCGCTCGGGCCCCGACGGGTCGACGTGGCGGTGTACGGGCTGTTGACCTGACGGTCCTCGGCGGTGCTCCGCCGGGCCCCCGGCGGGACGAACGCTGCGTCAGCGGCCCTGGGACACGCCCGCCCACACGCCGAACGCGCCGCCGAGCAGGAGCAGCACGCCGACCACGATCCAGACCGCCAGCGCGACGAGGTTGAGGAGGATGCCCCACCCCGCTCGGCCACGGGCCATCGGCTCACGACTGCGGGAGGCGATCCCGAGGCACAGGCCGACGACGGGGGCGAAGAAGGTCCACCCGGCGAGCAGCGAGCAGACCCCGAGCACGAGGCTCGCGGTGCCGAGGCCGGTCCGAGGGGTGTGCTGCACGGTGGTCATGTCCCCGACGCTACGGGGTCCTGCTGCCGCGGCGCGTCCCCCGGTGGTGTGACCGCGGGTCCTCCC
Source organism: Curtobacterium sp. MR_MD2014 (assembly GCF_000772085.1). Classification (NCBI taxonomy): domain Bacteria; kingdom Bacillati; phylum Actinomycetota; class Actinomycetes; order Micrococcales; family Microbacteriaceae; genus Curtobacterium; species Curtobacterium sp. MR_MD2014. The sequence continues at coordinate 3,349,742 of NZ_CP009755.1, read as the reverse complement.
GGGGACGGACCTCCTGCGGACGGACGGCCGCACGCCGGTATCGTCGGAGCATGGCCCTGTTCGGACGACGCCCCAGGAACGACGTTCGCGACCGCCCGGTCAGCCAGGTGGAGCTGAAGCGGGCCGTCGACGAGGGCTTCCTCATCGCCAGGGCCGCCGTCACCGTCGCGGTGGCGAACCGGATCATCACGAACGCCCTCCGCGACCAGGGGTACTTCGACCACGCCGTCATCGCCGAGGCCACCCGCGAGGAACTGCACCGCATGGCCGAGGAGCAGCGCGGGGACGCCGCCCGCATGCGGGAGATCCGGTCCACGTCGAGCAACAAGCGGGGGCGCTCGCAGCACCAGCACGACTACAAGCGCGGCGACGACCTGAAGCTCCGCACGCGCGAGGCCACCTACGAGCAGCTCGCCGCCATGCTCGACCGGCGGCGCGACGACCAGGGCTTCGTCGACCGCATCGTGCTGCAGGCCCGTGCCCGGGCGTGGGACGACATCGGCACGACCGTCGTCGGACGCCTCGGGTGGGCGCAGCGCCCGACCGAGGACTACGAGATCGGCCGCGACGAACGTCTGCAGCAGATGCTCGACGAGGACTTCGCGGCGCTGCTCGCGGAGCACCCGGCGGGCGCCGAGGCCCCGGTCGCGACGCCGGCCGATGCGGACGAGCCCGACGAGGGCGACGCCGCCGAGGACGGTACGGATCCCGCCGACGCGGACACCGCACGCCCCTGACGACGGGAGTGCAGGACTGGTACTTGATGTACCACCGAGGTTCGTCTACGGTAGAGGTGTAACGCCCCAGGACCATTCGGCACCGCCGGACTCCTGGGGCGATCGTCGTCTCCGGGGGAGTTGATGTGACCGGTCGGGCAGCCGTCGATGCGCTGGACATCGCCGCACTCGCGGGCCTCCCGCGCCTCTTCAGCGCTGCCCGTCTGTGCCCCTACCTCGCCGCGTGCGACGGTGATCGAGCTGGCGCTCTCCGGCTCTACGCCTGGAACATCGAGATGACCGCCGCGTTCTGGGGTCCGATCGCCGTGCTCGAGGTCGCCGTGCGGAACGCGATGCACGACGCCCTGCGTGCTGGACGGAACGACGACTGGTGGAACGACGAAGCGGTGCACCTCATGCCGCGAGAGCGCCGCGCCGTCGACGGTGCCACGGACACGCTGATGCGACGAGGCTTCGCCCGACCGACCGCCGACCAGGTCGTCGCCGCGACGAGCTTCGGGTTCTGGGTCGGGTTGACCGACGCCGGGGTGCCTCGCCACCCGACCCTCAGCTACGAGACCGTGCTCTGGCAACCGCGCCTGACGACGGCGTTCCCGCACCGCGGCACGCTCCGCCGCAAGGGTCTGCACCGCTTGCTCGACGACGTCCGCCGGTTCCGCAACCGCCTCGCGCACCACGAGCCGATCCACACCGCCCCGCTGGGGCACATCCGTGACGACATCGCCAGGATCGCGGGGGCCGTGAGCCGGGACGCCGAGCGACTCATCGTCGCGTCGAGTCGCATCGACGCCGTGCTCGATCGTCGCGACGAGGCGCTGCAGGCGGGTCGGACGGTCATCTGACCGCCCGCGGGGGCGCGCGTCCCTAGGCTCGGGCACATGGTTGATGCGGTGGTCGTCGGTGCCGGACCGAACGGACTCGCGGCGGCGGTGACGCTCGCGCGGGCCGGGCTGTCGGTCGAGGTCGTCGAGCGGAACGACACGATCGGCGGTGGTGCCCGCACGGCACAGCTGACGCTGCCCGGGTTCCACCACGACGTCTGCTCCGCGGTGCACCCCATGGCGCTGCAGTCCGAGTTCTTCCGGCTCTTCCGCATGGAGGACCGCATCGAGCTCCGGCTGCCCGAGGTGCAGTACGGCCACCCCCTCGACCGAGGCCGCGCCGGCATCGCCTACCGCGACCTCGAGCGCACCGCCGAGGGCCTGGGCATCGACGGCCGCGCCTTCCGGAACCTCATGGCGCCCCTGTCCGGCAGCGCCGACCAGGTCGCGGACTTCGCCACCGACGCGCTGCTGCACGTCCCGCGACACCCGCTCACCGTCCTGCGGTTCGGTCTCCGCGCCCTCGAGCAGGGCAGCGCCGCCTGGAACGCCCGGTTCCGCGACGAGGTCGCACCGGCGATGGTCTCCGGCGTCGCGGCGCACTCGATCCAGCACATGCCGTCCCTGTCGACCGCCGCGGCCGCGCTGTCGCTCGGCTCCTACGCCCACGCCCGCGGTTGGCCCGTGCCGATCGGGGGCAGCCAGGCGATCGTCGACGCGCTCGCCGCCGACCTCGTCGCCCACGGCGGCACCATCGAGACCGGGCGCGAGGTCCGGTCCCTCGCCGACCTGACCCCGGCGAAGGCCGTCCTCTTCGACACGAGCGTCCCGGGCATGCTGCACATCGCCGGGAAGCAGATCCCCACCCCGAAGCGCGGGGCGCTGCGCCGCTTCCGGTTCGGCAACGCGGCGGCGAAGGTCGACTTCGCGCTGTCCGACCCGGTGCCGTGGACCAACACCGAGCTGCGGAAGGCCGGCACCGTGCACATCGGCGGCACCCGTGCGGAGATCGCCGAGGCCGAGCACGCCGTGGCACAGGGTCGGCACGCCGAACGCCCGTACGTCCTCGGGAGCGAGCCGACCGTGGTCGACCCGAGCCGGGCCCCGCGCGGCAAGCACGTCTTCTGGGCGTACGCACACGTGCCCGCGGGCTCCGACGTCGACCCGACCGACGCGATCGTCCGGCAGGTCGAGCGCTTCGCGCCCGGGTTCCGCGACACCGTCCTGCAGTCGAGCAGCCGCACGGCCGTCCAGATGGGCGAGTACAACCCGAACTACGTCGGCGGCGACATCGCCGCCGGGGCCGCGAGCTTCTGGCAGCTCGTCAAGCGGCCCGTCCTGTCGTCCGATCCGTGGCGGATGGGCGGCGGCATGTACCTGTGCTCGGAGGCGTCCGCGCCCGGCCCGGGTGTGCACGGCATGGCGGGCTGGCACGCGGCCCGCAGCGCCCTGCGGCACACCTTCGGCCTGTCCGAGCACGTCGACCTCGCACCGGAGGACTGAACCATGGCGAAGAACGTCCGCATCGTGCACTGCAGCCCGGAGGCCGTCTTCGACGTGCTCCGGGACGGCTGGCTCTACCCGACCTGGGTGGTCGGCGCCTCGCGCATGCGCGGTCAGGACCCGGGGTGGCCCGCCGTCGGTACGGAGCTGCACCACTCGTTCGGCATCTGGCCGTTCCTGATCAACGACACGACGATCTCGCTCGAGGTCGACGAGCCCCGGCGGCTCGTCATCCAGGCGAAGGGCTGGCCGGTCGGCGAGGCCCGGGTCGAGGTCGAGGTGGAACCGCACCCGCGGGGGAGCCGGGTGACGCTCCGCGAGAACCCCGTCCGGGGTCCCGGATCACTCGTGCCCGGGTTCATCGCGCAGCCCGGCATCTGGATCCGCAACAACGAGAGCATCCGGCGGCTCCGCTGGGTCGCGGAGGGGCGCGCGGGCGCCCAGTAGACGGTCTGGAGGCTCGTGGCGGCACCGCCACGAGCCTCCGTGCCGCCACCTGGTCACTCCGCGCGACTGAACTCGCTCGCTCGACGCACCTGGTCGTTCGTCAGGGCGACGCCCGTGTACCGCTCGAACTGGCGGGCTGCCTGCAGTGCGATGACCTCGGCGCCGGTGATCACGTGCGCACCCGCGGCGCGACCGGCGCGGACCAGCGGGGTCTCGGCGGGGAACGCGACCACGTCGAAGACGGTCGACGCGGCCTCGACACGGTCCTGCGCGAAGGCGAGGGCGTCCTCGTCCGCACCGCGCATGCCGAGCGGGGTGACGTTGACCAGGACGTCGGCCTCGGGCGCCTCCTGCACGCTCGCGACCCAGTCGAAGCCGTACTGCTCGGCCAGGGCAGGACCGGTCTCCGCGTTGCGCGCGACGACGGTGAGCTGCTCGAAGCCCGCACCGCGGAACGCCGCCGTGACCGCCTTGGCCATCCCGCCGGAGCCACGGAGCACCACGCGGGCCGTCGGGTCGACATCGTGCGTGCGGAGCAGGGACGCGACGGCTTCGTAGTCGGTGTTCGACGCGGTGAGCACACCGTCGTCGTTCACCACGGTGTTGATCGACCGGATGGCGGCCGCGGACTCCTCGACCACGTCGACGAGGGGGATGATCGCCTCCTTGAAGGGCATCGACACCGAGCAGCCCCGGATGCCGAGCGCGCGGATCCCGGTGACCGCGCCGGGCAGGTCGGTCGTGGTGAACGCCTTGTAGACGAAGTCCAGCCCGAGCTCGTCGTAGAGGAAGTTGTGGAAGCGCGTGCCGATGTTGCTCGGTCGGGCCGCGAGCGAGATGCAGACCTGCATGTCCTTGTGGAGGATGGGCATGGCACGAGTCTCCCACGCCCGTGCCGATGGAGCGGTCCACTCCCGGTACCCGACAGCAGTGCCGTCCGGACGGGTTAGTGTGGCGGGATGCCGGTCTCCGTCTTCGATCTGTTCAGCGTCGGGATCGGCCCGTCGAGTTCCCACACCGTCGGGCCCATGCGTGCCGGCGCGGCCTTCGCGGCCGGGCTCGCCGACGCCCCCGTGACCGGGCTCGACGTCCACCTGTACGGCTCGCTCGCCTCGACCGGGCAGGGACACGGCACGCTCGGTGCGGTGCTCGCCGGGCTGATGGGCTCCGACCCCGAGACGGTCGACCCGGACGCGATGGCAGCGGCCCTGGACGACCTCGAACGCACCGGTGTGCTGCGGCTCGCGGGCGGGGCGACGGTGCCGTTCCGCCAGGCCGACATCGTGCTGCACCCGCTCACCATGCTGCCCCGCCACCCGAACGCGATGCGGCTGCGGGCGACCGGTGCCTCGGGGGCGGTCCTCGCCGAGGAGACCTACTACTCGATCGGTGGCGGGTTCATCACGAGCGACACCGAGGGTGCCGTGGCCGAGGCCGCGATCCCCGTCGACGACGCCGTCCCGCACCCGTTCTCGAGCGGCGCCGAACTCCTCGCCGCGTGCGCCGCGACCGGCCTGCCCGTCAGCGGCGTCGCGATGGCGAACGAGACCGCGACACGGACCGGTGCCGAGGTCCGCGCCGGACTCCTGCACGTGCACGACGTCATGCGCGAGAGCGTCGACCGCAGCATCCGCCGCACCGGCACGCTGCCCGGCGGCCTGACGGTCCGGCGTCGCGCGGCGAACTGGCACGAGCAGCTCACCCGCGACGACCCGCACCACGACCCGCTCTTCGCGATGGAGTGGGTGAACCTCACCGCGATGGCGGTCAACGAGGAGAACGCCACGGGTGGCCGGGTCGTCACCGCCCCCACGAACGGTGCCGCCGGGATCATCCCCGCGGTGCTGTACTACGCCCTGACCTACGTCTCCGAGGTCCTCCCGGAGGACCGCGACGACGCCGTGGTCCGCTTCCTGCTCACGGCCGGGGCCATCGGCTCGATCTACAAGGAGCGGGCGTCGATCTCGGGCGCCGAGGTCGGCTGCCAGGGCGAGGTCGGCTCCGCCGCGTCGATGGCGGCGGCCGGGTTGGCCGAGGTCCTCGGTGGGACCCCCGAACAGGTCGAGAACGCCGCCGAGATCGCGATGGAGCACAACCTCGGGCTGACCTGCGACCCGATCGGCGGCCTCGTGCAGATCCCCTGCATCGAGCGGAACGCGATCGCGGCGAACAAGGCGATCAACGCGGCCCGGATGGCGCTGCGCGGGGACGGTGTGCACCACGTGTCCCTCGACCAGGTCGTCGAGACGATGCGGCAGACCGGTGCGGACATGTCGACGAAGTACAAGGAGACCGCGATGGGCGGACTGGCGGTCAACGTCCCCCTCTGCTGAGCGGCCGCAGCGCGCTGCGTCGTGGCGACGGCCCCGGTACGACCGCCCGGGCCGGTCAGTGGACCTGCATCTCCAGCGGGATCGCGCGCGGTGCGACGTGGTGCTGCCCGTCGTCGGTGCGGACGATGAGTGCGGGACGCCCCGGAGTGTCGAGGACGTCCACCGCCGTCCCGGCGACGAGTCGCCCGCGGTCGCGGTAGCGGACCACCGCGTGGATCGGGACGTCGTCGGCGGGGACCGGTCGCCACCGTGGTGCTCGTGCGCGCTCCGTCTCCATCACTCCACCTCCATCACTCCACCATGGCGTCTGTCCGATTCGCGCACCAAATCGCTGAACGCTGCTCACGTGCACTGCCGGGAGGCGCTCCGGCCGCCGCGGGTACGGTCGGACGCATGAGCGACACGGACCACGACCACCTCGGCGACGGCGTCGACATGTCCTTCGAGGAACGCCGACAGGACACCCTCCGCAGGATGTCCGGGTCGGACGAGCACGACGCCGACCCGCGCGTCGAGGTCTCCCGCGTCGAGGACGGGGACGTGCGCATCGACGTCGCGGACTCCGCGGCCGTCCGCCCCGGGGACGCCGACGGCACCGACCCCCGGACCGACGCGACGCAGGACCCCCACCCCGCCGACTGAGCCCTCCCTCGCACGACGCGACCCCGGCGACACCTCGCACCGCGGTACCGCTGCGAGCACCCGCCGACGGTGCGTCCCGCGGGAAGGAGGATGATCGTCGGGTGCACCTCGTCCTCCACCGCGTCGACGGCGGCGTCACCGCGACGCCCCTGACCGACGCGGGGGAGCCGGCCGGCGAGCCGACGCGCCTGGACGAGCCGGGCCTCCCGGCCTTCGTCGCCGCGCACGACGCACCCGACGTGCGCTGGGTCTGGGACGACACCGCCCGCTGGTACCCGGCCGTCCTGGCGGCCGGAGGACGCGTCGGCCGCTGCGTCGACCTCCGCCTGTGCCGTCGCATCCTGCGCGGCGCGCTCGCCGCACGGGGGACGGCCCTCGCGACGGCACCACCCGACACGTGGGACGACCCCGGCCAGGAGGCCCGCCCCACCCGCCCGACGCAGGCCCGGCTGTTCGACGACGCGCTCTTCACCGTCGCACCGGCCGACGACGCAGCCGATCCGGTCGCCGAGTTCCGCCGCCAGCTCGACGCGGTCGCCACGTCGACGACGCCGGGCGCACTGCGCCTGCTCACCACCGCCGAGTCGGCGGGAGCCCTCGTCGCGGCCGAGATCCTGTCCGCGGGTCTGCCCTGGCGTCCGGACGTGCACGAGCGCCTGCTCGAGGAGGAACTCGGCCCCCGGGTACCCGCCGGGGTGCGGCCGCGCCGGCTCGAGGAGCTCGCGGGGGAGATCCGCGCACACCTCGGCGACCCCGCACTCAACCCCGACTCGCCCGCCGACGTCCTGCGGTCGCTCCGGGCCGTCGGCCTGATGGTGACGTCGACGCGCAAGTGGGAGCTGCAGGAGCTCGAGCACCCGGTCATCGCGCCGCTGCTCGAGTACAAGCGCCTGTCCCGCCTGCTCACCGCGAACGGCTGGGCATGGCTCGACGAGTGGGTGCAGGACGGGCGCTTCCACCCGAAGTACGTCGTCGGCGGGGTCGTCACCGGGCGCTGGGCGGCGGACGGCGGCGGTGCCATGCAGCTGCCGAGGACGGTCCGCAGTGCGGTGGTCGCCGACGACGGCTGGGCCTTCGTGGTGGCGGACGCGGCGCAGCTCGAACCGCGGGTGCTCGCGGCGATGGCCGGTGACCGGGCGATGGCGACCGCGGGCGACGGGCGGGACCTGTACGACGGGGTGGTCGCCTCGGGCGCGGTCGAGACGCGGCAGCAGGCGAAGGGCGCGATGCTCGGCGCGATGTACGGCGCGACCCAGGGTGACGCTGGACGGCTCGTCCCGCGGCTGGCGAGGGCGTTCCCTGCGGCGCTGGGGCTCGTCGACCGGGCGGCCCGGGCGGGCGAGCGCGGCGAGCCCGTGACGACGCTGCTCGGCCGGACGTCGCCCGTCCCCGACGAGGCCTGGTTCGCCGCGCGCAACCGCGCCTGGTCGGTGGACGGCACGCCGGCGCAGCAGCGGGCGGTCGAGGGGCGTGCCCGCAGCTGGGGGCGCTTCACGCGGAACTTCGTGGTGCAGGGCACCGCGGCCGAGTGGGCACTGGCGTGGATGGGATCGCTCCGGACCCGGCTCGCGACCCGGTTCCCCGGCCCGCTGACGGCCGGGCCGCACCTGGTGTTCTTCGTGCACGACGAGATCGTGGTGCACACGCCCGTCGAGCACGCCGCGTTCGTGGCGGAGCAGGTCCGGGCCGCGGCGGTCGACGCCGGACGGCTGCTCTTCCGGGACTTCCCGGTGGTCTTCCCCCTGACGGTGTCGACGGTGCGCGACTACGGGGCAGCGAAGGACTGAGCCGGGCCGGCGCGTGCGGGTGCTCGCCCGCCGTGAGGACTGCGTCCGGGCCGGTACGGGCGGGTGCTCGCCCGCGGTGAGGACTGCGTCCGGGCCGGCGCGTGCGCGCTCGCAGCCTGGGACGGGCAGGGTGGGTCGATGGAGCGACACCACGACGAGGACCCCTCGGCTGCCGGTCGGGTCGACCGTGCGGAGCAGGCGGCGGTCGTCGAGGACCGGCGCGTCGGCGACCTCGACCTCACGACGTGGCGGTCCCGGGCCGGCCACACGGTCGCCGATGGCTGGGCGGCACTCGGCCGTCGCTACGGCGCCCTCCCCCTGCTCGTCCTGACGCTGGCCGTCGGTGTCGGCATCGCCGCGACCGCGACCTGGGCGGCATCGGAGGTGTACGACGCCGTGCGGGCGTCCGACGACGTCGCGGTGCTCGACCGCCCCGTCCTCGACTGGATGCTCACCCTGCGCTCGCCGTTCGCCGACCAGGCGGTCACGTGGTGGACCGACATCGCCGGGACGATCGGGATGCCGATCGTCGCGGTCTGCTTCCTGATCGGCTTCACGGTGCAGCGCCGCGCCTGGACCCCGCTCGTGCTGCTCGTCGCGGCGAGCGGCGGCTCGCTCCTCATGACCATCGCAGGCAAGGACCTGATCGGCCGTGCCCGACCGCCGCTGTCCGACGCGGTGCCGCCGTACGAGCACTCGCCGTCGTTCCCGTCCGGCCACACGCTCAACGCCACGGTCGTCGTCGGCACGATCGTGTACCTGCTCATCCTGCGGCAGTCACGCACGGTCACCCGGGTGTGGACGATCGTCATCGGCACGCTCTTCGTGCTGTCGATCGGCGTCTCGCGGGTGTTCCTGGGCCACCACTGGACGACGGACGTGCTCGCCGCGTGGGCCCTCGGTCTGGCGTGGCTGGCGCTCGTGATCACGGCGCACCGGCTGTACCTGACCGCCCTCCACCGGGGTGCCGACCCGGTCGTGCGCGGCCGCGGACCGGCACGCCCGGTCAGGTCGTCACGGTAGGTTCACCCGCATGGAAGAACGGGTCTTCGGCGGCAGGTACCGCGTCACCGGCACGCTCGGTCACGGCGGCATGGCCTCCGTCTACCGCGCCGTCGACGAGCAGCTCGGCCGCGAGGTGGCCGTCAAGGTCTTCCGGATCGGCGCGGTCGACCACGGCGAACGTGCGCGCGCCGAGGCCGAGATGCACACGCTGGCCGCGCTCCGCAGCCCCTCGCTCGTCACGCTCTACGATGCCGCACTCGACGACGGCAACGGCGACTCGTACCTCGTGATGGAGCTCGTCCCCGGCAGCGACCTGGACACCCGGCTGCGCGAGGGCCCGCTCGACACCACGACGACCGCGCGCACCGGCGCCCAGGTCGCCGAGGGACTCGCCGCCGTGCACGCGCAGGGCATCGTGCACCGTGACGTGAAGCCCGCCAACGTGCTGCTCGAGAGCGACGGCCAGCACGTCAAGCTCGCCGACTTCGGCATCGCGCTGCTCCGGGACGCCGCCCGCGTGACCGGGACCGGCACCGTCATCGGCACCGCCGCCTACATCTCACCGGAGCAGGTCCTCGGGCGCGAGGTCACCGGTCAGGCTGACGTCTACGCCCTCGGGCTCGTCCTGCTGCAGTGCCTGACGGGTGCACGTCCGTTCCCCGGCACCGCCGTCGAGTCCGCCACCGCGCGGCTCACGCGGGGCCCCGACATCGACCAGCACCTGCCCACCGCGTGGCGGACGCTGCTGCACGTGATGACCGCGCAGGACCCGGCCGAGCGTCCGACCGCGGCCGAGGCGGCACGACGTCTCCGTGCCCTCGAACGCGACGGGACGGCACCGGCGACCCAGCTGCTCCCGGGCGGACCCGGCACGCTCACCCGTGCTGCCGGAGGCGCGGCCGGCGCCGGAGCCGGTCTCGCTGGTGCCGCGCTCGGTGCCGGCGGACCGGATGCAGCCCACGCCGACCAGGCCACCCAGGCCGTGCCGGGCGCTGCGGACGGCGACCAGGCCACGCGGGCGATGCCGACCGCCGGCGGTGCCGACGCCGCGACCCGGGCGTACGACCGGACGGGTGCGCAGGACGACGTCGCGACGACGGTCCTCGGTGCCCAGCGGGGCGCCGGTGGAGCGGGCGCCGCCGCTGCTGCAGGCGGTGGTGCGGTGGCCGGTGGTGCCGCGTCGCGAGGAGCCGGTGGTCCAGCGGGGGCTGCCGGACGGGGCGGTCCCGGTACGGACGGATCGAAGCGACGGCGTGCGGGGATCATCACCGCGGTGGTCGTCGGGATCCTCGTCCTCGCGGGGATCGGCGTCGCGCTGATCGCGCTGGGCGGAGGAGACGACTCGACGCCCGCGCCGACCGACTCCAGCGAGCCCTCGTCGCCGACGGAGCAGCAGACGAGCGAGCCGGAGCAGCAGCCCAGCCAGGAGGAGCAGCAGCCGAGCGAACCCGCGCAGGAGCCGAGCGAGCCGGCGCAGGAGCCCAGCCAGGAGCAGCAGCAGCCGAGCGAGCCCGCGCAGGAACCGAGCCAGCCCGCCGACGACCCGAGCGTCGGCCCCCAACCGGGCGGTCCGGCGTCCAACCCCGTCGAGGCCCCGCAGGGCGGCGCGGGCAACAACGGCAACGGCAACGGCAACGGTCCCGGGAGCAACAGCGGCAAGGGCAAGGGATCCGGTGCGGCGGACACGACGGTCGACACCACCGTCGGGTCGCTCACCCAGGGGCCGGCGACGGGCCCCGGCCGCGGCTGACGCGGTCGCTGCCGACCCCGGCGCGGTGGACGGACAGCGTCGAGCCGACGCCCACCGTCGCGGGAGCACGCTCGGAGCATGTCGATGAGCACACCGTTCGATCCGCAGCAGCCCGGCGCCGACCTCCCCGTGGACGGCGACGACCAGACCGAGATCGAGGTCGAGGAGGACCGCGGCGCCGACGTCGGCCCGGACTCGGTCGACCCGTCGGTCTCGCCGGCCCCGCACGAGGACGAGGACGAGGCCGGCGGCGGCCCGGTCGCCCGGTGACCCGAGACGGCTGACCGCTGACGGACACCACCGACGCCTGACACCTCGCTGCCAGCCGCGGACGGCAAGCTCGGGCGCATGTCGTTCGCGAACGCGTGGGACCCGTCGAAGGGTCGCGCCATCCCAGAGGACCAGGTCACCGAGGACGGACTCGAGCTCGACGAGGACACCGCCGCCGAGCTCGGCATCTCGTTCGACGTCGTCGGCGGCGCGTCGGCCGACCCGTCACGGGTCTCACCCGTCGACGTGCGCGTGCCGAGCGCACCGACCACCGACGACTGACCGCCCGCCCGCTCCCGCCCGAGCCGAGCCGAGCCGAGCCGAGCCGAGCCGAGCAGCCTGGGGGCACGACGTGCGTCAGCACAACGGGGAGCACGCGACACCACGGACTTCCGTGGCGCGACGTGCTCCCCGTTGTGCCGAGCCCGGCACGGTCAGGGCCCAGCCCCGGAGCCCGGCACGGTCAGGGCCCAGCCCCGGAGCCCGGCACGGTCAGGGCCGACCCCCAGAGCCCCGGAACGGTCAGGCCCAGCCCCGCAGCCCGGTCAGGGGACGGTGTGCCCCGCTGCCGTCAGGACGCGGTACCACTCCTCGCGCGAGAGCCGGACGTCGGAACCCGCGGCCGAGTCCCGTACCCGCTGCGGGTTCGTCGTGCCCAGGACGACCTGGAAGCGCGCGGGGTGCCGGGTGATCCACGCGACCGCGATCCCCGTCGGGGTGACGCCGTGTGCCGAGGCGAGCTCCTCGAGCACGTCGTTGAGCTCGGCGTACTGCTCGCGGTCACCGAGGAAGACGCCGTCGAAGAAGCCCTTCTGGAACGGCGACCAGGCCTGCAGCGTGACGTCGTTCAGGCGCGCGTGGTTGAGGATGTCGTTGTCGCGGTCGATCGACTGGTCGAGCCCGGCCATGTTCGCCGTCAGGCCCTGCGTGATCACGTTGGCGTGCGTGATGCTCAGCTGCACCTGGTTGAACGCGAGCGGCTGCCGCACCGACCGCTTCAGCAGCTCGACCTGACCGGGGGTGTGGTTCGAGACGCCGAAGTGGTGCACCTTGCCGGCGGCGTGCAGCTCGTCGAACGCCCGGGCGACCTCCTCGGGCTCGACGAGGGCGTCGGGACGGTGCAGGAGCAGCACGTCCACGTAGTCGGTCCGCAGCGCCTCGAGGGACTCGTGCACGGACTCGATGATGTGCTCGTACGAGAAGTCGAAGTACGCGCCGTCCGGCGTCGGGCGGATGCCGACCTTGGTCTGCAGCTGGATGTCGGCGCGCTCGGACGGCGACAGGGTGACGGCGGAACCGAACCGCTGCTCGCACCCGTGCCAGACGCCGTACACGGCGGCGTGGTCGAACATCGTGACGCCGGCGTCGCGCGAGGCGGTGTACAGCTCGCGGATGTCCTCGTCGCTCATGTCGTTGATCCGCATGAGGCCGACGACGACGTCGGACGCGGTGAGGTCGGTCTGTGGCAACTCCAGTGTCTTCACGCGCTCGATCCTGCCAGCAGCTCGCCGTGCGCAGAGAGGCCCTGCCGGTGCCCGTCGGGCCGCGCCCGGCAGTCACGCCCGATGCGACCGGGTGACGGACGGGAGGCGCGGTGCCGGACCGGCACCGCGCCTCCCGTCCGGTGCTCAGCGCGTGGGCGACGCGGCCGGGCCGAGCAGACCGAGGAACGTCAGGTCGTCCGCCACCTTGGTGACGAGCGTGTGGTCGAGCGACGGGATGTCCGGTGAGCCGAGCGGACGCACCGAGCGGACCGCGGCCGCGAACGCGTCCGCGGGGATCGCGGACCCGGCGTGCGGCACCTCCGGGGTCGCGAACGCGTGCAGCAGCGGCAGGACCGAGCGTGCACGGTCCTCGTCCGGCAGCGCCTCGAGTGCGGACCGGAAGCGCTCGACCCACTCGGCGTGGTCCGCGACCCGCTCGATCGCGTACCCGTCCTCGACCAGCCAGTCGACGAAGGTGTCCAGCGAGACGCCGTCGTCGTGCGGGTTGACGACGTTGAACGTCCGGTGGCCGTCGACCACCGACGCGCCGATGGCGTCGATCGCGGCGGCCGTGAAGTCGGCGGGCAGGCCGTCGTAGTGCGAGCGCTGCACCCGGCCGTCCGGGGTCCGCTGCACGAAGGACACGGGTGCCAGCCCGGTCGCGAGCACGCTCCAGACCAGACGGGTGAACACGTCGGGCAGGTTCACCTGGCCGCGCCAGCGCGGGTGCGCCAGCACCATGTCGGAGCGGAACACCGCGACGGGGACGCCGTGCTGCTCGTGCGCCTCGCGGAGCAGCACCTCGCTCGCCCACTTGCTCGCGCCGTACCCGTTCGCGTACTCGTCGGCGATCGTCCACTCGGGGATCGTCGACCGGAGGTCCGCTCGCTCGTCGAGTGCCGCGGGGGCGTCGGGGGCGACGTCCTCGGTCGCGCTCGGGCGGGCTCCACCGGCGACGGCGACGCTCGACACGAAGGTGACGGGCACGCTCCCGGCGGCGATCGCGAGCCGGACGACCTCGGCGGTGCCGACGACGTTTGGCCCGAACAGCGCGGTGTACGGCAGGACGTGGTTCACCAGGGCGGCGGCGTGCGTGACGAGGTCGACCCGCGCGGCGAGGTCCTCCCACCGCGGTTCCTCGAGGCCGAGCAGGTGCTCGCTGACGTCCCCGGCGACCACCTCGAGCGACCCCGAGAGCTCGGCGAACCGGTCGGCGAACGCGGGATCGGCCGCGAAGGCCGCGTCCAGTCGACGGCGGGCAGCGGCGTCGTCCGACCCGCGCACGACGCAGACCAGCGTGCCGCCGACCGGTGCGAGCCGCTCGAGCCAGTCCATCGCGGTGAAGCGGCCGAGGTAGCCGTTCGCGCCGGTGAGCAGGACGGTGCGCGGCCCGTCCGCGGTGGGGCGGGGTGCGCGTGCCACCGGCGCGGGGACCGCACCGAGCAGGCGGTCCACCCGCAGGTCCGACGCTCGCAGCACCGTCGGGTCGGCGCCGTGCACGCGGGCGATGGTCGGCCGGTCGTCGGCGGCCGAGCGCTCGACGTACGCGGCCACGGCCGCGAGGTCGTTCGTCGGGTCGGTGATGACACCGACGGGCACCTCGGTCTCGAAGACGTCCTCGAGGACCCCGGAGAACGTCAGGGCCGACAGCGAGTCACCGCCGAGGTCCGAGAACCGGGCGGCCGAGGCGGTCTCGGTGCTGACCTCGGCACCGAGCAGGTCACGGGCGGCACGGACGACGGTGTCGACGGTCGGTTCGTCACCCACGTGCTCGCGCAGGGTCGCGACGAGGGTGCCGCTCTGCTGCTCGGCGACCGCGCCGTAGAGCGCCGCGAACCGGTCCCCGTAGCGGGCGGTGACCCGGGGGCGGAGGAGCTTGCGGGCATCGGAGAGCATGCCGTTGTCGACCGTGAAGGGGTCCGGTTCGACGACGATCGCTCGGGGCACCTCGTACGGCGCGAGCCCGTGGGCGCGGGCGGTGCGCTGGAGGGCGGCGAGCAGGTCGCCCTCCGTGGCCTCCGGGTCGACCGGCACGACGACCGCGACGAGGAACGCGTGCCTGCTGTCCCCGTGCAGGGCGATCTGCCGGACCTCCGGCGTCCCACCGAAGGTCGCCTCGAGGGCCGAGACCGCGACGAACTCGCCCTGCGAGAGCTTGATGACGTTGTTCCGGCGGTCGAGGTACTCGTACGTGTCCGGACCGGTCTGCGCCATCACGTCGCCGGTCCGGTAGAACCCGTCCTCGTCGAACACCGCGGCGGTGACGTCCGGGCGGCGGAAGTACCCGGGGATCACCGCGGTGCTCTTCACGAGCAGTTCGCCGCGCGGGTGCGGTCGGTCGGTGGTGCGGTACCCGAGCTCGGGGACGTCCACCAGCTTGTGCTCGGTGACCGGTGGCTGCTGCACCACGCCGTCGCGCAGGATGCTGCCCGCCTCGGTCGAGCCGTACAGGTCGTGCAGCGGGACGCCGAGGCACTCCTCGAGGTACGTGCGGAGCTCGGGCGTGAGCGGGGCGCTGGCGCAGACGGCCTGCCCGACGCGACCACCGAAGGCACGTGTCCGGAGGTCGTCCTGCACCTGAGCACGCACGGCCGGGGCGTCGGTGGCTCCGGCCGCGAGCCGGCGCTGCTCCTCGCGGGCGCCCTCCTGGCGGACCATCTCGGCGATCCGCGGGACGAGCACGAGCTCGGTCGGTGCGTAGACCCGCAGGTCCTCGAACAGGGCCGACAGGTCGGTCGAGGTCGCGAGCGCCACGGTGCCGCCGCGGCCGAGCGTGGCGAGCAGCGCCGCGCGACCGGTCAGGTGGCTCAGCGGGAGGTAGGCGTAGCCGACGGTCACGGCGTCCGGGTGGTCCGGCGGGAGTGCGTGCCAGAGCCGCTCGACCATGGACCGCGTGTACATCGCGCCCTTCGGGGTCCCGGTGCTGCCCGAGGTGTACAGCAGCAGGGCGAGCGGGTCCTCGTCGGGCGCCGGTCGCCACGGGGTCGGCTGCGGCAGGTCGCGGCCCCGTGCCACGAGGTCGGCGAGCGTCGGCAGCGCCGCCGCACCGTCGGTGCCCTCGGCCCCGGTCGCCGCGCCGGCCGCACCCGTCGTGTCGAGCAGGACGGTGTGCACCTCGGCGGCGGCCGCGTCGGTGACCGCCCGGGCCGTCGCGGCCTGGTCGGCGGTGACGCCCAGCCACACCGGCGTCGTCTCGTCGACGATCGCACGGAGCTGCTCGACGGCCGCGCTGGTCTGCAGCGGCACGCTCACCGCGCCGAGCACCGAGCACGCGAGCTCGAGGGTCACGACGTCGGCGCTCGGCGGACCGAGCACCGCGATCCGGTCACCCGGGGCCACGGACTCGCCGAGCACCGCCGCGAGGGCCCGCGCACGGTCCCGGAGCTCCCGGAAGCTCGTGTCGGTGACGACCTCGCCGTCCCGCTGTCGGATCGCCGTTCGGTCGGCGTACCGGTCGAACACCGCCTCGACGGAGGTGTCCTCGTCCTGCTGCACCATGGTGGTTCCCTTCCTCGTTCGTCCGACGCGCCCCCGCGCGCGGCCTCTCAGCGCGCGGCGAGCACGATGCCCGCACGCGCCGTCCCCCGGTCCACTGCCCACCGTCCCGTCGCCGCGAACGCCGGGCCGCGACGCGCGCTCGCCGTGAAGGTCCCGTCCGGGCGCAGCTCCACGTGGGCACCGTCGATGCCGAACCAGCCGTCGTGCGCGGCCGAGCGGGCCTTGGCGACGGCCTCGGTCGCGGCGAGCAGGACGCTGTCCGGACTCTCAACCCCGGTTCGCCGGAGTGCGGTGAGACCCCGCGCGACACGGTCGTCCGTGACGTCCGCGATGCGTCGGAGCACTCCCGGCGGCAGGGGACGTGCCGGCGTGGCATCGATGCCGATGCCGGCGTGGTCGTCGCGCCGGGCGACGGCGCAGGCGCGCAGGCCGGGGCAGTGGGTGATCGTGCCGACCACGCCCTCGGGCCAGCGGGGAGCCCCGCTCCGACCCACGGGCAGTGCCGTCACCGGGGTGCCGATCGCCGTCAGGGCGCGGCGGGCGAGCAGGCGGCCGGTCCGGAACTCGGCACGCCGCGCCGGGACGGCACGGGCGATCGCCGCGCGTTCCTCGTCGGCGAGGGGGCCGCTCAGGTCGTGGTCGGCAGCGGCGGCGACCACCGAGGCGGGGAGCAGCCCCACCCAGTCGGTCCCGCCTTGAAGTTGCACATTGCAATCAGACGCCCGGAAGCTCCGAGTCCCCCGGACGGGGCACGTCGCGGAGCGGCCGCGACCGGGTCCGTCAGGCGGGCAGGACCGCGACGACGGCCGAGCGGTCGCGCCAGGTCGCGGTCAGTGTCTCGCCGTCCGGCACGGGCAGCCCGATCACCCGCAGCACGACGAGGTCGCCGTGGTCGGTGCGCACCGTCGTCTCGGTCCCGTCGGTGCTGGCCGTGGCCGACGTCACCGTGGGGGAGTCCGGCGCCGACCCGCTGCCGACCGCCGTGCCCTCCTTGTCGAACCGTCCGGAGCCGTCGGCGCGCTCGAGCTCCGCCTCGTGCCCGCCGGTGGCGATCGCACGACGCAGGACGTCGGCGTACACCGGATCCGCGACGGCGTCGTACACCCAGCGCTGCCCGAGCACGGAGTGGTGCATCTCGCACACCAGGGAGCCCCGGGCGCCGTCGAGCGGAGCGCCGCGGTAGGTCAGCGGCGTGTGCAGGAGCCGTCCCTCGGGCGTCCGCACGACGATCTCCTCGACACCGACCTCGCCCTCGGGGTCGTCGAACCGGAAGCGGGTGACGATCTCGACGGCGGCACCGGCGGTGAGGCCGCTCCACGGCTGCGCTGGCAGCCAGGCGGCGAGGGCCTCGGCCTTGGACGGTCGGAGTTCTGCGCGGTGGATGACGGCCATGCACCGACGCTACCGAGCAGACCTCGGCTTCCACCGTCGGCCCGCCGCACTGCGGTCAGGGCGCGGAGGTCGGTGCACGGGGCTCAGTGCACGGGGTCAGTGCACCGAGAAGCCGCCGTCGACCGCGATCGACTGGCCCGTGACGTACGCGGACCCCGGTCCGGCCAGGAACACCGCCACGGCCGCGAAGTCCGACGGCTCGCCGTTGCGTCCGACGAGCGTGCGCGCGGCGAGCGCCGCGACCCGCTCGGGGTCGGCGGACAGTCGCCTGTTGAGCGCGGTCTGCACGAAGCCGGGGACCAGGACGTTCGAGGTGACCCCGCTGCCCGACCAGGCCTCCGCCTGGGAGCGTGCCAGTGCCTCCAGGCCGGCCTTCGACACCCCGTACGCGCCGCTCGCGGCGAAGGGGCGGTGGGCCTGCTGCGAACTGATGCCGATGATCCGGCCGTACCCGCGTGCGGCCATGCCGGGCGCGAGCCGCTGGCCGAGCACGAAGGGTGCGTCGAGGTTGACGGCCATCGTCGCGTCCCACGTGCCCTCGTCGAGGTCCGGCATCGGCGGCCGCAGGTTGATGCCGGCCGAGTTGACGAGGACGTCCACCTCGCCGACGGCGTCCGCGAGCGCGTGGGCGCCCGCCCGGGTCGACAGGTCCGCGACGACACCGGCGGCCGACCCGCCGTCGGCGGTGATCGTCGCGACGGTCTCGTCGATCGCCTCCCGCGTGCGCGCCGCGACCAGCACGTGGGCGCCCGCGTCCGCGAGGGCGAGCGCGATCGCCCGACCGATGCCGGAGCTGCCCCCGGTGACCAGTGCACGGCGTCCGTCGAGGCCGAAGAGCTGCTCCAGTGCCATCGGGCCAGGCTACCGACGCCCGTACGCTGGGTCGGTGCGCGACGACCTGCTCCCCGTGCTCGCCTGCCCCGTCTGCGCCGAGCCCCTCGCCCGTGTCGACGGCGGGCAGGTCGGCTGCGCCGGCGGCCACCGGTTCGACGAGGCGAAGCAGGGCCACCTCACGCTCCTGCCCGCAAAGCGCCGCGCCCTGACCGCGGACACCCCGGACATGGTCGACGCGCGGATCCGGTTCCTCGGGCGGGGGCACTACGCACCGGTCGAGCGGGCGCTCGCCGCGGTGGTCGCCGCCACGAAGGCCCCGGGCGTCGTCCTCGACGTCGGCTCCGGCCCCGGCACCTACCTCGCGCACGTGCTGGACGCGGACGGACCGGACGAGACTGCGTCGGCCGGGAGGCCCGGCTCGGCCCCGGCAGGCCCCGTCGCTGCCCGCCTCGGGGTCGCGCTGGACCTGTCACCCGTCGCCGTCCGGCGGGCGGCACGCGTCCACCCGCGGGCCGGCGCCGTCGTCGGGGACGTGACCGAGCGCCTCCCGGTCGTCGACGACGCGGCGGCCGTCGTGCTGGACGTCTTCGCCCCGCGCAACCAGCGGGAGTACGCGCGGGTGCTCCACCCGGACGGCGTGCTCGTCGTCGTGACGCCACGGACCGGACACCTGGCGGAGCTCGCCGAGGCGACCATCGCGGTGGACCCGGAGAAGGAGCGGCGGCTGCGGGAGTCGCTCGAGCCGACGTTCGCGCTGCAGGGGTCCGAGGACCTCACGTGGACGATGGAGCTGTCCGCGGAGGACGTGCACGACGTGGTGCACATGGGCCCGAGCCACCACCACGTCGATCCGGACCGGGTGTTCGCGCCGACGGCCGTGACGGCCGCGGTGACCGTGAGCACGTGGACGGTCGCCAGGCAGCACTGAGGCGCTGCCGTCGGCCGTCCACGTGCCGGGGTCGGGTGTCAGCCCTGCGGCACCGCCACGTCGAACTGCCACACGACGCCGAACCGGTCGCGCAGCTGCCCGGCGAGCGGGGCCCACGGCGAGGGCGCGAGCGGCTGTCGCACCTCGGCACCCTCCGACAGCGCCTCCCAGTACCGGGTGACCTCGTCCGCGTCGTCGCCGTGCACGAAGACGTAGCAGGCGTTCGTGCCCTGGTCGTACGGCTGGTCCGGCCAGACGTCGAACGCCATGATCCGGAAGCCGGCCTCGGTGTTGACCTGACCGAACACGATGCGGTCCGCCCAGGCGGGGTCCTGGGACGCGCCCATCTGGCCGTAGGTGGCGGCGGTCACGGTGCCGCCGAACGCGGATGCGTAGTGGTCCAGGGCCTCGCGGGCCTGTCCGTCGAAGTTGAGGTGGGTCGTGGTCTCGATGCTCATGGATCGAGTGTCGCGAGCGTTGCGGTCAGATCGTGACCGCTTCTCCGACGAGGATGGACGACGTGTCCGGACCCTCCTCGCGCATGCTCGCGCTGCTCTCCCTGCTGCAGGTGCACCGGGAGTGGACGGGCGACGAGCTCGCCGGTCGCCTGACCGTGAGTCCGCGCACCCTCCGCCGCGACGTCGACCGCCTCCGGGACCTCGGCTACCGCATCGACTCCGTCCGCGGTCCGGCCGGCGGCTACCGACTCGCCGCCGGATCGGACCTGCCGCCGCTGCTGTTCGACGACGACCAGGCGGTGGCGATCGCCCTCGCCCTCGCGGTGGCGCCGGCATCGGGTGCCGACATCGCCGAGGCCGCCACCCGCGCGCTCGCGACGGTGCGACAGGTCATGCCCGAACGGCTCCGGAACCGGGTGGACCTGGTGGATGCCGTCGTGGGATCGTCCGCCCAGCGGGTCGATCCGGACGTGCTGGTGGCCGTCAGCGAGGCCGTGCAGCGCCACGAGGTGTTCCGGTTCGGGTACGGCACGGACGACCGTCCCCGCAGGGTCGAAGCGCACGCGGTGGTCGCCCGGCACGGTCGGTGGTACCTGCTGGCGTGGGAGCCCGAGCACGACGACTGGCGGACCTACCGGGTGGACCGGATCACCCCGCGGATGCGGACGCGGCTGCCGTTCGTGCAGCGACCCGTACCCGGTGGGGACGTGGCAGCCTTCGTGGCGGCCCGCTTCAAGGGGTCCGACCGCGACGACGCGTGGCCGTGCACCGGGTCGGTCTCGCTGACCGCTGCCGACGCCGCGCGGGTCGCCCCGTTCCTGCCGGAGGACGCCGTGCTCGAGGATGCCGACGACGACCGTCGACGGCTGACGCTCGGGTCCTGGTCGTGGGACGGGCTCGCCGGCACGATCGCCGGGCTGACGGTGCCGTTCGTGGTCGAGGGGCCCGAGGAACTGCGTGCTGCTGTCGACGCGCTCGCCACCCGACTGCGCCGATCGTTCAGGGACTGACCGGACCGTCCTCCCTCAGGCGTCGGCTCCAGATCGGCTCGTCGAGCCAGGCGGGGACGAGACCCATCGAACCGACGTCGATCCCGTCGACCGCCGGGAACGCGGACAGGAGTTCTGCGGTACGGACCTTCCAGTCGACGTTCGACGGCACGGAATCGAGCAGGTACGCCAGGACTGCCAGGACCTCGTACACGCCGAAGCGTTTCGGTGCCCGGCCGACCACGAGGTGTGCGAGCGCTGGGACCTGCTCTGCGCTCGCCCGCTTCGGTGCGGCGACGAGCTTGCGGTTGAAGAGTCGCGAATGGTGGGCCGCGACGTTGCGGACGTAGTTGACCGAGGCGACCCAACTCCGCATCAGCTGCTTCGTCGGGACGGCGAAGGATGCAGCGACCTCCGTCGCGAGGTCGTTCCGCAGTCCTCCGTAGAGGCGTGACACCTGGCCGAGCTCGAGCAGCTCGACGATCACCCAGATGGGCATCCGACCGTCGTAGTGTTCGCGGAAGTGCGCGACGAACGACTCGTCCGACCGGGTCTTCCGGTCCTCCAGACGGTCGAGCCACCGAGCGTGCTCGCTCCTCGGGTCGTCCCCGTTCCGCGGTGCGCAGAAGGCCGTGTTGAAGATCGCTGGATCTTCGTGGGCGAACGGAGACACCGCCCCGAGGACGTGTGCAAGGCACGTCCGGAAGGCGACCTCGAAGCGCTCGACCGCCTCGAGGACGAGCAGGCGCAGCGACCGATCGAAGGTGAGCAGCTCGCAGGCTGCGTCCAGGTCGGCACCGGGACGGTACTGCTCGAGCACGACGGTGGTGTGGCGTCCGCTCTCGTCGATCTCCGTTCCGGAGACACGGAACGGGTGGAGGTAGCCGCTCAGGCGGTAGTAGCCGCTCTCGCGGAGCGCTGCTGCCGCGCGGTCGTGGTCCTCGATGGACAGACCCCGCTCGCGCAGCAACGCGATCTGCTCGTCGATCGACAGCCACGGTTTCGCGTACGACACCTCGTCCTCCCACCCCGAGACAAGAAAATCGGCCCGAGCCGTGAGGCGAGCGGGCCGATCGTGATGCTCCGAGGATAGCCGAGCCGTCCACGGCGGGCAACGGTGAAGCTCCCTCGTGCCCTGCGCGTTAGGGCGGTGCATGCGTCCGTCAGGACGGCGTGAGGATTCCGTGAGGACCGGCCTGGAGGCACACGGCCGGAACCAGCATCGGTACCGCACCCCACGTGGTGCGGTCCGCGCCGCCCGGCGTCGGACCCGCAGCAACCAACGGAGTCCTTCGTGTTCGACGTCTTCGTCGTCGCCGGTGTCCTCGCCGTGTTCGGTGTCGTGGCACTCATCGCCAAGGGGGTGGAGCGGCTGTGATCGTCGTCACCATCGCCGCCGCCGTCCTCGGCATCGCCTCGGTCGTCTACCTCGTGTGGGCGCTCGTGCACCCGGAGCGGTTCTGATGAGCGCTGCCGACACCTGGGCCGGGATCGCCCAGGTCGCCACCCTCGTCCTGCTCCTCGTGGTCGCGTACCGCCCGGTCGGTGACTGGATGGCGCGTGTCTACACGCCCACGCGGCACGCCCGCATCGAGCGCAGCGTCTACCGCGTGATCGGTGTGGACCCCGACGCCGAGCAGTCCTGGCCCGCGTACCTGCGCGGCGTGCTGCTCTTCAGCGCCGTCGGCGTGCTGCTCGTCTACCTGCTGCAGCGCATCCAGGTCGTGCTGCCCGGTGACCTCGGGCTGCCGAACGTCGGCCCGTCGCTCGCGTTCAACACCGCCGCGTCCTTCGTCGCGAACACCAACTGGCAGTCGTACTCGCCCGAGGCCACCGTGGGGTACTCCGTGCAGATGGCAGGCCTGGCGGTGCAGAACTTCCTGTCCGCCGCGGTCGGGCTCGCGGTCGCCGTGGCCCTGGTGCGCGGGTTCGCACGGCGGAGGAGCGGCACGCTCGGCAACGTCTGGGTCGACGTCGTCCGCGGCACCGGCCGGCTCCTGCTCCCCGGGGCCTTCGTCTTCGCGATCGTCCTGGTCGCCGGCGGCGTCGTGCAGTCGTGGGGCAGCGGCACGGACATCACCACGCTCGCGGGTGGCACCCAGCACATCCCCGACGGCTTCGTCGCGTCGCAGGAGGCGATCAAGGAGCTCGGCACGAACGGCGGCGGCTACTTCAACGCGAACTCGGCGCACCCGTTCGAGAACCCGCAGGCGTGGACGAACCTCGTCGAGGTCTTCCTCATGCTCGTCATCCCGTTCTCGCTGCCCCGCACGTTCGGGCGGCTCGTCGGGGACGACCGACAGGGGTACGCGATCCTCGCGGTGATGGGCGCGATCTTCCTCGTGTCGCTCTCGGTGATGTCGATCGCCGAGCTCGCGGGCGGCGGCAGCGCCACGCAGGCGGCCGGTGCGGCGATGGAGGGCAAGGAGATGCGCTTCGGCATCCTCGGCACGACGCTCTTCGGCACGACCTCGACCGCCACGTCGACGGGCGCCGTGAACGGCATGTTCGACAGCTTCACGCCGATCGGCGGGATGATGGCGCTCCTCAACATGATGCTCGGCGAGATCAGCCCCGGCGGCGTCGGCTCCGGCCTGTACGGCATGCTCGTGCTCGCCGTGATCACGGTGTTCATCGGCGGACTGCTCGTCGGCCGGACCCCGGAGTACCTCGGCAAGAAGATCCGCGCCCGTGAGATGACCTTCGCGGCGCTGTACATCCTCGTCACGCCGACCCTGGTGCTGCTCGGCACCGGACTGTCCCTGGTGATCCCGGGTGTCCGTGAGCAGGTCCTCGGCACGAGCATCTTCAACCCCGGCAACCACGGGCTGTCCGAGCTGCTCTACGCCTTCACCTCCGGCGCGAACAACAACGGCTCGGCGTTCGGCGGTCTCACCGCGAACACCACGTGGATGAACTCGGCGCTCGGCGTCGTGATGCTGCTCGGCCGGTTCATCCCGATCGCGCTCGTCCTGGCGCTCGCCGGCTCCCTGGCCGCACAGGACAAGGTGCCCGCGACCGTCGGCACCCTGCCGACGCACCGGCCGCTGTTCATCGGCCTGCTCGGTGCCGTCGCCGTGATCGTCACCGCACTCACCTACTTCCCCGTGCTCGCCCTGGGCCCGCTCGCGGAGGCCCTCTCCTGATGGGAACCGAACCCGTGTCCACCCCGACCCCCTCGTCCACCGTGACCAGCGCGCCGGAGGCGAGCAGTGCCTCCCGGCCGGTCACCCGATCGTCCGCGTTCGGTCCCCGTCAACTGGCGGCGGGCCTCCCGGGCGCCCTCCGCAAGCTCGACCCGCGCCTGATGTGGCGCAACCCGGTCATGTTCATCGTCGAGGTCGGCGCCGCGCTCACCACCGTGACCGCGTTCGTCGAGCCGTCGGTGTTCACCGCCGCGATCGCGGTGTGGCTCTGGCTGACCGTCGTCTTCGCGAACCTGGCCGAGGCCGTCGCCGAGGGCCGGGGCAAGGCGCAGGCCGACACCCTGCGGAAGACCCGTTCGACGACCAGCGCCCGCCGGGTGCTGCGATGGGACGCGTCCGACGCCGCCGCACTGTCGAACGACACCGAGGAGGTCGCCTCGGTGGACCTCGCGAAGGGCGACGTCGTGGTGGTCGTCGCCGGCGAGGTCATCCCCGGCGACGGTGACGTGGTCGAGGGCATCGCCAGCGTCGACGAGTCCGCGGTCACGGGCGAGTCGGCGCCCGTCATCCGCGAGTCCGGTGGCGACCGCAGCGCCGTCACCGGTGGGACGCGGGTGCTGTCCGACCGGATCGTCGTGCGCATCACCTCGACGCCCGGCGAGACCTTCATCGACCGGATGATCCGGCTCGTCGAGGGTGCCGCGCGGCAGAAGACGCCGAACGAGATCGCGCTGAACATCCTGCTGGCGTCGCTGTCGATCGTCTTCGTGATCGTCTGCCTGACGATGCAGCCCATCGCCGGCCTCGTCGGTGCGACCGTCAGCGTGCCGGTGCTCATCGCCCTGCTCGTCTGCCTCATCCCGACCACCATCGGCGCGCTGCTCTCGGCGATCGGCATCGCCGGCATGGACCGGCTCGTGCAGCACAACGTGCTCGCGATGTCCGGGCGCGCGGTCGAGGCGGCCGGGGACATCACCACGCTGCTCCTCGACAAGACCGGCACGATCACGTACGGCAACCGGCAGGCATCGCGCGTGGTGCCCGTCCCGGGCGTCACGGTCGCGACGCTCATGGAGGCCGCAGCCCTGTCGAGCGCCGCGGACAGCACGCCGGAGGGCCGCTCCATCGTCACGCTCGCCGAGCAGGACGGCATCACGCCCGGCACCCCGGCGGGTGCGGTCGAGGTGCCCTTCACCGCGCAGACCCGCATGTCCGGGCTCGACCTGGCCGACGGATCGCAGATCCGCAAGGGTGCAGCGGCCGCCGTGCTCGCCTGGGCGGGGTCTGCCGACGCCGCCGTGGTCGCCGCGGTCGACACCGCGGTCGCCGAGATCTCCGACCAGGGCGGGACGCCGCTCGTCGTCGGCCGTCGCTCGGCCTCGGGCGCCGTCGACCTGCTCGGGGTCGTGCACCTGAAGGACGTCGTGAAGGACGGCATGGCCGAGCGCTTCGCGGAGCTGCGGTCGATGGGCATCCGCACGGTGATGATCACCGGCGACAACCCCCGCACCGCGGCCGCGATCGCCGCCGAGGCCGGCGTCGACGACTTCCTCGCCGAGGCCACGCCCGAGGACAAGCTCGCCTACATCCGGAAGGAACAGGAGGGCGGGAACCTCGTCGCGATGACCGGTGACGGCACGAACGACGCCCCCGCCCTGGCGCAGGCCGACGTCGGCGTCGCGATGAACACCGGCACCACCGCTGCGAAGGAGGCCGGCAACATGGTCGACCTCGACTCCGACCCGACGAAGCTCATCGACGTCGTCCGGATCGGCAAGCAGCTGCTCATCACCCGCGGGGCGCTCACCACGTTCTCGATCGCCAACGACGTCGCGAAGTACTTCGCGATCATCCCGGCGATGTTCCAGGCGGCGTTCCCCGGCCTCGCGGCGCTCAACGTCATGGGGCTGCACAGCCCGGCGTCGGCGATCCTGTCGGCCGTCGTGTTCAACGCGCTCGTCATCGTGGCGCTCATCCCGCTGTCGCTGCGGGGTGTGCGCTACCGCGCCGCCTCGGCATCGTCCGTGCTCGGACGCAACCTGCTCGTCTACGGGCTGGGCGGCGTCATCGTCCCCTTCATCGGTATCAAGCTGATCGACCTCGTGGTCGGTCTCATCCCGGGGTTCTAGACCATGGCTTCCTCATCACGCTCCTTCCTCCGTTCCACCGGTGTGGCGATCCGTCTCGCCCTGCTGTCCACCGTCGTCCTCGGCGTCGCCTACCCGCTCGCGGTGTGGGGCGTCGGGCAGGCGGCCTTCCACGACCAGGCGAACGGCTCGATGGTCACCGACTCCTCCGGGAAGGTCGTCGGCTCGTCCCTGATCGGGCAGTCCTTCGCGGGTGCCCAGGCCGACCGCTGGTTCCAGTCGCGTCCGAGTGCCGCGGGCGAGGACGGCTACGACGCGAACGCCTCGTCCGGCTCGAACCTCGGGCCGAACAACCCCGACCTGCTCAAGAGCATCGAGGAGCGGCGGGCCGCCGTGGCGGATGCCGACGGGGTCAGCGCTGCCGACGTGCCCGCCGACGCGGTCACCGCCTCGGGCTCGGGGCTCGACCCGGACATCAGCCCGGAGTACGCGCTGCAGCAGGTGGCCCGGGTGGCCGACGCCCGGGGTCTGTCGGAGTCGACGGTCCGCACGCTCGTCGAGCAGCACATCGAGTCCCGGCAGGCCGGGTTCCTCGGCGAGCCGGTCGTGAACGTCCTCGAGCTGAACCTGGCCCTGGCCGCCGAACGCTGACGCCGGCCGGCCGGCCGGTCCGGCCGGTCTGGCTCGGCCTGGCCGTGGCCGGCCCGGTCCGGCCCGAGGGCGGAGCCGCCAGCACAACCGGAAGCACCTCGCGCCGCGGAACCGCGTGGTGCGACGTGCTTCCGGTTGTTCGGCAGCACGTCGCACCACGCACCACCACCACCACACCACACCGAACCGCGGGAGGATGAGCACGTGAAGCGCGGGAAACTCCGGGTGCTGCTCGGCGCCGCTCCGGGTGTCGGCAAGACGTACACGATGCTCGAGGAGGGCCACCGGCTGCGTGCCGAGGGCCGGGACGTCGTCGTCGCCGTCGTCGAGACCCACGAGCGAGCCGCCACCGCAGCCCTGGTCGACGGTCTCGAGCTCGTGCCCCGCCGCGTCGTCGAGCACCGCGGCGTCGCACTCGACGACATGGACCTCGACGCGGTCGTGGCACGGGCACCCGACGTCGCCCTCGTCGACGAACTCGCGCACACGAACGCCCCGGGCAGCCCGAACGAGAAGCGCTGGCAGGACGTCGAGGAGCTCCTCGCCGCCGGCATCAGCGTCATCTCGACCGTGAACATCCAGCACATGCAGTCCCTCGGCGACGTCGTGCGTGAGATCACCGGCACGGTGCAGCGCGAGACCGTCCCCGACACCGTGGTCCGCGCCGCCGACCAGATCGAGGTCGTCGACCTGTCGCCGGCGTCCCTCCGCGAACGGCTCTCGGACGGGCTGGTCTACCCGGCCGCCCGCATCGACGCGGCGCTGTCGAACTACTTCCGCCTCGGCAACCTCACCGCACTT
The DNA here is from genome assembly GCF_000772085.1 of Curtobacterium sp. MR_MD2014. Taxonomy (NCBI): domain Bacteria; kingdom Bacillati; phylum Actinomycetota; class Actinomycetes; order Micrococcales; family Microbacteriaceae; genus Curtobacterium; species Curtobacterium sp. MR_MD2014. The sequence continues at coordinate 3,322,179 of NZ_CP009755.1, read as the reverse complement.
CGCGAGATCGCCCTGCTCTGGCTCGCCGACGAGGTCGACGACGCGCTCAAGGCCTACCGCGCCGAGCACGGCATCGACCACCGGTGGGAGACCCGGGAGCGCGTGCTCGTCGCGTTGACCGGCGGTCCCGAGGGCGAGACCCTGCTGCGCCGCGGTGCCCGCATCGCCGCCCGCAGTGCCGGTGGAGAGCTCGCGGCCGTGCACGTCACGACGAACGACGGGCTGCGCGAGCGCCACCCCGGCGCGCTCGGCAAGCAGCGCGCCCTGCTCGAGCAGCTCGGCGGGACGTACCACCAGGTGGTCGGCGACGACGTGCCGAGCACCCTCGTGCGCTTCGCGAAGTCGGTCGACGCGACCCAGATCGTGATCGGCGTCAGCCGTCGCAGCCGCCTCGCCGCCGCACTGACCGGGCCGGGCATCGGCAACACGGTGGTCCGTGAGTCCGGCGACATCGACGTGCACGTCGTCACGCACGAGCGCGCCGGCGGCGGGTTCGCCCTGCCGAAGCTCGGCGGCAGCCTCTCGCGCGGCCGGATCGCCGCGGCGTTCGCGGTCTCGCTGCTGCTCGGCCCGCTGCTGACCTGGCTGCTGTCGCTCGGCAGCGACCCCGACTCGATCACGGTCGACGTGCTGTCGTACCAACTGCTCGTGCTCGTCGTCGCCCTGACCGGCGGGATGTGGCCGGCGGTCTTCACCGCGGTGCTCTCCGGCCTGAGCCTCGACTACTTCTTCGTGCAACCCCTCTACATGGTCACCGTCCAGCAACCGTGGCACCTGGTGGCCCTCGTGATGTACGTGATCAGTGCCGTCCTGGTCAGCTTCGTGGTCGACCGGTCCGCCCGCCGCAGTCGAGCCGCCCGTCGCGCGGCGGCCGAGTCCGGGCTGCTCGTCGGGATCGCCGGCAGCGTCCTCCGCGGCGACGACGCCCTGCAGGCGCTGCTCGACCGCACCCGCGAGGCGTTCGGGTTCACCGGCGTGCGGATCCGGCAGGGCGAGGAGGTCCCGGCCACGTCGGGGACGTTCGCCGACGGGCCGGACGCGACCACGAGCCTCCCGTCCGGTGCCGTCCTGGAGTTCTCCGGCGCTCCCGACGACCCGACCCAGCGCCGGCTGCTGCGCGTCGTCGAGCAGCAGCTCGACGCCGCGGTCGAGCACCGCCGACTCACCCGCACCGCGGTCGACGCCGAGCGGATCGCGGCGGCCGACCGGGTACGGAGCGCCATCCTCGCGGCCGTCGGCCACGACGTGCGCCGGCCGATCGCGGCGGCCTCCGCCGCCGTGCAGACGTTGCGGGCGTCCGACATCCAGCTGTCGGCACCCGACCGGGAGGCACTGCTCGCCACCGCCGACGAGAGCCTCGGTCAGCTGGCGGTCCTGCTGGCCGACCTGCTCGACGTCAGCCGGGTCCAGGCCGGGGTTCTCGCCGTCACCCCGCTGCCCACCGCGCTCGAGACGGTCGTCGCCCCCGCGCTCGACGAGCTCGAACTCGGGCCGGACGACGTCGACCTCGACCTGCCCGCCGACCTGCCGCCGGTCCTCGCCGACCCGGTGCTCCTGCAGCGCGTCGTCGTCAACCTGCTCGCGAACGCGCAGCGCTACGCGCCGGAGGGCACCCGGGTCCGGGTCGCCGCCAGCGCCTTCGGCGGCGGGGTCGAGCTGCGTGTCGCCGACCACGGACCCGGCATCCCCGAGGACCGCCGCGGCGAGGTGTTCCAGCCCTTCCAGCGGCTCGGGGACACCGACAACGAGACCGGCCTCGGCCTCGGGCTGGCCCTCGCCCGCGGGTTCACCGAGGGCATGGGCGGAACCATCGAGGTCGACGACACCCCGGGCGGCGGGCTCACCGTCGTCGTGCGGCTGCCGATCGCCGGACACCTGGGAGTGGATGTCAAGTGAGCACGAAGGTCCTCATCGCCGACGACGACGCACAGCTCGTCCGCGCCCTGTCCGTCACGCTCGCCGCGCGCGGGTACGACGTCGCCACCGCCCGTGACGGTCGGGCCGCCATCGACGCCGTGATCACCGAGCGCCCCGACATCGTCATGCTCGACCTCGGCATGCCCCGACTCGACGGCATCGGGGTGCTCGAGGGCATCCGTGCGTGGTCGCAGGTGCCGGTGCTCGTGCTCTCCGGGCGGACCGACTCGTCGGACAAGGTCGACGCGCTCGACGCCGGAGCGGACGACTACGTGACGAAGCCGTTCCAGATGGACGAGCTGCTCGCCCGACTCCGAGCCCTCGGACGGCGGCAGGCGTCGGCCGCGGCGACCGCGGGGGTCACGCCGACGGTGACGATCGGCGATCTGGTCGTCGACCTCGTCGCGAAGCAGGTCACCCCGCCGACCGGCCCAGCGATCCGGCTCACCCCGACCGAGTGGCGGCTGCTCGAGGTCCTCGTCACGAACCCCGGGCGGCTGATGACCCGCGAGATGCTCCTGACCGAGGTGTGGGGTCCGACGCACGGCAACGACTCCGGGTACCTGCGGCTCTACATGGCGCAGCTGCGGCGGAAGCTCGAGCCCGAGCCGTCGCACCCGCGGTTCCTCGTGACCGAGTCGGGCATGGGGTACCGGTTCGACCCGAGCGGGGCCTGAGCCCTCCCTTCAGCGCCGGTTCAGGCCGCGCCGCCATGCTCGGACGATGCGTGTGCTGGTCGTCGACGACGAGGTGCGGCTCGCGGACGGCATCCGCGCCGGGCTGCAGGCCGAGGGCTTCGCCGTCGACGTCGCGCACGACGGGGTCGACGGGCTCTGGTACGCCCGTGAGCACCCGTACGACGCCATCGTCCTCGACCTGATGATGCCGGGCATGAGCGGCTGGAAGGTGTGCGAGACGCTCCGCGCCGAGCAGGACTGGACCCCCGTGCTCATGCTGACCGCGAAGGACGGTGAGTGGGACCAGGTCGACGCCCTCGACGCCGGTGCCGACGACTACGTGACCAAGCCGTTCTCGTTCCCGGTGCTCGTCGCGCGTCTCCGTGCGCTCGTCCGCAGGGGGTCCCGGGAACGACCGACGGTCCTCCGGGCCGGCGACCTGCGTCTCGACCCGGCGGAGCGACGGGTGTGGCGGGGCGAGGAGCTGCTCGACCTGACGAGCCGGGAGTTCACGGTCCTCGAGTACCTCATGCGGCACGCGGGTCAGGTGCTGTCGAAGCGCGACGTCATCGCGAACGTCTGGGACGACGACTTCGCGGGCGACCCGAACATCGTCGAGGTGTACGTCGGGCACCTGCGCCGGAAGGTCGACCGGCCGTTCGGCCGGACCGCGATCGAGACCGTCCGCGGGGCCGGCTACCGCCTGGACGCCGACGGTGGCTGACCGGTCGCGGCGGGTCCGACGGCCGCGCAGCATCCGTGCACGCGCGACGGGAGGCGCGGCGGTCGTCGTCCTCGTCGCGCTCGTGATCGGGGCGGTCGCCTTCGTCTGGGTCCTCCGGAGCTCGCTGTCCGACGGCGTCCGGTCGTCGGCCGAGCAGACGCTCGACGGCCTCTCCGCACGGGTGGAGGCGGACGGTGTCGCCGCCGTCGAGGCCGAGGGCGACGACGTGCTCGCCCAGCTGCAGGACGGCACCGGCCGGGTGCTCGCGCGGGCCGAGGACAGTCCCGACGCGGCCCTCTCCGGCGCCGAGGAGTCCCGGTACCGGCACGACGGCGAGCGCTGGTCCCTCGTGTCCGACGACGTCGAGCTGCCGGACGGCACCGAGGGCGTGCTCGTCGTCGGGCTGCCGCTCGAGGACGCCGACGCCGCCGTGCGGACCGTGTCCGTGCTGCTCGTCGTCGCCGTCCCGGTCGTCGTGGCCCTCATGTCGCTCGTGACGTGGTTCGTCGTCGGTCGAGCGCTCCGTCCGGTCGACCGGATGCGCCGCGAGGTCGACGACGTCGAAGGCACGAACCTGCACGCGCGCGTGGAGGAACCGGGCTCGGGGGACGAGGTCGACCGTCTCGCCGTCACGATGAACCGGATGCTCGCGCGGCTCGAGGCGTCGCAGCAGGCCCAGCAGCGCTTCGTCTCGGATGCGTCGCACGAGCTGCGGTCCCCGCTCGCGACGATCCGGCAGCACGCCGAGGTCGCCCGGGCGCACCCCGACGTCACCGGGACGGCCGAGCTGGCCGCGGTCGTCCTCGACGAGGGTGCCCGTCTGCAGGACCTCGTCGAGTCGCTCCTCCTGCTCACCCGTGTCGACGAGCGGGGCCGTACCCGTGACCGGGCGGTGGACCTCGACGACCTCGTGTTCGCGGAGGGGTCGCGGTCCGCGGGGGCCGGGGTCGTCCGCGTGGACGTGTCCGGTGTCGCTCCCGCGCGGGTCGGCGGGGACGACCGGCTGCTCGCCCGGGCGGTGCGGAACCTCGTCGACAACGCCGTCCGGCACGCCGTGAGCACCGTGACGGTCACGCTCGTCGGGACCGGCGACGACGCGGTCCTCACCGTCGACGACGACGGGCGGGGGATCCCGGAGCAGGACCGGCAGCGCGTGTTCGACCGCTTCGTGCGGCTCGACGAGGGCCGTGCCCGGGACGCGGGTGGGTCGGGGCTGGGGCTCGCGATCGTCGACGCCGTCGTCCGGGCGCACGGCGGCAGCACCGCGGTCTCGACGGCCCCGGCGGGCGGAGCCCGGTTCACGGTCCGGCTCCCGCTGCTGCACGACTGATGCGCTGCCCGAGGGGCGTGCCGGACGCCCCCGGCGTCACCCCAGGTGGCTTCAGGCCTGCTTCAGTGCCCGTTCCGCAGGCTTGCCGCATGCAGACCACGACGAAGACCACCGCCCGCCGCATCGCCCTCCTCTCCGCGCTCCCGCTCGTCGGGGCGCTGGCGCTCGCCGGCTGCGCCGGTGACGACGACCGCGACGACACGGCCGCCCCGGCTGCCTCGGCACCCTCCGTGACGGCGACCGACGGCAGCGCGAGCGGCAGCACGGGCAGCGGCCGCACGGGCAGCGGTTCCGACGCAGCCGGGAACGACGCCCTCGGAGCCGCTGCGGAGACCGCACGGGAGGCCGTCGGCTCGGGTACCGTCACCTCGATCGAGCAGGAGGCCGGCGGTACCTCGTGGGAGGTGCTCGTCGTGACCGCGGACGGCAACGAGCAGGAGGTCCACGTGGCCGCCGACGGGGAGCGCACCACCGCCGGTCCGACGGAGGACACCACGGACGCCGAGGACGTCGCGGAGAACCAGCGGTTCGTCGACGCCGCAGACCTGTCCGTCGAGCAGGCAGCATCCACGCTCGTCGAGACGGTGCCCGGCACGGTCACCGAGCTCGGACTCGACGACCACGCCGGCACGGTCGTCTGGGAGGGTGACGTCCGCGACGACGCCGGGACGAAGCACAGCATCCGGATCGACGCCGGCAGCGGCGAGGTCGTCACGAACACGGTCGACACCGACGACTGACCCGCAGAAGGGCGCCGACGCCCGGGTGGCGGGGCACTGGCGGGTGCGTGTCGTGTCCGTGTCGTGGTGCTGTCGCCCCGGGCGTTCCTAGGCTCGGCACCATGAACGAGATGCGGATCGCCACCCTCCGACGTGAGCGCGGCTGGACCCAGGAACGGCTGGCCGAGGCGAGCGGCGTGGCCGTCCGGACCGTGCAACGACTCGAGGGCGGGAACGACGCGAGCCTCGAGACCCTGTCCGCGATCGCCCGTGCACTCGAGGTCCCGGTGCGGGAGCTCTTCGCGCAGGACGACCCCGCGGAGCTGGAGCCGGGCGTGCGCGGGCTCGACGAGCGGACCGAGGCCGCCGCGGCTGCGGCGGCGTCGGAGCAGGCCGCGCGTGACCGGTTCGTCGGCGGGTTCTGGTCGCTGTACTCCGCGGTCGGGATCGCCTTCGGGATCCTCGCGGTCCTGCTCCTCGTCCTGCACGTGTGGTCCCCGCTGGTGTTCCTGCTCGTCGGGGCGTACTGGGCGGTCGGGCGGTTGGCCGGACGGTTCCTGCTCGACTCGGTGCTCGGCCCCTGGCTCGACCGGCGCTGGCCGCTGTCGTCGGCGACCGACGTGCCGGTCCGTGCCGCTCGCTGAGCCGACGCCGGTCCGCGTCGGGCCGGACGACGTCGACGAGGTGCACGCCTTCCTGTCGGCGTGCGACCTGACGGTCGCGGGGCTGTCGGACCCGGGCGTCCGGCTCTGGGCGCTCCGTGGTCAGGGCGGCGCCGTCGTCGGCACCACCGGGTACGAGACCGGGCCGGACGGGAGGCACGCCCTCCTCCGCAGCGTCGCCGTCGGACCGGCGCTGCGTGGCTCGGGTCGCGGTGCGGCGCTCGCTCGGTTCGCGATGGCGGAGGCGACGGCGGGCGGGGCACGACGGGCGTGGTTGTTCAGTCGGCGGTCCGGGCCGTTCTGGCAGGGCCTCGGCTTCGCGCCGGCCGATCGCGCGGAGCTCGCGACCGTGCTCGCCGGCACGACGCAGGTCGAGCTGTTCCGCGCAACCGGGCAGCTCGGGGACGAGGTCGCGTGGAGCCGGCTGCTGGTCCCGCCCGTACCGGTCCCTTAGGGGCGTCCAAGGCTGCGCCGACGATCCGCGCACGTCGGGATCGCACGCTCGGGGGCATGACCCAGACGATCCCCGCCGAGCGCCCGCGCCTGCTCCCGCCACCCATCCGTCCGCACGGCGTCCGCGACCGCCTGGTCGGTCTCGTCCGCGGCCGTGCGGACACCGCGCGGTGGGAGCGCCCCGCGTTCCTCGGGCTGCTGCTGGTGACCGCTGTCCTCTACGTCGTGAACCTCGGCGTGAACGGCTGGGCGAACGCGTTCTACTCGGCAGCGGTGCAGGCGGGGAGCCAGAGCTGGGAGGCGTTCTTCTACGGCTCCTCCGACGCAGCGAACGCGATCACGGTCGACAAGCCGCCGGCGTTCCTCTGGGTGATCGGCATCTCCGTCCGGTTGTTCGGGCTGAACTCGTGGTCGATCCTCGTGCCGCAGGCGTTGATGGGCGTCGCGTCGGTGGCGGTCCTGTACCGGATCGTCCGGCGCCGGTTCCCGGCCGGTGCCGCCCTGACCGCGGGTGCGGTCCTGGCCACGACCCCGGTCGCGACCCTCATGTTCCGCTACGACAACCCGGACGCCCTGCTCGTGCTGCTCACCGTCGGGGCGATCGCCCTGACGCTGCGCGGGATCGAGTCCGGGCGGATGCGGTGGGTCGTCTGGGCCGGCGTGCTCGTCGGGCTCGGCTTCCTGACGAAGCAGCTGCAGGCGTTCCTCGTGCTGCCGCCCCTGGTCGGGGTGTACCTCCTCGCGTCGCCCCGCCCGGTGCTCCGGCGGATCGGGCACCTGTCCGCGGCGGCGCTCGCCGTGGGGGTCTCCGCCGGGTGGTGGGTCGCGATCGTCGAACTCGTGCCGGCCTCGGCTCGGCCGTACGTCGGCGGGTCGCAGACGAACAGCTTCCTCGAGCTGACCTTCGGCTACAACGGGCTCGGCCGGGTCACGGGCGACGAGACGGGGAGCGTCGTGCCCGGCGGGACGACCGGGGCGGGGTCGTGGGGCTCGACCGGCCTGACCCGGCTGTTCGGCTCGGAGTTCGGCACGCAGGTGACCTGGCTGCTGCCGACCGCGCTCGTGCTGCTCGTCGTGTCCCTCGTCGCGCTCGGGGTCCGTCGCCGCCGTGACCCGCGGCTCGCGACCGTGCTGGTGCTCGGCGGCTCGTTGCTCGTCACCGGGCTGGTCTTCAGCTTCATGGGCGGGATCTTCCACCCGTACTACACGGTGGCGCTCGCGCCGTACATCGCGGGCGTGGTCGGCATCGGCGCCGGGCTCCTGTGGGAGCGCCGCGCGGTGCTCGCCTGGCGCATCGTCGCCGCCGGCGTCGTCGCCCTCTCCGGAGCGTGGTCGTCCGCGCTGCTGTCCCAGGCGTCGTCGTGGCAACCGTGGATCCGGTGGGTGGTCCTCGTCGTGGCCGTCGTCGGGACCGTCCTCGTCCTGCTGCCGCCGCGCGGTCGGGGCCTCGCGGGGGCGACGGTGGCGACCGTGCTCGTCGCGGCGCTGCTCGGGCCGACGGCGTTCTCGGTGCAGACCACCACGGTCGGGCACACGGGTGCGCTCCCGTCGGCCGGGCCGAGCGTCACGACGAGCGGGTTCGGCGGCGGTCGCGGCGGCGCGCCCGGTGGTCAGGGTGGTCCCGGCGGCCAGGGAGCGCCCGGCGGCCAGGGAGCGCCCGGCGGTCAGGGCGGCCCCGGCGGAGCACCGGGCGGCCAGACCGGCCAGAACGGGACCGGCCAGAACGGGACCGGCCAGAACGCGACCGGCCAGAACGGGACGCGCCAGAACGGGACGAGCCAGAACGCGAACGGCCCGGGGACCGCGGGCGGCGCCGACGGCGCCACGAACGCCCCCGGCGGCGGCACGAACCTGCTCGGCGGTTCGACCGAGGTGTCCGACGAGGTCGTCGCCGCGCTGTCCGCGGACGCCGACGAGTACACCTGGGCCGCCGCGACCGTCGGGTCGAACAGCGCCGCCACGTACCAGCTCGCGACGGGCGACCCCGTGATGGCGATCGGCGGCTACAACGGCACCGACCCGGCCCCGACCCTGGCGGAGTTCCGGACACTCGTCGCCGCGGGGAAGGTGCACTGGTTCGTCGGTGGCAGCACCAGCACCAGCACCAGCAGCAGCGGGAGCGACGCCGCAGCCGAGATCGCCGAGTGGGTCGCCGCGCACTACGAGCCGACGACGGTCGACGGCGTGACGATGTACGACCTCACGCCGGCGTCCTGACCACGGACACCGCCGGTACCGCCCGCGTCCCCCGGACACGAGCGGGCGGTACCGTCGATCCGTGACCATCGAGCTGCGCCGGGTGACCGCCGAGGACTGGGCCGTCTGGCGCCCGGTCCGCCTCGCCGCCCTCACCGACGCGCCGCAGGCGTTCGGCTCCCGCCTCGAGGACTGGCAGGACGCTCCGGAACACCGCTGGCGCACCCGGTTGTCGCTGCCGGGCGCGGTCGACCTGCTCGCGGTCGAGGAGGGCGACACCGTCGGGATGGCGAGCGGGGTCCCCGACCCGGACGACCCCGCGCTGGCCGAGCTGATCTCGATGTGGGTCGCGCCGGGCGCCCGCGGTCGGGGGCTCGTCGCACGCCTCGTCGACGAGGTCGCCCGCGTGCTCGTCGTGCAGGGGACCGAACACCTCGAGCTCTCGGTGATGCCGGACAACGACCGCGCTCGCCGGGCGTACGAGCGCATCGGGTTCAGCGCGACGGACACCCCCGGTGACCGGCTTCCGGACGGCCGGACCGAGACCGTGATGCGCCGCGACCTCAGCGCCGAGCGCACGCTCCTCGCGTACGAGCGCGGCGCCGACCGCTGGACGGAACGGACCGACGACCACCGCGCGGGACTCGTCGACGACCTGCTCGGCCTCGTGCCCGGCGGCGCCCACGTCCTGGAACTCGGCTCCGGCCCAGGTCGGGACGCGGACGCGCTCGAGGCAGCGGGCCTCCGTGTCGACCGGACCGACGGCACCACGGCGTTCGTCGACCGGCTCCGCGCCGCCGGCCACGAGGCCCGCGTGCTCGACGTCCGCCGCGACGGCTGGGGCGGCCCGTACGACGCCGTCGTCGCGAACGCGGTCCTCCTGCACGTCGCGCGGTCGGACACCCCCGCCGTGCTCGAGCGCGCGCGCCGGGCGGTCCGCCCCGGTGGCGTCCTCGCGGCGACGGTGAAGCGGGGCGACGGTGACGGCCAGGGTGACGGCTGGAGCGACCGGAAGCTCGACGACCCCCGCTGGTTCACCTACTGGGACGAGGACGCCCTCGCGGCAGCCGTCACGACCGCCGGGTGGCACGACGTCCGGGTCCGTGAGACCACCCGCCCCGGCGCCGAGGAGCGCTGGCTGACCGTGACGGCCCGTCGGCCCGAGGAGGACCAGCCCGACGAGGAGGACCGACCGTGAACCGAGCACTCCGATGGACCGCCTGGGTCGTCACCGTGGTGGTGCTGCTCGCGGTGGTCTTCCTCGTGTACGCGAACATCGTCATGCAGGGCACCAGGAGCGCTGCGCTGCAGGTCTGGCGGGATGATCGTGTGGCCGTGCGCGACGTGGGCGACAGCGTCGTGATGACCCCGACGGGCAGCGACGACGGCAAGGGGATCGTCTTCATCCCGGGCGCGAAGGTCGACCCCTTCGCGTACCTGGCGACCTTCCGCCAGGTCGTCGCCTCGGGCACCACCGTCGTCATCACGAAGCCGACGCTGAACCTGGCGTTCTTCGACACCCGCCCGTTGGCGACCTTCGAGGCGCACGCACCCGGTGTCCGCACCTGGGCGGTCGGCGGCCACTCGCTCGGCGGCGTCCGCGCGTGCCAGCTCGCGCAGGACGCGGACGGTCTGCTGCTGCTCGGCAGCTACTGCGCGGACGACATCGCTCGCTCGTACGTCCAGGTCCTCAGCGTCTCCGGCTCCCGCGACGGCCTCTCGACGCCCGACAAGGTCGCCGCCGCCCGCGACGAACTCCCCTCCACGGCGCGGATGGTCGAGATCGAGGGTGCGAACCACGCCGACTTCGGCGCGTACGGCGACCAGCCCGGCGACCGCGCGGCGACGATCTCACGCGAGGACGCGCGGGCGCAGATCAGCGCGGCCGTCCAGGACTGGGTGCGCACCCTGGGCTGACGCGACCACACGACAGACCGGAGGCTCGGTGCCAGCCGGCACCGAGCCTCCGGACCGTCGGCTGATCGGGGAGTGATCAGTGGATGCGGCCCGCCTCGTGGTCGCGACCGGTCCGGCGACCCGTCGCGCGGGCGACGAAGTACAGCACCACGCCGACGGCCAGCAGCAGGGCGGCGTACAGCCAGACCTGCCCGCTCTGCTGCGTGAGCAGCAGGATGCAGGACGCCACCCCGAGCACCGGCACCCACGTCCACACACGGAAGTGGTCGTGCTCGACCCTGTCCTTCCGCAGCACCAGCACGGCGACGTTCGTGCTGATGAACACGAACAGCAGCAGGAGCACGACGGTCTCGGCGAGGGTTCCGACGTCACCGACGAGCGTCAGGAGCATCGCGACGACGGTGGTCGCGACGATGGCGACCCACGGCGTCTTCCGGTTCGGCAGGACCTTCGCGAGCAGGGCGGGCAGGAGCCGCTGCTCCGCCATGCCGTACGTGACGCGGCTCGCCATGATCATCGTGAGGAGCGCGCCGTTCGCGACGGCGACCAGGGCGATGAGGCTGAACACCCAGTCGGGGATCGGCACGCCGGTCGCCGACACGACGGCCAGCAGGGGGCCGCTCGACCCGGACAGCTCCGAGGCGGGCAGGGTGATCGAGCTCGCGAGCGCGACGAGCACGTAGACGACGCCGGCGGTGGCGAGGGAGCCGAACAGCGCGCGGGGGTAGATGCGACGGACGTCGCGGACCTCCTCGGCGATGTTCGCCGAGGTCTCGAAGCCGACGAACGAGTAGTAGGCGACGATCGCGGCGCTCAGGGTCGCGAGTGCGGGGTTCGCCTCGGCGGGGAAGGCGCCGATGCGCGAGACGTCGCCGCCGCCACCGCCCAGCATGACCGCGACGACCACGATGACGATGACCAGGCCGGAGACCTCGATGATCGTCATGACGACGTTGCTGCGCAGCGAGTCGGAGATGCCCCGGGCGTTCAGGCAGGCGACGAGTGCGAGGAACACGATCGCCGTCGGCACCGGCGGCAGGTCCACGAAGGTGCCGAGGTAGTCGCCCGCGAACGCCAGCGAGAGCCCCGCGGCGCTCGTGACACCGGCGGCGAGCATGCTGAAGCCGACGAGGAACGACACGATCGGCGTCCGGTACGCCCGCTCGGCGAACACCGCGGCGCCACCGGCCTTCGGGTACTTCGTCACGAGCTCGGCGTACGAGCCCGCGGTCAGCAGGGCCAGGAGCAGCGCGAGGACCAGTGGTGCCCAGAGCGCGCCGCCGACGTCCTTCGACAGGGTGCCCATGAGGGCGTAGATGCCGGCGCCGAGCACGTCGCCGAGGATGAAGAGGAACAGGAGCGGGCCGGTGATCGCCTGCTTGAGCTTCGAGCCCGAGCCGTCCTGGGCCGTCGTGGTGGTGCTCATGTGGTGCCTTCCGTCACGCCCAACCTCGACGGGGAGCGGTCCGAGCGCTCCCGGAAGGTCCGCTCGGCGCGGTCGACACGGGTCCTCCCGAGCCTGAGCGTCCGAGCCGGGGCGGTCCTAGACTCGATCGGAGCCGAACCGACCACCGAGACCAGAGGAACTCCGATGACGATGCCGGACCGGCGCACGCCCGCACGACTCGCCGACACGCGGGCACTCCTGTTCGACCTGGACGGCGTGCTGACGCCCACCGCCGACGTGCACATGCGCGCGTGGAGCCGCCTGTTCACGTCGTTCCTGTCCGAGCACGGCGCTGCGCCGTACACGGAGCAGGACTACTTCGACCACATCGACGGCAAGCCCCGCTACGACGGGGTCCGTTCGTTGCTGGCGTCCCGGGGCATCGAGCTCCCGCAGGGCGCGCCGGACGACGCCCCCGGGAGCGACACCGTGTGCGCGCTCGGCAACCGCAAGAACGCCGAGTTCACGGCCGAGCTGACCGAGCACGGCGTCGAGCCGTACCCGGGGTCGCTCCGGTTCCTCGTCGCCGCGATCGCCGCCGGCATGCAGGTCGCCGTCGTGTCGAGCTCGGCGAACGCGACGCAGGTCCTGCGGACGGCGGGGATCCTCGACCACTTCCCGGTGGTCGTCGACGGCCTGGTCGCGCGTCAGGACGGCCTCGCCGGCAAGCCCGCGCCGGACACCTACCTCGACGCCGCCGGGCGCTTCGGGCTGGCCCCGGCCGAGTGCGTCGTCGTCGAGGACGCCACGAGCGGGGTCGAGGCCGGTCGGAACGGTGCCTTCGGGCTCGTCGTCGGCGTGGACCGCGGCGCCGGAGCCGACGCGCTGCGCGAGCACGGCGCGGACGTCGTCGTCCAGGACCTCGCCGAACTCGTCGACCAGCTCCCGGCCCCGCGCACCAGCTAACCTCCCGTCCCACCGGAACGGCCCCGACGGCGTGGCCAGACCGTCCGACCACCGCACGACTCCTCCCTCCCACGGAGCACACGCCATGAACCCCATCACCTCCGACCCCCTCGACCGCGTCCGCTACCCGGTCGACGAGTGGGCGCTCGTCGAGACCGAGTACGCCCCGGACGAGCAGGGCGTCGCGGAGACGAACTTCGCGGTCGGCAACGGCTACCTCGGCCTGCGCGGCAACCTCGACGAGGGCCGCGGCGGCGTGCAGTACGGCACGTACGTCAACGGCTTCCACGAGACCTGGCCGATCCGGCACGCCGAGGACGCCTTCGGCTTCGCCAAGACCGGGCAGACGATCATCAACGCGCCTGACGCCAAGGTCATCCGGTTGTACGTCGACGACGAGCCGCTGGTCCTGGCCGAGGCCGACATCCTGCGGCACACCCGTCGGCTCGAGTTCCGCGGCGGCTACCTGTACCGCGAGACGGAGTGGTCGACGCCGTCCGGCAAGCGGGTGCTCATCCGTGCCCGTCGACTCGTGTCGTTCACCGACCGGCACCTCGCCGTCATCGACTACGAGGTCACCGTGCTCGACGGGGACGCCTCGATCCTGCTGTCGAGCCAGATCCTCAACCGGCAGGACGTGCAGGACGAGTACCACGCGGGCATGCGGGCTGCGGCGAACGCCTTCGACCCCCGCAAGGCCGAGGCGTTCACCGAGCGGGTGCTCGAGCCGAAGCTCAAGCGCAGCACGGGCGGCCGTTCGCTGCTCGGCTACCAGGCGTCGAGCTCGGGCATGACGATCTGCGTCGGTGTCGAGCACCACCTGGAGACCGAGAACTCGTGGGACGAGGCGTCGTCGATCGAGGACGACCTCGCGAAGCACGTCTACCGCGTGCAGGCCCGCGCCGGGGTGCCGATCCGACTCGTGAAGCACATGGTCTACCACACGTCCCGCGGGGTGCCGGCGCGGGAGCTCGCCGACCGGTGCGAGCGGACGCTCGACCGTGCGCGCGCCGAGACGGTCGAGGAGACCTTCGCCAAGCAGCGCGCGTGGATGGACGACTACTGGACGCGCAGCGACGTCGAGATCCCGGGGCAGCCCGCGATCCAGCAGGCGGTCCGGTGGAACCTGTTCATGCTCGCGCAGGCCACCGCCCGCACCGACGGGCACGGCATCGCGGCGAAGGGCGTCACGGGCTCCGGGTACGGCGGTCACTACTTCTGGGACATGGAGATCTACGTCCTGCCGTTCCTGTCGTACACGGCGCCGATCGTCGCGCGGAACGCGCTGCGCTTCCGCTACAACATGCTCGACGCCGCCCGGTCGCGGGCGCGGGAGCTGAACCAGCGCGGAGCGCTCTTCCCGTGGCGGACGATCAACGGCGAGGAGTCGAGCGCGTACTACGCGGCCGGCACCGCGCAGTACCACATCGATGCGGACATCGCCCATGCGCTCATGCAGTACGTGCGGGCCTCGGGCGACACCGACTTCCTGAAGCGCGGGGCGATCGACATCCTGGTCGAGACCGCCCGCCTGTGGTCCGACCTGGGCTTCTGGCGGTCGAACGGCGACCGGAAGTTCCACATCGACGGGGTCACCGGGCCCGACGAGTACACGACGGTCGTCGACGACAACCTCTACACGAACGTGATGGCGCGGGCCAACCTGTGGTTCGCGGTGAACGCCTGCCGGCAGCTCGCGACCGACGACCCGGAGGAGTACGGCCGCATGGTCCGGCGCACCGGGCTCGTCGACGACGAGGTCACCGAGTGGGAGCACGCCGCCGAGTCGATGGAGATCCCGTTCGACCCGCACCGCGGCATCCACCCGCAGGACGCCCAGTTCCTCGACAAGGAGCTCTGGGACCTCGAGAACACGCCCGAGTCCAAGCGGCCGCTGCTGCTGCACTACCACCCGCTGGTGATCTACCGGTTCCAGGTGCTCAAGCAGGCCGACGTCGTGCTCGCGCTGTTCCTGCAGGGCCACGAGTTCACCGCGGCCGAGAAGCGTCGCGACTTCGACTACTACGACGCCCTGACGACCGGTGACTCGACGCTCTCCGCCGTGGTCCAGTCGATCATGGCGGCCGAGGTCGGGTACCACGACCTGGCGGCGCAGTACTTCCTGACGGCGCTCTACGTCGACCTCGCCGACCTGCACGGCAACACCGCGGACGGCGTGCACATCGCGTCGACGGGCGGCATCTGGGGTGCGCTCGTGAACGGCTTCGGCGGCATGCGCGACCACGGTGGCCGGATGACGTTCAACCCGCGCCTGCCGAAGGACTGGGAGCGCCTGACCTACCGCATCCAGGTGCACGGCTCGCGCGTCCGGGTCGACCTGGAAGAGGACGCGATGACCTTCACGGTGGAGACCGGCGAGGGCTTCACCGCGTGGGTGCACAACCAGCAGTGGGACGTCACCGCGGGGGCGCCGACGGTCGTGCCGCTCGCCCACCACGGGCCGCGGATGAGCGGGCACGCGCCCACCACGAGCGACATCCAGGGCACGCTCCGGGCGGACGGCTCCGTCATCACGGCGTCGATCCCGATGATCTCGCTGGACCGGAACCTCGACCTCGACGAGACCACCGCCTGATCGTCCGGCCGGGAGGCGCGGTGCGGGTCCGCCCCGCGCCGCGCCTCCCGTCGTCTCCGTACCCTCCACACCGGCACCGGTGCCGCCTCCGTCCCGCCTGCACACGCGCCCAGGCGGGTGCGGGCACCGTGGTCGTCCGTGCCCCCGGGCCGACGGCGTCTCCTGCGGCACGAGCAGTGCATCGAGAGGAGACACACATGGACAAGCGGTTCGAGGGCAAGGTCGCGATCGTCACGGGAGCGGGGTCGGGCATCGGCGAGGCCACCGCGCGGGCGTTCGTCGACGAGGGAGCTGCCGTGCTGCTCGTCGACAGTGTCGAGGACAAGGTCCGTGCCGTCGCCGACAGCCTGCCGACCGGTCGTGCGGTCGCGCTGCAGGCCGACGTGGCCGACCCGGCGGCGTGGGAGACGATCGTGTCCGGCGCGGTGGACCGGTGGGACCGCGTCGACGTGCTCGTGAACAACGCCGGCACCTTCACCTCCGGCGACATCACCGACATCGAGCCCGACGAGTGGCACCGGGTCATCGAGACCGATCTGTCGAGCGTGTTCTACGGCACGCGGGCGGCGCTGCCGTTCCTGCGGGAGACCAAGGGGTCGGTCGTGAACACGTCGTCGGTCTCCGGGATGGACGCCGACTGGCGGATGAGCCCGTACAACGCGGCGAAGGGCGGCGTCTCGAACTTCACGAAGGCCGCGGCGCTCGACAACGGGCAGTTCGGTGTCCGGGTGAACGCGGTCGCGCCGGGCCTCATCTGGACGGACATGACCCAGCAGCAGGCCGAGGACGAGGAGCTCCAGCACGCGTTCGCGGAGCGTGTCTCGCTCGGTCGCGGCGGGCGCTCGGAGGAGGTCGCTGCAGCGGTCCTGTTCCTGGCCAGCGACGCTGCGTCCTACATCACGGGAGCGATCCTGCCGGTCGACGGCGGGACGACCGCGAGCAACGGGCAGCCCGCGCAGTCCTGACCGTCCGACGCGCGGCTCAGAGCAGCTTGCGCAGGGTGTTCGTGTTGCGGGTCGTCGTCGTGCGCCGGAAGCGCGCGGCGGCGGCCCGCTTCGCGAACGCGGTGTCGGTGCTCGAGCCCTTCGGGCAGGACCAGTAGACGACACCGTCGCCCCGGGCCACCCGCTCGACACCGTCGTCGAGCGACAGGTCGGCGACCAGGCCGTCGAGGGCGGCGTCGTCGGAGCCGAAGACGACGTGGTCGTGCCGGTCGGGGGCGGAGTCGAACGGGAAGCCGTCGACGACCTCGGCGAGTCGCTCGTGCGGGACGAGGACGATCCGGGCGTCGTACCCGAAGCGGTCCCGCAGGGCCTGCTCGACGGCGGTCTGCACAGCCGACGCGTCGCCCGGTGCCGTGAACACGACGTTGCCCGAGGCGAGCACCGTCCGCACGTCGGTGTACCCGAGGCCCCCGAACAGCGCCGCGAGCTCGGCGTTCCGGATCGTGATCCCGTTGACGTTCACCCCGCGCAGCAGCGCGACCCACCTGGACATGCCGGAACCGTAGCCTGCCCGGCGGCGGTGGGGCGAGCCTCCCGGCCGATCCGCAACGACGATTGCGCAATAGCCATTGCGCAAGAAGTCTTGTGCACCTATGGTCGAGCCATGGACGTGCAGCGACTCGACGACGCGGCGCAGATGCGCGCGCTCGCCCACCCGACCCGGCTGCGGCTCGTCGGGCTGCTCCGGACCGGTGGCCCGCAGACCGCGGCGATGCTCGGCGAGCAGGTCGACGAGGCACCGGGGACGATCAGCTACCACTGCAAGCGCCTGGCCGACGCCGGCTTCATCGAACCCGCACCCGAGCTCGGCACCGACCGACGTGAGCGCTGGTGGCGGGCGGTCGCGCAGCACACGTCGTGGGACCTCGCGGACGGCTTCGACGACCCCGACCGGATGGTCGCCGGCACCGCGCTCGACCGGACCGTCGCGCAGGCGTACGCCGACGAGTACACGGCGTTCCTCGACCACGTCCCGGCCTTCGGGCGCGAGTGGGTCGCGGCGTCGAACAGCGGCGACCGGACCCTCCGGCTGACGATCGACGAGCTGCGTGCCCTCGGGTCGGAGCTGCAGGGCGTCCTCGACCGGTGGGAGGCGCGGAGCGCCGAGCACGAACCCGGCGACGGTGCCGAGCGGGTCACCGCGGTCGTCCAGAGCTACCGGTCGGCGCGCCCGTGAACGCACACTGGCGGCTGCGGTCGCTGCTCGCCGTCCAGGTGGTCTCGCGGACCGGGAACGTCGCGACGACGATCGCGGTGCCGTTCGTGGTGCTCTCCCGCGGCGGGTCGGCGACGGACGTCGGCATCGCGGCCTTCGCGGCGACGATCCCGATCGTGCTCGGCGGGGCCTTCGGCGGCGTGCTCGTCGAGCGCTTCGGGTTCGTCCGGTCGAGCGTGGCGTCCGACCTGGTCAGCGCCGCGACGCTCGTCGCGATCCCGCTCCTCGCGTGGACGGTCGGGCTGCCGGCCTGGGCGCTGCTCGTGCTCGTGTTCCTCGGCGGCCTGTTCGACACCCCGGGGGAGTCGGGCCGGCGGGTGCTCCTGCCGGGACTCGCGGCGGCGGCGGGGATCCCGCTCGAGCGTGCCGTGGGCCACTTCGAGGCGTCGGTGCGCTTCTCGGTGCTGCTCGGCGCCCCCGCGGCGGGACTGCTCGTGGGCGCCGTCGGGCCGTTGCCCGCACTGGCCGTGACCGCCGCCGTGTTCGGGGCGGCAGCGGTGCTCGCCGCCGTCACGCTGCGGGGTGTCGTCGTCGCTCCCGCGACCGACGCGGGCGCCGCCGAGCCGTCCGCCGGGTACTGGCGCGACCTCGGCGCCGGGCTGCGCTTCTGCGTGCGCGACCCGCTCTTCCGGCTCGTCATCACGCTCGTGCTCGTGACGAACCTGCTCGACGCGGCGCGCTCGACAGCGCTGCTCCCGGTCTACGCCGACCGAGTGCTCGACGGCGCGCAGTCGCTCGGGATCGTCAGCGGGACCTTCGGTGGTGCGGCGTTCCTCGGGTCCCTCGCGTTCGGGTACGTGGCGCACCGGGTGCCCCGGCGGATCACGTTCGTGGTGTGCTTCGTCCTGGCCGGCGGGCCGTCGCTCGCGGTGCCGGCACTCGGACTCGGGCTGCCGTGGGTGCTCGGCGCGTGCGTGCTGTCGGGCTTCGCGGCGGGCGCGCTCAACCCGATCCTGGGGGCCGTCGAGCTCGAGCGCATCCCGTCGCACATGCGGGCCCGGGTGTTCGGGCTCCTGTCGGCGGGGTCGTGGGCGGGCATCCCGCTCGGCGGACTCTTCGGGGGCATCGCTGCGGACGGCATCGGCGTGACCGCGACGTTCGGCGTCGTGGCGGTCGTCTACACGATCGTCACGCTGTCGCCGCTGCTCGGTGGGTCCTGGCGGCTCATGGAGCGCCCGACGGCGACGGCGCCCGCGGCCGTGCCGCCGACGGTCCCGGTCCCGTAGCCCGGTCGGCCGACCGGTCGGCCGGCCGGCCGGCCGGCCAGCCGGTCGGCAGCGCTCGCGGGGCGGCCGGCCGCGGCGCTCGCGGCGGCGCGGTCCGTCGTCACGCCGCACCACCGGAAGCACGTCGCACCACGGAGTTCCGTGGTGCGACGTGCTTGCGGTCGTGCGCGAGCGAGTCGAACCAGCGCACGACCGCACCAGCCGAACGCGACGAAGGAGCCCGTCCCGCACTTGCTCGGAGCGACCCGAGCGACGCTCCGGTAGACGAGGAGCATGACGGACGAGCGCAACGCAGACGGCCAGGCAGCAGACGGACAGGGACCGGACGATGCACACGTGGTGCCCGAGGGGGTGTCCGAGGCGACGGTCGAGGCGCTCGGCACGCTGTCGGCCGCACTCGAGGTGCTCGAGCACGCACGGGGCCTGCTCTACGGGTTCCACCGGCTCACCGGGACCGCGGACCTGAATCTCGGCGAGGCCGTCGAACAGCTCCGGAAGGCCGGCCACACCGAGCTCGCCGAGCGGATCGACACCGAGCTGGTCGGCCGCAACGTCATCGACGGGCGGTGGACGTTCCAGATCGTCGAGGACTACGACGACAACTACTACGCCCTCGCCAAGGAGCTCGAGCAGACCGCCCGCGACCAGCTCGTCGGCGGCAAGCGCCACCTGTACGAGGCGGGCATGAAGGAGGACCGGCGCACCCCGGGCCGACGCCGCCACGAGGCCAAGCCGGCCGACCTGCGGGACTGACCCAGCGCCTCCCGGCCGGAGGAGCCGGACGCACTCTCGCGGAACGCACCGTGGGCGGCCCCTCGCAGCGGGATGTCGCTGCGAAGAACCGCCCACGTTGCGTCTCGTGGAGAGCGCGGGAAGCGCGGGACGCGGAAGCGGGAGCGCGCTACCCGACGCCGAGCAGCGCCTCGAGCGGCCCGCGCGCGAAGTACAGCAGGAAGCCCGCCGCGACGACGTAGAGGAGCCAGGAGACCTCGCGGCCGCGGCCGGACAGCAGCTTGATGAGCACCCAGCTGATGAAGCCGGCGCCGATGCCGTTCGCGATCGAGTAGGTCAGCGGCATCACGACGATCGTCATGAACGCCGGCAGCGCAGCCCCGAAGTCACTCCACTCGATGTCCTTCACCTGCGCGACCATGAGCGCACCGACGACGACGAGTCCGGCGGCCGCGACCTCGAGCGGGACGACCTGGGTCAGGGGCGTGAGGAACATCGACGCCAGGAACAGCAGGCCCGTCACGACCGAGGCCATGCCCGTGCGGGCTCCCTCGCCGATGCCCGACGCCGAGTCGATGAACACCGTGTTCGACGACACCGAGGCGCCACCACCGGCGATGGCGCCGGCACCCTCGACGACGAGCGCCGACCTCAGGCGCGGGAAGGTGCCGTCGGGCTTCGCGACACCGGCGGCCTTCGCGAGCCCGGTCATCGTGCCCATCGCGTCGAAGAAGTTCGTGAAGACGAGGGTGAAGACGAGCATCGACGCGGCGACCGGGCCGATGCGGGTGAACGCTCCGAAGACGTCGGCGTGCCCGACGAGCGACAGGTCCGGCAGCGCGAAGAGGGCGTTCGGCAGGCCGGGGGCGTTGAGGTTCCAGCCGGTGGGGGAGTCGACCGAGGTGGGGACCTTGAAGATCGCCTGCAGGACGATGGCGATCACGGTGGTGCCGATGATGCCGATGAGCAGCGCGCCCTTCACCCGGCGGGCCATGAGCGTGCCGATGATGACCAGGCCGATCAGGAACACGATCGTGGGCAGGGCCGCGACGGAGCCGTCCTCACCGAGCTGCAGCGGCGGCGAGGCGTTCTTCGTGGTGCGGACGAACCCCGAGTCGACGAGTCCGATGAACGCGATGAACAGACCGATGCCGACGGTGATCGCGGCCTTGAGCTGCGCGGGCACGGCCGTGAAGATCATCGTCCGGATGCCGGTCAACGCGAGGATGACGATCACCACACCGTTGATGACGACGAGGCCCATCGCCTCGGCCCAGGTCACCTGGTGCACGACGCTCACGGCGAGGAACGAGTTGATCCCGAGGCCCGCGGCGATCCCGAACGGCAGGTTCGCGACGAGGCCCATCGCGATCGTCATCACACCGGCGACGAGGCCGGTCGCGGCAGCGACCTGCGCGTTCTGCAGCCAGCCGCCGAGGACGTCCTGCGGCGCCTGGTCCTGGCTGAACCCGCCGAGGATCAGCGGGTTGAGGATGACGATGTAGGCCATCGTCACGAAGGAGACGAGACCACCACGGATCTCACGGGGGATGCTCGACCCGCGGTGCGTGATCGAGAAGAAGCGGTCGAGGCCGGATGCGAAGCGGTTCCGGGGCGGGGTGTCGGTCTGCTGGGCGCTCACCGAACGAGTTTACAGAACGCTGGGAGTCCGAGCGGCTCGTGTGTCGCTGCAGGGCACCGGCCTGGAGGCGCGGGTCACCGACCCGGGGGACGGTGCGTCCGACAGGCGGCCGCGTTCTGCGGCCATCCGACGGTGTTGGATGAGAGCGTGAACGAACGTCTGGACCGCGCGCGGGTCGAAGCCGCCGTGCGTGAGCTCCTCCTCGCCGTCGGCGACGACCCTGACCGCCCCGAGCTCGAACGGACCCCGGCACGCGTCGCCGACTCGTACGCCGAGTTCTTCGCCGGCATGGGGGTCGACGCCACCGCGATCGCACGCTCCGGCGCCGTGCACTCCGAGGACGGGGAGCGCGGGCAGCTCGTGGTCGTCCGCGACGTGCGGTTCCGTTCGATGTGCGAGCACCACCTGCTGCCGTTCATCGGCGTCGCCCACCTGGCGTACGCGCCGGGCGAGCAGCTCATCGGCCTCGGGACCCTGTCGCGCGTGCTCGACGCCGTGGCCTCCCGGCCGCAGCTGCAGGAGCGTCTCGGCGAGCAGGTCGCGTCGGCGGTGGCCCAGGGGCTCGACGCCGACGGCGTGCTCGTCGTGCTCGACGCGACGCACCAGTGCGTCACCGCCCGCGGCGAACGGCAGTCGGGCTCGTCGACGGTGACCGTCGCCGCGACCGGCAGCCTGGCCGAGGCGTCGGGGCGGGCCGAGGCGATCGCGCTCATCGGGACGGGCGCCGGGACCGACCACGGGGCGGACGCATGACGAGCGAGCAGCCGACCACGGGCCTCCAGGCCGTGACACCCGCACCCGGCTGGGTCGTGCCGGCCCTGCGCGACCCGGTCCGCACCATCGGGCGCCGCACCTTCGACTTCGACCACCGCATCGCTGTGATGGCGATCGTGAACCGCACGCCGGACTCGTTCCACGACAAGGGTGCGACCTTCGCACTCGACCGGGCCGTCGAGGCCGCCGTCCGCGCGGCCGACCAGGGCGCCGACTGGGTCGACATCGGCGGGGTCAAGTTCGCGCCGGGGCCCGAGCTGTCCGCCGACGACGAGATCGACCGGGTGCTGCCCGTCGTGTCCCAGCTCGCCGAGCAGTCCGACGTCGTGATCTCGGTCGACACCTTCCGGCCCGAGGTCGCTGCGGCGACGATCGCCGCGGGGGCCAGCGTCGTCAACGACACCACGGGGTTGTCCGACCCGCGGATGGCGTCCGTGGTCGCCGACTCCGACGCGACCGTCGTGATCACGCACTCGACCGCCCCGCCGCGCCAGCAGCTGCCGACGCCGCCGACGTACGCCGACGTGACCGCCTCGGTCGTGGACTTCCTGCGCGAGCGGGTCGACCGTGCGCTCGCGGCGGGGATCCCCGAGTCGCGGATCATCGTCGACCCCGGGCACGACCTCAACAAGAACACCGTGCACACGCTCGAGCTGACCCGACGGCTGCCCGAGGTCGTCGCGCTCGGGTTCCCGGTGCTCGCAGCGGTGTCGAACAAGGACTTCGTGGGGGAGTCCCTCGGGCGTCCCCGTGGTGCTCGCCTGTCGGGGTCGCTCGCCGCGGCGACCGTCAGCGCGATGCTCGGTGCCCGGATCGTCCGCATGCACGATGTCGTCGAGAGCGTCGACGCGATGCGCATGGTCGAGGCGGTCCTCGGTTGGCGCGAACCCGTGGAAGCGAGGCACAACACGTGAACAGCCCCTCCCTGCCGGCGTCGATCGCCGACCTGTCCGACGACGAGCTGCTCGACCGGTACACCGCGGACGTCCCCGACGGCCCCTGGCTGCGGGTGAACTTCGTCGCGACGCTCGACGGTTCGGCGTCCGCGTCGGGTCGCACGGCGTCCCTCGGCGGGGACGACGACCTGCGCGTGTTCGACCTGCTCCGCCGGGTCGCCGACGTCGTGCTCGTGGCCGCCGGCACCGTGCGCGACGAGGAGTACGGCCCGATGGTGCTGCGCGACGAGGACGTCGCCTGGCGCCGCGCGAACGGGATGCCCGACCACCCGGTCTTCGCGATCGTCACGAACTCCGCGTCGGTGGACGCGGGCTCGCGGGTGTTCACCGAGGCTCCGGTGCGGCCGATCGTGCTGACGTCCGGGTCCGGTGCCGCGTCGTCGTCCGGGCAGGCCCTGGCGTCCGTCGCGGACGTCGTGGACTGCGGCTCGGATGCTGTCGACGTGGGTGCCGTGCGGGACGCCCTGGCCGTTCGGGGCCTCGACCGGATCCACTGCGAGGGCGGTCCGTCGTTCCTCGGGGCGCTCGTCGCCGCCGACGCGGTCGACGAACTGACGCTGACGATCGACCCGACGCTCGAGGGCGGCGAGGGTCCGCGCATCGCGACCGGGTCCTCGCCGGAGCTGCGCCGGATGCGGCCCGCGCACGTGCTGCTCGGCGACGGCGGTGTGCTGCTGACCCGGTGGGTGCGCGACCGTGACGAACGGTGACGGGCTCCGGTACTGAAACCTGACATGCCAGTAGGCTCCTGGCATGGTCTCGATCTTCTTCCCCACGCCCCTGACCGCCCGGCCACTCGTCGCGACGGGAGCCGTCGTCGTTGCCCTCGTCAGCGGTCTCGTGACTGCGCCCGACCCAGCGGCCGCTGCCCCGAGGTCCTCGACGACCTCGACCGAGCGGGGCATCCGCGACCTCGTCGAGCAGGCGCAGTCGTGGGAAGCACTCACCGACAGCGAGACCACGGCGGCGGTGGCGGTCTGGTCCGGTTCGGGACGGACGTCCTCGAGCGGGCTCCCCCTCGACCTCGCACGAGCGCAGGCTTTCGTGACGGTCGACGGGACGGTCCTCCGGCTGCCCTTCGCTGAGGGTGCCGACGTGTTGCCCGAGTCCAGCGTCACGGCCGTCCTCGACGGCGGGCACATCAGGACCTGGAGCGAGCTGGTCCTGACGCCGAAGACGGCTGACTCGGGTCGCCTGCAGACCTGGATCAACGGGATCGCCGGTCTCGATCGTGACGTCGCAGCCGGACCGGCGGCGCGCTCGACCTGGTGGAGCCGGTTCTCGTCGTGCCTGAACAGTGCCGGGGTCGCAGCATGGGCCATCACGGCCCTCACCATCGCGTGTTCTGCAGCATGCCTGGTCACAGCGGGTGTCGGCTGCATCGCCTGCATCACTGCTGCCGGCGCGGCGACCAGTGGGACGATCTCCTTCTGCGCGGGGAAGGCGAGCCGAGGGTGAGTCGCCGATCGACCCGGCGCGGCTCGATCGTCGCTGCCGTGCTCTGTGGTTGCGCTGCGGTCGTCATGGTGAGCGGCCACATGGTCCCCGCGCTCCGAGAGGTCCCAGCGGTGGTGTGGATCACGACCCTGGCGCTGATCGTCGCTGCGGGTGCTGTGATCGTTCGAGACCGGCGGCCGGGCGACCGGTAGCGGCTAGGGTCGGACGCGTGATCGACGTCGTGGTGTCCGGGGTGCTGTTCGACATGGACGGGACGCTCGTCGACTCGACCGCCGTGGTCGAGGAGGCGTGGAGCCGCTTCGGTGCGGAGCACGGCATCGACCCCACCGACATCCTCGGCTTCTCGCACGGGCGGCAGACGATCGACACCGTGCAGCGCTTCCTGCCGCACCTGGCCCCGGACGAGCAGCGGGCGATCGTCGCGACGATGATCGCCGCCGAGATCGGGTACACCGAGGGCATCGTCGAGGTGCCGGGAGCGGCCGCGTTCGTGCAGCGTCTGCTCGACACCGGTGTGCCGGTCGCCCTCGTCACGAGCGCGCCGCGGGAGCTCGCGGTGGAGCGGATGCGGGCCGCGGGGGTCCCGGTGCCCGAGGCACTCGTGCCCTCGGAGGACGCCGAGCGGAGCAAGCCGCACCCCGAGGGCTACCTGCGTGGTGCCGCGCTGCTCGGGGTGCCGCCGGAGCGGTGCCTGGCGTTCGAGGACGCCCCCGCCGGGGTCGAGGCCGCCGTCGCCTCCGGAGCCACGACCGTCGTCGTCGGGACGCTCGAGGCACCGGTCACCGCAGGGCTGCCGCGCATCACGGGGTACGACGGCATCGAGGTCGTCCGCGAGGGGTCCGCTTTCCGCATCCGGGGCTGAACGTCGGCTCCGGACTGCGAACGTCCCCAGGCCGTCCGGACGACCGTGGACATCGCGCCGGGAGACCCCCGGCAGCGGAAGGAGCGACCATGGCAGCCCTCGACGGCAAGAAGATCCTCGTCATCGCGACGAACTACGGCGTGGAGCAGGACGAGATCGTCGTCCCCACCGACCAGCTCCGCGAGCGCGGTGCCGACGTCACGGTGGCGGCGCAGGAGTCCGGCTCGATCGAGACCCTCGTCGGCGACAAGGACCCGGGCAAGTCGGTCTCCGTCGACACCACCATCGGCAGTGTCAGCGGCGCAGGCGACTACGACGCACTCGTCGTCCCCGGTGGCACCATCAACGCGGACACCATCCGCCAGGACTCGGACGCGGTCGCACTCGTGAAGGCCTTCGCCGAGGCGGGCAAGCCCGTCGCCGCGATCTGCCACGGCCCGTGGACCCTCATCGAGGCCGGTGTGCTGCAGGGCAGGACCATCACCTCGTTCCCCTCGCTGCAGACCGACGTGCGCAACGCCGGCGCCGAGTGGGTCGACCAGGAGGTCCAGGTCGACGGCGGCCTGATCACGTCGCGCAACCCCGACGACCTGCCGGCGTTCGTCGACGCGATCGAGCAGGCGCTCACCGCCTGACCCGCTCGCACCACGCACCGTGGGCGGCACCTCGCAGGGCTACGGCGCTGCGAGGTGACGCCCACGGTGCGTTCCCCGGAACGGCCGGAACGGGCGGGAGCGCCGGGCACACCCGTCCGTCAGAGCGCGACGGGGCGCGCCGTGCGGAGCACCGCGGGCCCGAGGGTGAGCACGCCGTCGGACCCCGGGTCGCAGCGCACCCCGCCCAGCCCGCGCATCGCCCGGAACGCGCCGGGAGCCACCTCGTGGTCCATCCAGGCGCACGGGTTCGCCGGCCGGTACCCGCGGAAGGACACCGGACCGCCGGACCCCGGGCTCTCGAGCGAGAACGGCGAACCCCGGAGTGCCTCGACGTCGGCACCCCGCAGGTACACGTTGCGCCGGGTCGCCGCGGGGTCGACGGGGGCACCCACCGCCTCGGCCACGGCGTCGAGCCCCTCGAGACCGATCACCGTGACGGTGGCGTGCACGTGCGCCCGTGCGGCGAAGTAGCGGTCACCGACGATGCCGAGTCCCGCCCGGAGCTCGATCCGGTCGCGGAGCTCCGGGCCCGCGGCCGGCAGCGCCCCGTCCGCCGGGCGCCCCTCGTAGCGGTGGTGCGGGGAGACGAGCAGCATCGCGACCTCGACGTCGGTGCGGAAGGGCAGGTCGCCGGGGCCGGCCACGTCGTCGACGGAGGTCACGGCGCCCACGGTAGTCGTGCCTCCCGGCCGGCACCGCTGTCCCGCTGTCGTGGTGAGACGCCGGCGTGCGCGCGAGACGCCGCGAAGGTTGTGAGACGCCGCCGGATCCCGCGGCGTCTCGGAGCGAACGGTGCGTCTCGACGCGACGCCGCCGTCTCGACACAGCCGCCGACCGCCGGTACACACCGCTGCCCCGCTGCCGTGTCCGATTCCCGCCAGAACCTGTCGGGGGCCCGTGCCAGGCTGACCGCGTGACGAACCCCGCAACCCGCACGGAGCCGCAGCCCGACGCGCAACCCGACGAGCTGCACGCCGAGCGCCACCGCGCCGTCGCCTCCCGCGACGCCCGGTTCGACGGCCAGTTCGTCACCGCCGTGCACTCCACCGGCATCTACTGCCGCCCGAGCTGCCCCGCCCGGACCCCGCGCGCCGAGGGCGTCACGTTCTACCGCACGAGTGCCGCCGCCCACCTCGCCGGCTTCCGCGCGTGCAAGCGCTGCCTGCCCGAGGCGACGCCGGGCAGCCCGGAGTGGGACCTCCGTGAGGACGTCGCCGGCCGTGCCGTCCGACTCGTCCTCGACGGCGTCGTCGAGCGCGAGGGGGTACCCGGCCTGGCCGCCCGCGTCGGGTACTCCGAGCGGCAGCTGGGCCGGATCATGACCGAGGAGCTCGGGGCCGGACCGAAGGCCCTCAGCCGGGCGCACCGTGCACAGACCGCGCGGACGCTCCTGACCTCGTCGGACCTGCCGGTGGCCGACGTCGCGTTCGCCTCCGGCTTCACGAGCGTCCGGCAGTTCAACGACACCGTGCGCGAGGTCTTCGCCCTCACCCCCTCCGAGCTCCGCGCGCGCCGGACCGACCGGCCGGCGTCGGCCGACGACGGCTGGCTGCACGTCCACCTCCCCGCTCGCGCGCCCTTCGACCTGCAGGGCCTGCTCGACTGGCACGCGCTGCACGCGCTGCCGGGGCTGGAGCACGTCGAGCGGGACGCCTCGGGCCGCGTCACGGCCTACGGTCGCCTCGTCGCCCTGCCGGGAGGCCCGGCCCGCTTCACCGCCTCGGCCCCCGCCACCGACGGGGTCGGCAGGGGCGCGGGGCGCGTCGGGGTCGCCCTGCGCGTCCGGCTCACGACGCTCTCCGACCTGCCGACCCTCGTGGCGCGGGTGCGGGCCCTGTTCGACCTCGACGCCGACCCCGAGGCGGTCGACGCCGTCCTCGCCACGGACCCCGTCCTCGCCCCGGCGGTCGCCCGGGTCCCCGGCATCCGCCTCCCCGGCGCCGTCGACGCACACGAGGTCGTGTTCCGCACCCTGATCGGGCAGCAGGTCTCCGTGGCCGCCGCCCGCACCGCACAGACCCGGCTCGTCGCAGCCCTCGGGGAGTCGGTCGACCCGGGGCTGGCCGAGGACGGGCTGCTGTTCCCGACCGCGACGACGATCGCGACCCGCGGGCACGAGGTCCTGCGGGGACCCGCGGCACGGGTGGTCACGATCCTGCGCGTCGCGGCGGCGCTCGCCGACGGGTCGCTCGTCGTCGACGCGGGACAGTCCCTCGCGGAGCTGCGCGCCGGGCTCCTGGCGGTGAAGGGCATCGGGCCGTGGACGGCGGACTACGTGGCCCTGCGGGTCCGGCACCACCCGGACGTGTTCCTGCACAGCGACCTCGCCGTGCGGAACGGTGCACAGGAACTCGGACTGCCCGGTGGCGCCCGCGAGCTCTCCCTACGGTCGGAGCAGGTGGCGCCGTGGCGGAGCTACCTGACGATGCACTGCTGGCGTCCGATCGTCGACCGCGCGAGCGCGGCGGCGGAGGCGGCAGCGGCGACGGACCACCAGGAGGAGACACCATGACCGAGCCCACGACGACCATCCAGACGCTCGACACCCCCGACGGCCCCTTCACGGTGCTCGAGGACGACGAGGGGTACGTGCTCGCGTCGGGGTGGACCGACGACTCCGCACGGTTGCTCGCGCGGCTGGCCGATCGGCACCGCCCACGACGGCTGATCGACGGCCGGGTGCACGCGGCCGAGGCGGTCGAGGCCTTCTACGCCGGCGAGGTCGAGGCGGCGATGCGGGTCCCGGTCCGGCAGCACGGCACCGACCTGTTCGCCGAGGGCTGGCGGCAGCTCCGCGCGATCCCGGCCGGCACCGTCCTGACGTACACCGAGCTCGCGGCGGCCATGGGGCGACCGGACGCCGTCCGCGCGGCTGCGAGCGTCTGCGCGCGGAACGCCCCGGCGCTCTTCGTGCCGTGTCACCGGGTGCTGCGGTCCGACGGGACGCTCGGCGGCTTCGCGTGGGGGCTCGACGTCAAGCGCTCCCTGCTCGAGCGCGAGTCGGTCGGCGTGACCGCGCTCGCCTGAGCCGCTCCGTGCGCGGGAACCGAGCGGCGACCGAGCGGGAACCGAGCGGCGACCGAGCAGGTTCGACCGAGCAGATTGCACAGGGAACGTGGAGCGCTCCCCCTGGTTGCGGGTGGTGACGCTCACGGTCCGGACTGTCATGCTCTGGGTACCGACCCGCACGGTCCCTCCGCAGGACCCGACGCAGCGCCGTCGCGCACCTCGGAAGGACCCATGCCCCCCGACCAGCACGCCCCGCCCGGACAGCAGCCGGGGGACCCCGCGCACGTCGACCGCACGGTCGTGTCCGCGGACGGCACACCGCTCGCGGTCGCCGAGAGCGGCTCCGGGCCCGCCCTGGTGCTGGTCGGCGGCGCCTGGGACCACTACGGCAGCCCGGCGGTCGACCGGATGGTCGCGGCCCTCAGCGACCGCTACCGTGTCGTCACCTACGACCGGCGGGGTCGGGGTGCGAGCGGGGACACCGCGCCGTGGTCGGTCGAGCGCGAGGTCGAGGACCTGGCGGCGGTCGCGGCGTCCGTCGACGGCCCGGCCGACGCGGTGGGGTGGTGCGTCGGTGCAGGGGTGGTGCTGCGTGGCCTCGCCGCCGGCGTGCCGTTCGGGCGCGCGGTGCTCTGGGAGCCGCCGTACCGCGCCACGGTCGACCCGCAGGGCGACGACGTGCTGTTCGCGGACTTCCTCGACGGGCACGTCGCGGCCGGACGCCGGGCGCAGGCGGTGCGGGCCTTCCTGTCCCGCGTGCTCGGCATCCCGATCCCGCACATCACCGCGGCGCGCCTGAAGCCCGGACTGTGGCGGTCGCTCCTGGCCGACGCACACGTGCTCTCCCGGGACGTCCGGGTGCTCAACGGCCTCTCCGTCCCCGAGCGGGTGGCGGCGTCGGTCGGCGTCCCGGTGCTCGTGGCCTCGGGCGTCGGCGGCGCCGAGTGGATGCGGCAGGCCTCGGTCGCGCTGGCCGAGGCGGTGCCCGGCTCGCGGCACCTCGTCGTCCCCGGTCAGGGGCACGTGCCGGAGCCGAAGGTGCTGCGGCACCTGGTCGACCGGTTCGTCGGGCTGCCCGCGCCCGAGTGACGTGCGCGCCCGGAGCCGCTGCGGTCGGTCGTCACCGGCCGACGCGGGAGGGTGGGCATCGCGGGTGCGAGAGGATGGAGGCGTGACTGCTCCCCGCCTCGGCCTGCTGCTCGACGTCGACGGACCCATCGCCAGCCCGGTGACCCGGACGATCGCGATCCCCTCGATCGTGGCGGACCTCGTCGCGCTCGCCGCCGAGGGCGTCCCGATCGTCTTCAACACCGGCCGCAGCGACGCGTTCATCCGCGAGCAGGTCGTCGGTCCGCTGATCGCCGGAGGGCTCGCGGAGGGCGGCCGGGTGCACGCGGTGTGCGAGAAGGGTGCCGTCTGGTGCTCGATCGGCCCGCAGTACGAGGGCGGGATGAGCGACCTGGTGATCGCCGAGGACCTCGCGCTCCCGCGGGACTTCGCCGACGAGATGCGCGACCTCGTCCGTGACGAGTACGCCGACCTGGTGTTCTTCGACGAGACGAAGCACGCGATGGTCTCGATCGAGCAGCGCGTCGAGGTGCCGAACGCCGCGTACCTCGCCCGCCAGGCCGAGTTCGACGCGAAGGCGATGGCGGCGCTGGAGCGGCGCGGGCTCGGTGTCCGCCGGCTCGACGACGTCCGACCGGACGCCGACGGCGCGGTGCAGTGGCGCGTCGACCCGACGATCATCTCCACCGACGTCGAGTCCGACCGGTCCGGCAAGGACATGGGTGCCGAGCGAGCCCTCGAGCTGCTCGCGCAGGACGGGGAGCTGCCGGTGACCTGGCGGACCGTCGGCGACTCTCGTAGCGACTACGCCATGGCGGACTGGTTGCACGCCAACGGGCACGACGTCGCGCACGTGGACGTCCGGCCGGCGGACGGGGTGCCGGCGACGCCGTACCCGGTGCTCACCGCGGACGACGGCGTGATCCACGACGAGGCGGGCGCGCGCTTCCTGGCCGACTGGCGCCGCGGCGCCTGAGCCGCCCCGCGCTCGGGCGGGCCTCCCGCGCCCGACCCGCGCCGAGCCTCCAGGCCGATGCCGCGCCGCCGGCGTCTGCCCGGGTGCCGAGACGCCGGCGTCTGCACCAGACGCCCTGAGTGCCTCGAGACGGTCCCGGATCCGGCGGTGTCTCGACGCGTCGACGGCGTCTCGCCGGGACGCCGTCGTCTCGCACCCCACGCCGTCTCGCCCGGACGCCAGCGCCGCCCTCGCCCGGACGCCAGCGCCGCGCACCGTCCGGACGGCTGGTGCTGCTGGCCCCGTGTCCCGGGGCGACACCGTTTGCGAGCCGGGGTGGTACACCAGTACCCTCACGGGGTCCATCGCCAGCCGTTCGACGGGAACCTCCATGGCATCACCGCTCCGCATCAAGTCGATCGAGGCCTCCCTCGCCGACTCCGAGGAGGAGGGTCGCTCGCTCAAGCGGTCCCTCAAGACGTTCGACATCGCCGCGATGGGCATCGCGGTCGCCGTCGGCGCCGGCATCTTCTCGGTCGGCGCGAACGCCGCCGCGAACTTCGCCGGCCCGAGCGTCATCATCTCGTTCCTGCTCGCAGCCGTCACGTGCGGCCTGGCGATCATGTGCTACGCCGAGTTCGCCTCGACCATCCCGGTCGCCGGCTCCGCGTACACGTTCACGTACGCCACGATGGGCGAGCTGCTCGCGTGGATCGTCGGGTGGGACCTCATCCTCGAGACCCTGACCGCGAGCGCCGTCATCGCGAAGTACTGGGGCATCTACCTGAGCACCGCGTTCGGGGTCTTCGGCATCGACCTCCCCGACACGATCCAGCTCGGCCCGATCGGCTTCACGTGGGGCCCGGTCCTCATCGTCGGCGTCTTCACGCTGCTGCTCGCGTTCGGCACCCGCCTGTCGTCCCGCGTCTCCGCCGTCATCACGATCATCAAGGTCGCGATCGTCGTCTTCGTCATCGTCGCCGGGGCGTTCTTCGTCAAGGCCGCGAACTTCACCCCGTTCGTCCCGCCGGCCGAGGCGTCCAAGGGCGCCGAGGGCGGTGTGCTGACGCAGTCGCTCGTGTCCTTCGTGACCGGTCAGGCCCCGGCGCAGTACGGCGTGTTCGGCCTGCTCGCCGCGGCCTCGCTCGTGTTCTTCGCCTTCATCGGTTTCGACGTCGTGGCGACGAGCGCCGAGGAGACCGAGAACCCGCAGAAGACCCTGCCCCGAGGCATCTTCATCGGCCTCGGCATCGTCACGCTGCTCTACATCGGCGTCAGCATCGTCATCACCGGCATGGTCTCCTACCAGCGGCTCGCCGACGAGGAAGCGCCGTCCCTCGCCTCGGCCTTCGACATCGTCGGACTGCCGTGGGCGGCCGGCATCATCGCGATCGGCTCGCTCATCGGCCTGACCACCGTGGTGATGGTCCTGCTGCTCGGCCTGTCCCGCATCGTCTTCTCGATGAGCCGCGACGGACTGCTGCCCCGCTGGTTCTCGAAGACGAACCCGAAGACGCAGACCCCGGTGCGGGTGCAGGTCGTCGCCGGTGTCGTCGTCGCGTTCATCGCCGGGTTCACCGCCGTCGAGCGCCTCGAGGGCATGATCAACATCGGCACGCTCTCGGCGTTCGTGCTCGTGTCGATCGGCATCGTGGTGCTGCGCAAGACCCGCCCGGACGCACCGCGGGCCTTCCGAGTGCCGTGGGTGCCGGTCCTGCCGATCCTCTCCGCGGTGCTGTGCTTCTGGCTCATGCTCAACCTCGAGGTCGAGACCTGGCTGCGCTTCATCGCCTGGCTGGCGATCGGGTTCGCGATCTACTTCGGCTACAGCCGACGCAACAGCCGGGTGGGCAAGGGCCTGCAGTAGCGGGCGGCGGCCTCGCCGGCGGCTTCGCCGCGCGCACAACGGGAAGCACCTCGCGCCACGGATCGCCGTGGCGCGAGGTGCTTCTGGTTGTGCCGGAGCAGCCCGCGCCACCGCCCGCCGCCCGCCGCCCGCCGCCCGGCACCCGCGCCACCGCCCGCCGTGCCGGGTGCCGGGTGCCGCACGCCCCGCGCCGCGGCGGCTACGCCCCGACGGCGAGCGCGACGCCGAACGACAGCATCACGACGGCGACGAGCCCGTCGAAGACCCGCCACGTGAGCGGCTTCGCGAACAGCGGTCGGAGCAGTCGTCCCCCGAACCCGAGTGCGCCGAACCAGAGGCAGCTCGCGGCGACCGCGCCGACGGTCCACCACCAGCGGTCGTCGACGCCCTGCTGGTTCGCCACCGAGCCGAGGAACACGAGGGTGTCGAGGTACACGTGCGGGTTCGCCCAGGTGAACACGAGCATCGTCGCGACCGCCGCACCGAGGGTCGGTACGGCGCGTGCTGCGGAGGCGGTCCGCGTCGCGACCGCGGGTGTCGTGGTCCGGCCGGGAGGCTCCTCTGCGCTCCGCCCCGCTGCCCCGCCCCCGCCGTCGGGAACGACGGTGTCGTCGGCCGGTCCGGGGTCACCATCCGCCTGCGCGACCGCCGTGGGCGCGACCGTCGTCGGCACCACCACGCCGTCGTCTGCCGCCTCCTGCTCGACGGCCATGGCCTCCCCGGTGGGACGGAACGCCCTGCGGGCCGCGAGCACCCCGTACACCACGAGGAACGCCGCGCCCACGAACCGCACCACCACGAGCGCGACGGGGAACCGCTCGACGACGACCCCGACACCGAGCACCCCGGCGACGATGAGCACGGCGTCGGACACCGCACAGACGGCGACCGCGGCGGCGACGACCCGCGCCGGGGCGCTGACCGCGAGCCGGAGCAGGTACGCGTTCTGCACCCCGATCGCGACGATCAGGGCGAGGCCGGTGCCGAGGCCGGCGAACAGGGGGAGGAGGACGGTCACGGTCTCGACGGTAGGAGCGACCCTCGGTTCAGTCCAGCTCACGTTCCTGTACCGCCGTAAGCTCTGCTGCATGCTCCGTCTGCAGCGGGACCACCTCGAGACGCTCCTCGCCGCCGTCGACCACGGCACGCTCGACGCTGCGGCCCGCGCCCTCGCGATCACCCCGTCCGCGGTGTCGCAGCGCATCAAGGCGATGGAGCAGCAGCTCGGCCGGGTGCTGCTCCAGCGGACGACGCCGGTCGCGCCCACCGCCGACGGTGCGGTCGTGCTCCGGCACGCACGGCAGGCCCGGCTCCTCGAGGACGAGACCGCCCGGGCGCTCGGCGCGGTCGGGGATGCGGACGCGCCCGTCGTGCCGTCGATCCCGCTCGCCGTGAACGCGGACACGCTCGGCACGTGGTTCCTCGACGCCCTCGCGCTCGTCCGAGCCGACACCGAGGTCGTGTTCGACCTGCACCGCGAGGACCAGGACCGCACCGCCGAGCTCCTCCGTGCGGGCACCGTGATGGCCGCGGTCACCGCCGAGGCCGACCCGGTGCAGGGCTGCTCGTCGGTGGCACTCGGGGTCGACCGCTACCGGGCCGTCGCCGCGCCTGCCTTCGTCGACCGGTACCTCGCCGGTGCGGTGTCCGAGCGGCAGATGACCGCACGGCTCGACGCGGTCCCGCTCGTCGACTACGACCGCGACGACGACCTGCAGCAGGGGTACCTCCGCCGGGTCCTCGGGCACGCCCCTCGCGGGCCGCGGCACTTCGTCCCGACGTCGGCAGACTTCGCGCGCGCGGTGTCGCTCGGCTTCGGGTGGGGGATGCTGCCGGAGGCCCAGTGCCTCGACGGCCTGCGCAGCGGAGCACTCGTCGAGCTCACGCCGGGGCGTCGGGCGGACGTGGCGCTCTGGTGGCAGCGGTGGAACCTGGCGTCACCGCTGCTCGAACGGGTGACCGAGGCCGTGCGGGCGACCGCGCACGAGCGACTGCACCAGCCCGGCTGACCGCGGACGCTCTCCGCCCCGCCCAGCGGGTTGCGGACCCCGCCGGCGGTGCCGGATCAGACGCTCGCCCGCCAGCGCAGCCCGTCGACGAGCAGTCCGACCAGCTGCTGGCTCTGCTCGGTCGTCGGCGCCCCGTGGCAGAGGTCGGCGACCGCGCGGAGCAGCTGCGTGGCGTCGATGTCGTTGCGGATGGTCCCCGCTGCCGAGGCCGCGTCGAGCAGTCCGGTCAGCGCCCCGCCGAGTCGACCGATGAACCAGGGGTGCAGTCCCTCGAACGCCGGGTCACCGGACTGGAGCACCGCAGCGAGCCCGCGCTTCGTCGCGACGAACCCGGTGAACCGCTGGAGCCAGAGCGCGAGGGCGTCGTCCGGCTCGTGGTGCTCGGCGAGGTCCGCGGCGGCGTCGGCGCACTCCTCGACGGCCTGCTGGAACACCGCGACCACCAGGTCGGAGCGCTGCGGGAAGTGGCGGTACAGCGTGCCGACACCGACGCCGGCGAGGTCGGCGATCACCCTGGCGGGAGCGTCGACGCCCTGGTCGGCGAACACCTGACGGGCAGCGTCGACGAGGGCGTCGAGATTGCGGCGGGCATCGGCGCGCACGGTTCCTCCGAACGGGGTCGCGGTGAGGGCTTGCGGAAACGGAACAGCTTTCCGTATCGTTGCGGAAGAGCGTTCCGCTTCGAGTCAGCCTACGACGACCGGCCTCGGGACGCCACCGACAGGAGGCACCACCATGCAGTACCGCACCCTCGGCCGCACCGGCATCCAGGTCAGCCCCTTCGCGCTCGGCGCCATGATGCTCGGCACCGACGGTCGCATCGGCAACGGCGACGAGCAGGACTCCATCCGCATCGTGCACCGCGCGCTCGACGCCGGCATCAACATCATCGACACCGCCGACCGCTACTCGCAGGGCGGGTCCGAGGTGCTCGTCGGCAAGGCGATCAAGGGCCGGCGCGACGACGTCGTCCTCGCCACGAAGTTCAACGGTCCGATGGGGGACGACCCGAACCGGCGCGGCAACTCCCGCCGCTGGATCACCACGGCGGTCGAGGACTCGCTCCGACGCCTGCAGACCGACCACATCGACCTCTACCAGGCACACCGTCCCGACGACACCGTGGACCTCGAGGAGACCCTGTCCGCACTCACCGA
The DNA here is from genome assembly GCF_000772085.1 of Curtobacterium sp. MR_MD2014. Taxonomy (NCBI): domain Bacteria; kingdom Bacillati; phylum Actinomycetota; class Actinomycetes; order Micrococcales; family Microbacteriaceae; genus Curtobacterium; species Curtobacterium sp. MR_MD2014. The sequence continues at coordinate 3,286,044 of NZ_CP009755.1, read as the reverse complement.
CCTCGTCCGGAGCGGCAAGGTGCGTGCGATCGGCTCGTCGGACTTCCCCGCATCGATGCAGGTCGAGGCGCAGTGGACCTCCGAGCGTCGCGGTCTCGAGCGCTTCCGGTCCGAGCAGCCGACCTACTCGATCCTCAGCCGGGGCATCGAGCGCGAGGTCCTGCCGGTCGCCCAGCGCTACGGCATGGGAGCGCTGGTGTGGAGTCCGCTCGCCGGCGGCATGCTGACCGGGCGCTTCCGTCGGGGACAGCAGAACGACCTGTCGCGGACGGGCATGTTCCGCCACGACCAGGACGACCGGCGGATCGACGCCGTGGAGCAGGTCGTCGCCCTCGCCGAGGAGACCGGCATCCCCACCACCCACCTCGCCCTCGCGTTCGCGATCGCCCACCCCGGCGTGACGAGCGCGCTGATCGGGCCGCGGTCGGTGGAACAACTCGACGACCTGCTGGCGGCGGCGGACGTCGCACTCTCCGACGAGGTGCTCGACCGCATCGACGCGATCGTCCCGCCGGGCACCGACGTCACGCGGCTCGACCAGCAGTACCAGCCGCCCGCGCTCCTGCGACCCGAGCTCCGCCGTCGTCCGGCCGCCGAGCGCTCCGCCGCCTGACGCCCCCTCGCCCTCCGCAGGACGCAACCCCGGCGGTTGCTCGCGGCGCTGTACCGCTGCGAGCAGCCGCCCTCGTTGCGTCTCGCGAAAGAGCGAGAGAGCGAGAGAGCGAGAGAGCAGGGGAGCGGGGGAGCAGGGGAGTGTCGGCGCCCCCACCCGATCCCGCAACGCGGTGATGCGGGAAACCGCAAGAAGCAGCGGGGTCCTGCGGGATTCACACGACGGACACCCGAGCGCGTCGAGCGGGTCGTAGTGTCGCACTCGACCGACGGCACGGGCCGTCGTCGCACGACCGCTCTCGACACACCGAACACCGCGACCGCACCCTCGGTCGCGACCTCCCCGGCGCAGGATCCCTGGTCCCTCGCCGAGCCGGACCCATCCCGACGGTCCGGGCCCATGTCGCCACAGTCGCCGACGCCCGTCTCGCGACCCGTCGGCGTCCCTGCCTGCGGGCCGCGAGCTTCTCCCGACCCGACAGGAGATCCTCATGTCCGCACCAACGGACGTCCGTCGCGCACGCCCGGACGCCAGCACCCCGCAGTACCGCCGGAGCGCCCAGCCGCAGTCCCCGGACGCGGCCCAGCCCGTTCAGCCGCAGCAGACGGGACTGCTCCAGCAGCCCCGACTGCTCCAGCAGCAGGCGCTCCCGCCGCAGCCGCTCCCCCAGCCGCTCACCCCGCGTGACCGCGAGCGCGCCCGTCGACGCCGGCAGGCCGAGCAGGTCGGGCACGTGCGACCCCGCTCCGAGAGCCGCGCGCACAGCCCCGTCATGGTGCTCATCGTGCTCGTCGCGACCCTTGGCGTGATGGCCTACGCGGTGTTCCTCCTCGACCCCGCGAACCGCGGCGACTTCCTGCCGTACGGCCTGGTGATCGTGGCGGAGAGCGTGCTGGTCGGCCAGGCGCTGCTGTCGATGTGGACGATCCTGTCCGGCGGTGCCGACCCGCGGGACTTCGCGTTCCACCACACGCAGGACACCCTGTTCGACCGGGACACGATCGAGCGCGACGGGCTCACCGACCAGCCCCACCGCTGGCCGATGCACGTGCGGGGCCGTCAGGTCGAGGTCGACGTCTTCATCACCGTCTACGGCGAGGAACTGTCCAAGATCGCCGCCACCGTGCGGGCAGCGGTCGCGATGCGCGGCGAGCACCGCACGTGGGTGCTCGACGACGGCCGGAGCGACGAGGTCCAGGCGCTCGCCGCCCGGCTCGGCGCGCGGTACGTCCGCCGGCTGTCGTCGCACGGTGCCAAGGCCGGCAACATCAACCACGCCCTGACCCTCGCCAAGGGCGACTACTACGCCGTGTTCGACGCCGACTTCGTCCCGGAGCCGGAGTTCCTGTTCGAGACCGTGCCGTTCTTCGCGGACGACACCATCGCGTTCGTGCAGACGCCCCAGACCTACGGCAACCTGCACAACCTGGTGTCCCGCGGCGCCGGGTACATGCAGACCGTCTTCTACAAGTTCATCCAGCCCGGCCGGAACCGCTTCAACGCGGCGTTCTGCGTCGGCACGAACGTCATCTTCCGCCGCAGCGCGATCGACGACATCGGCGGCATGCACACCGACTCGAAGTCCGAGGACGTCTGGACCAGCCTGATGCTGCACGAGCGCGGGTGGAAGTCGGTCTTCATCCCGATGACCCTCGCCGTCGGCGACGCACCCGAGACCATCGAGGGCTTCACGAAGCAGCAGCTGCGCTGGGCGACCGGCGGGTTCGAGATCCTGCTGACGCACTTCCCGTTCAACCCGAAGCACCGCCTGACGATGGACCAGCGTCTGCAGTACCTGGTGACGGCGAGCTTCTACCTGACGGGCATCGTCCCCGGGCTCCTGCTCCTCGTGCCGCCGCTCGAGATCTTCTTCGACCTCCGCCCGATGAACCTGTCGATCGGTGCGGGCGAGTGGGTGCTGTTCTACCTCGGGTTCTACCTCATGCAGGTGGTGCTGGCCTTCTACGCGCTCGGCTCGTTCCGCTACGAGACGCTCCTGCTCGCGGCGGTGTCCTTCCCGATCTACGCGAGCGCGCTCTGGAACGTGCTCTGCGGCAAGGAGCAGGCCTGGCACGTCACCGGTGCCGACCGCGGACGGACACCCTCACCGTTCAACTTCATCGTGCCGCAGGTGCTCGTCTTCGTGTTCCTCACCCTGACCAGCGTGGTCGCGGTCTGGCGGGACACCGGCAACGGGCAGTTCACGCTCGCCACCGCGTGGAACATCACGAACACGCTGGTCTTCGCCGCGTTCATCGTCGCGGCGTTCCGCGAGCAGGCCCGCAACCGCGTGGCCGACCGGCAGCGCGCTCGCGGCGAGGCCGTCCGACCGGCCGCGCCGCTGGTGCAGGCCCCGGTCAGCCCCGTGCGGACGACCGTCGTCCGCCCCGACACCCTCGAACCCCAGCGCGCCGCGATCGCCGGCGTCGCGATGCAGCTGCAGGACGGACCCCGCGCATGACCTGGACCAACCGACTCCGACTCTTCGGCGGCCTCGTCGTCGTCCTGGTGATCGTCGCCGCGTGCACCCTCGTGTTCAACCAGCGTCAGAGCGCCGTGGCGAGCACCTCGGCGGCCATCGCCGCGCAGGAGTACGCCGTCGGCACCGACTACGGCGGGACCGTCACCGAGGAGTACGTCCAGGAGGGCGACTCCGTCACCAAGGGCGAGAAGCTCCTGCAGGTGCAGAGCCTGCAGCTGGCGCAGGACATCCGGAAGGGCGTCGTCGGCGCGGACACGCAGACGAGCGCGTACGACATCGGCGAGGACGGCTTCATCACGTTCAAGGCCGAGGTCTCGGGCACCGTGGCGAAGATCGACGTGAAGACCGGCGGGTACGTGCAGGCCGGTTCCGAGCTCGGCACCATCCACAAGGAGGACAGCCTCTTCGTCACCTCGGAGTTCACCGTCACCGCGCGCGACTACGGGCGCATCCGGAACGGTGCCGAGGTCGAGCTCCGCCTGCCGGACGACCGCACCATCACCGGCACCGTGAAGAGCGTCAGCGTGGAGACGAACGACGACGGCCGGGCGAAGACCACCGTCGACGTCGAGAGCCCCGAGCTGTCGGCCTCGCCGTCGTCGGGCATCACGAGCCCGGGCACGCCCGTCGACGCGACCCTGCACCTGCGCGACGACGGCACGCTGGCGGGCGTCACCGACGCCGTCCGCGACTTCTCGCGCCAGATCGGGCTGTAGCCGGTGCGGCACCACCTGCACCCCGGCCGCCGCCCTGCGGGCGCACGCCGGGCCTCCCGGTCGACGCTCCTGGTCGTCCCCCTGGTGACGTCCGTCGCCCTGCTGCTCGCTGCGTGCACCGGGACGGGAGGCACGGACCACCCGACCCCGTCGGCCACCCCGACCGACGCGGCGGCCCAGGCACGCGCGGTCGCCGCCCTGGGCGACGTCGCGTCGTCGACGGTGGGCACGATGCGCCTGGCCGAGGGACTGACCCCGCCGACGAACCGGTGGTTCTCCGGCCTGGTGTTCGGCGACGCACCCCAGCCGGTGTTCCCGACGCCGATCTCGTGGCAGGTCACCGACCACGGCTTCGCAGCCGGACTGCCCGACGTGACCGCGACCGAGAAGACCATCGCCGGCGGCGCCGTACCGCAGGTCGGCTTCGACCTCGGCGCGACGAGCACCCTCGTGTCGGCGTACGACGCGGTGTCGGTGACCGTCGAGCACCGCGACGGCGACACCGTGCTCGGGCACTCGGTCGTCGCCGAGGGGTCGCCCCTCGTGACCTACACCGCCGACCGCGACCAGACGCTGACCGGCACCTCGCCGCTCGACCCGACCGGCGACGGCACGGCGACGATGTCCGGCGGCGGTCGCACCTGGCAGGTCGTCGTGCACAATGGCTCGGTCGCCGCGTCCGGCGTGCGCCTGCGCAGCGGCGGGTCGGTCGTGCTCCTGCCGACACCGGACGGCGCGTCGTCGTCCGAGGTCTCCCGGCTCGTCGCGGCCGCACGGCCGCTCTCCGGCTCGTCGCTGGAGCGCAGCGCGTCCGGTGGGTCCCAGCGCACCACGCTGTCGTACGACTTCGACGGCGGTGCCGGGGTGCTCGTGCCGCAGCCCGGCCAGGGCACCCGCGGGCTGACGTGCACCGACCTGCGGGTCGCGACGCTGACGGGTCCCGCGCCGGTCTGCACCGGGACGGCGCTGCGCTTCGACGCCGACACCGTCGAGCCGTCCGACCGGCTCGACCTGTCCGGCCTGTCCGACGGTCAGCGGGACACCCTGGCCGCACAGGTCCGGCAGGACGCCGCCGGGGTCGACGCCTCGTCGTACGCGGCCGACTCGTACGGCGGCGGCAAGGACCTGTACCGCGTCGCCACGCTGTACCGGCTCGCCGTCGCGCTCGGGCTCGACGACCAGGCCGCGGCGCTGAAGACGTCCGTCGTCGCGGAGCTCGACCAGTGGTTCGACCCGGCGGGCTGCGGCGGGAGGACCGCGCGGTGCTTCGCCTACGACCCCGAGGTCCACGGGCTCGTCGGCCAGGAGGCGTCGTTCGGCTCGGACGAGTTCAACGACCACCACTTCCACTACGGGTACGTGCTGTCCGCCGCTGCGATGGTGGCCGACGGTGACGCGTCCCTCGTGCGGAAGTGGCGCACCGTCGCGGACCTCGTCGCCGCGGACATCGCCTCGCCGACCGCGACGGAGTCGTTCCCCGCGCTCCGCGTCTACGACCCGTACGCGCAGCACTCCTGGGCGTCCGGCTACTCGCCCTTCGCCGACGGCAACAACCAGGAGTCGTCGTCCGAGGCGGTGTCCGCGTGGAACGGCCTGGCCCGCTGGGGCGCCGTGTCCGGGTCGGCCTCGCTCGAGTCCACCGGCACCTGGCTGCTGTCGAACGAGGCCGCCTCGGCGCAGCGCGACGTGCTCGACCCGGACCTGTCGGCGTTCCCGGGCTTCACGCACCGGGTCGTCTCGCTGACCTGGGGCGGCAAGCGCGACCACGCGACGTGGTTCAGCGCGGCGGCCGCGGCGCCGGCGGGCATCGAGCTCATCCCGATGCCCGCGATGGCGGCGGAGTACGTCGACGCGGGCGGCCGGCAGCAGATCGGGCGCGTGCTCGACGAGGCCGTGCCGGACGGTCGCTACGACGTCCAGTTCGGCGACTACCTGCTCATGTACCGGGCGCTCGGCGGGAAGGCCGACGCGGCGGCAGCCCTGCGCGACGCGGAACGGCTGCCGGACGCGGTGATCGACTCGGCGAACACGCGGTCGTACCTGCTCGCGTGGATCATGACCCGGGGTCGGGCGTAGCGGCCCGTCCCCCGCGCGAGCCCGACGGGCGGCACGACGGTCCACCGACCGCGTACCGCCCGTCGTTCGCTTCCCGGACGCCCTGGGGTCCTGCACGGGGACCGCGGCCTACCGTCCACCACATGACCACGCGAGCCAAGACCGCCACCGCGCTGCTCGGCGCTGCCACCCTCGCCCTGCTCCTGACGGCGTGCGACCCGGGCGGCGCCCAGAACATCGACCCGGTCGGCAAGGTCCCCGGGGACGAGCAGAAGTCGCAGTCGACCGAGTGCGCCGTCGCCGCGAGCAACGCCGTGGACGCGATCGGCACCGCGGTCGGTCCGCACGACACGACGGACTTCGCGAACGTGGCGGAGGGCGACGGTGGCTGGTACCTGGCCGCGTCGATCGTGCCGTCGGACAGCAAGGACGCCAACGACGACGAGCTGACCATCTGGGCGACGGAGACCGACCCGACGGCCGACGACTGGGACGGCACGATCTACGCCGTGAACCAGACCGCGAAGGACGCCACCTCGGACGAGTCACGCTCGGCGTCGCCGGCACCGAGCGCGTTCAGCGCGGACTCCGACGCCGCGAAGCGCGCCGAGAGCTGCGCCGTCGAGGCCGCCGACCGCTGACCCCCGGCCCGGCTCAGGTCTGACAGCGCGGGCACCAGTAGGTGTCCCGCAGCGTGAGCTCCGAGTCGCCGAGCTCGCCCCGACGCACCGGGGTCCCGCACCGCAGGCAGGGCTTGCCGGCGCGGCCGTAGACCCAGAAGCGGCGCCCGGGCCGGTCGACGCCCGTCGTGACGCGGTTGCTGCGGTCACGGTTCATCGTGATGAGCCGGTGCGACAGCGCGATCGCCCGCGCCGGGTCCGGCACCTGTCCGACGGGTCGCGTCGGCAGCACCCCCCGCAGGAAGCACAGCTCGTTCCGGTACACGTTGCCGAGTCCGGCCAGCACGCGCTGGTCGAGCAGTGCGAGCCCGATCGGGCGCTCCGGGTCCGCCGTCAGGTTCTCGAGCGCCCGGTCGGCGTCCCAGTCGGGACCGAGCAGGTCGGGGCCGAGGTGCCCGACGACCTCGGACTCCTGGTCGCGCGGGACGACCTCGAGCACCCCGAGGGTGAACCCGACGGTGGAGACGTCCGCGGCGTCGAGCACGACCCGGGCCTGGTGCGCGGGCCGTCGCCACCGCTCCCCGGGCGCGTAGACGTCCCAGCGGCCCTCCATCTTCAGGTGCGAGTGCACGGTCACGTCGCCGATGCGGTGCAGCAGGTGCTTGCCGCGGGGCACGACCTCGTCGACCGTCCGTCCGACCAGGTCGAGGGTCGCGAACGCGGGGACGCGGAAGTCCGAGCGGGTCAGGACCTTGCCCGCGAGCGCGGTGTGCAGGCGCCGGGCAGCGCGGAAGACGGTGTCACCCTCGGGCACGGCACACCTCCGCTGCGGCTCGTCCGGTCGGCCGTGTCACGTCCCGTGCACCGGCGCACGCCCGGGAGGCCCTGGTCGCGTCAGACACGCAGCCGCAGTCCCTGCGGGGTCGCCGTGAACCCCGCCTCGCGCAGTGCCGACCCGAGCGGCGTCTCCAGCACGAAGTCGCCGTCCACCCGCTCCACCGAGAGCTTCCGCAGCCCGCTCCGCACGGTGGCGGCGATCGACCGCGCCGCGACCGCGAGGTCCGCCGGGTCGTCGGTGAAGGTCAGGACGGACTTCCCACCGCGCTCGACGTAGACCGCGAGGCGGCCGTCGACCGTGGTCACGAGGGCTCCGGCCTTCCGCCCGGGTCGGTGACCGCGACCGGTCGTCGACGTCGACCGGCTGGCGGGGACGGCCGCACCACGGGCGCCCGTCGGAGCGGCGTCGGCCGCGGGACCGGGAGCAGCGGGGTCGGCGTCCGGGTCGGCGGGGGCGTCGTCCGACGGCCACGGCAGCGCCGCACCGTACGGGTTCGCCGGGTCCGTCGCCGCGAGCGTGAGTGCCTGGCGTTCGCGGTCCGGGTCGGCGCGCTCGTCGTCGTCGAGGTCGCGTGCGTAGGTCCGGAGCCGGTCCACGGTCGGGCTCGTCGCGAACTGTGCCGCCCCGAGCCCCTCGACGAAGTACCCGCGGCGTGCCCGGCCGGACTCCTCGAACCGGCTGAGCACCCGGTAGACACCGGCGAACCCGCCACGGACGCCCTCGACCTGCACGGCACCGCGGGTCACGACGCCGTAGCGCTCGAGCAGCTGCTCGGCGGTCGCTGCCGCACGCAGGGTCGAGTCGGACTCGGCGAGCGGCAGGATCGACCACCGACCACCCACGGACGGCGGACCGGACTGCGACGGCAGCGTCGGCCGACGCCGCCCGCGGTACGCCCGGGCCCGCGGCGCGCTCGTCGACCTCGCCTTGCCGCCGAGCATCGACCGCAGCGGCGCGAACGTGTCGTTCGTGACCTGTCCGGCCCAGACCAGGTCCCACAGCGCGGTCGTCAGGGCCTGGTCGTCCGTGCTGCCGACCGCCTGGCCGAGCTGCCGGAAGAAGTAGGCACCACCGCCGGCCAGCGCTCCGAGGACGTCGCGCTGCAGCTCGGTGGTCTCGCCGCCGTCGGGCTCCGCCAGGGTCGTCGACGCGGTCTCGGCGAGGTGCAGGCGCACCCAGCCGTCGTTCCCGGGCAGCGTGCCGCCGCCCGACCACAGGACCTCGCCGGTGGCGGTCAGCTCGTCGAGCATGCTCGTGGAGTAGTCGCTCACGCGGGACGGCAGCACGAGGGTCTCCCACGAGCTCGCGGGCAGGGCGACGCCGGCCAGCTGGTCGATGACCTGCAGCACCCCGTCGACCCCGCGCAGCCCGCCGCGGGTGCCGGGCGCCTGGACGTGCTGCCACGCCGGCAGGAACCGGGCGAGGGTGTCCGGCGACACCGGCTCGACCTCGTGCCGGAGCGCGGCGAGGGACTTCGTCCGGATGCGGCGGAGCACCTCGGCGTCGCACCACTCCGCGCCCTGGCGGTCCGGGCGGAACTCGCCCTCGACCACGCGGCGGTCGGCGACCAGGCGGCGCAGGGTGTCCTGCACGACGGCGATGCCGAGGCCGAGCCGGCTCGCGGCCTCCTGCGCGGCGAACGGTCCGTGCGACCGGGCGTACCGGCCGACCAGGTCGCCGAGCGGGTCCGCGACGGGTTCGACGAAGGCGGTCGGCACGCCGATCGGCAGCGGGACGCCGAGGGCGTCGCGGAGGCGGGAGGCGTCCTCGATCACCGACCAGCGCGTCGCACCGCCCTGCGTGAACGACAGCACACGGCGGTCGCGCTCGAGGGCCTCCAGCGCCGACCGGACGGTCGCACGCGCGGCGTCGGGGTCAGCGGCGTCGGCCACCCAGCTGCGGGCGACGAGCTCGTCCAGCTCGAGGGCGCCGACGAGTCGCAGCACGTCGACGAGTCCCTCGGTGTCGCGCGCTCGACGGTCGGGGGAGAGCCGCTGCAGGTCGCGCTCGACGGAGGCGATGACCGCCGGGTCGAGGAGCTCGCGGAGCTCGGCCCGTCCGAGCAGCTCTCCGAGCAGCGTCGAGTCGAGCGACAGTGCCGCCGCCCGGCGCTCGGCCAGCGGCGAGTCGCCCTCGTACATGAAGGCCGCGACGTACCCGAACAGGATCGACCGGGCGAACGGCGACGGCTGCTCGGTCTCGCGCTCGACCAGGCGGATGCGGCGCTCGGCGATCTGGTCCGAGATGCCGAGCAGCGCCGGCACGTCGTAGACGTCCTGCAGGACCTCGCGCACGGTCTCGAGCACGATCGGGAACGTCGGGTACTTCCGCGCGACCTCGAGCAGCTGCGACGCCCGCTGGCGCTGCTGCCAGAGCGGCGACCGCTGCCCGGGGTTCCGCCGCGGCAGGAGCAGGGCCCGGGCCGCGCACTCGCGGAAGCGGGCGGCGAAGAGCGCCGAGCCGCCGACCTCGTCGGTGACGAGCGCCTCGAGGTCGTCGCGCTCGAACACGAACAGGTCGGCGCCGGGCGGTTCCGCGTCGGTCTCCGGGATCCGCACCACGATGCCGTCGTCGGCCGCCATCGCGTCGCCGTCGATGCCGTGCCGTTCGCGCAGCCGGGCGCCGACCGCCAGGGCCCACGGCGCGTGCACCTGCATGCCGTACGGCGAGTGCAGGATGAGCCGCCAGTCGCCGAGCTCGTCGCGGAACCGCTCGACCACGAGCGTGGTGTCGTTCGGCACGTGACCGGTCGCCGCACGCTGGTCGCGCAGGAAGGTCAGCAGGTTCGTCACGGCCCGCTCGTCCAGCCCGCCGGAGGCGACCCGGGCACGCGCGTCGTCGTCGGAGGCCGCGTCGACCTCGCGCACGAACGCACCGGTCGCCCGTCCCAGCTCGGCGGGACGACCGATGCCGTCGCCCTTCCAGAACGGGACCCGCCCGGGTTGCCCGAACGCCGGGCTGACGATGACCCGGTCGTGCGTGATCTCCTCGATGCGCCAGCTCGTCGCGCCGAGGGCGAAGACGTCGCCGACGCGGGACTCGTAGACCATCTCCTCGTCGAGCTCGCCGACGCGCGATGCCTTCTCGCTGACCATGAAGACGCCGAACATGCCGCGGTCCGGGATCGTGCCGCCGCTCGTCACCGCGAGTCGCTGGGCGCCCGGACGCCCGGTCAGGGTCCCGTGCACGCGGTCCCACACCAGGCGCGGCCGGAGTTCGGCGAACTCGTCGCTCGGGTACCGCCCGGTCACCAGGTCGAGCGTCGCCTCGAACGCCGACCGCGGCAGCGAGCTGAACGGGGCGCTCCGCCGGACGAGCTCGAACCAGTGCTCCACCTCGACGGTGTCGATCGACCCGGCGGCCACGGTGTGCTGCGCGAGGACGTCGAGCGGGTTCGCGGGCACCGAGATCGACTCGATCTGCCCGGAGACCATGCGCTCGACGGTGACCGCGCTGTTCACGAGGTCGGCGCGGTGCTTGGGGAACAGCACGCCGCGCGAGATCTCGCCGACCTGGTGTCCGGCGCGACCGACGCGCTGCAGGCCGCTGGCGACCGACGGCGGGGCCTCGACCTGGACCACGAGGTCGACCTCGCCCATGTCGATGCCGAGCTCGAGCGAGCTGGTCGCGACGACGCAGCGCAGACGTCCGGACTTCAGGTCGTCCTCGATGATCGCGCGCTGGTCCTTCGACACGGAGCCGTGGTGGGCGCGGGCGAGCACCGGGACCGACGGGTCGGAGCCGCCGCCCTCGGTCTGTCCGGACTGCCCGATGAGCTGCGCCGGCGGTCGCTTCGGCTGTGCGACGGGTGCGTGCGCGGACGCCCGACCGGGGGACTGCGTGACGGGAGCCGACCCGGCCACCGCGCCCACGGCCTCCGCGCCCACGACCTCCGGCGCGCCGAGCGCAGCCGTGCCGACACCCGCCGTGTCGACGGCCCCGAGCACGCGTTCCTCGTGGATCTCGTTGAGCCGTGCCGTCAGGCGTTCCGCGAGTCGGCGCGAGTTGGCGAACACGATCGTCGAGCGGTGCTCCTCGATGAGGTCGACGACGCGTTCCTCGACGTGGGGCCAGATCGAGCCGTTCGTCGGTGACTCGGTCGCGTCGGCACCGACCGGCGGGGCGCCGAGCTCGGTCATGTCGTCGACCGGCACGACCACGCGCAGGTCGAAGGTCTTCTGCGCCGGCGGGGCGATGATCGACACGGGCGCGCGGCCGCCGAGGAACCGGGCGACCTCCTCCGCGGGGCGCACGGTCGCGGACAGGCCGATCCGCTGCACGGGCTTCTCGAGCAGGTCGTCGAGGCGCTCGAGCGAGACCGCCAGGTGTGCGCCGCGCTTGGTCGAGGCGACCGCGTGGACCTCGTCCACGATGACGGTGTCGACGTTCACCAGGGTCTCGCGCGCCCGCGACGTGAGCATGAGGTAGAGCGACTCGGGCGTCGTGATGAGGATGTCCGGCGGCTGCCGCAGGAGCCGCTGCCGGTCGGACGACGGGGTGTCACCGCTCCGGACGCCCACCGTGACCTCGGGCGGTTCCGTCCCGAGCCGACGCGCGGTCTGCGTGATGCCGACGAGCGGGCTGCGGAGGTTCCGCTCGACGTCGACACCGAGGGCCTTGAGCGGGGAGACGTACAGCACGCGGGTGCGCTGCTTCGCCGGCGGACGGTCGCTCGCGCTGATGAGCCGGTCGATCGACCAGAGGAACGACGCCAGCGTCTTGCCGGAGCCGGTCGGGGCGACCACGAGCGCGTGCTGCCCGGTGGAGATCGCGTCCCACGCGCCCGCCTGCGCCGCGGTCGGGCCGGGGAACGCGCCACGGAACCACTCCGCGGTCGCGGGGGAGAAGCGCTCGAGGACGTCCGTCATGGTCCGTCCCATCCTGCCCGTCGCCACCGACAGCGGTCCGAGGGAGGACGGGTGCTTGACAGGCCGATCCGTAGCGATCTATCGTTGACCCATCGCGATAGGAACACAACGCATCGCGAGCTCACGTCACCACCGACAGGAAGGAGTCATCATGCGCCCCTCGTACGATGACCTCGACAGCACCACGCCCCGCCGCGGCCCCCGCGGCACCGGTCCGCGCGGCCCCCGCTTCGGCGGCGCGCGGCAGCACCACGGCCACGGCTTCCCCGGCCGCGACCGCGGCGACCACGACCACGGCGGACGCGGCGGCTTCGGCCCCGGGTTCGGCGGACGCGGCGGCTTCGGCCCGGGCTTCGGTCCCGGCTTCGGCGGCGGCCCCGGCTTCGGGCGCGAGCGCCGCCGTCGCGGCGACGTCCGCCTCGCGATCCTCGGGCTGCTCGCCGAGGGCCCGCAGAACGGCTACGCCGTGATCAAGACCATCGCCGAGCGCACCGGCGGTGCCTGGAAGCCGAGCCCCGGCTCGGTCTACCCGACGTTCCAGCAGCTCGTCGACGAGGACCTCGTCGTCTCGAACGGCGACGGCCGCAAGACGCTCTTCGAGCTCACCGACGCCGGCCGCGCCGAGGCCGAGGCGAAGGCGGACGAGATCGCCGCCGCGTTCGACGCCGCGCCGGGCATGCCCGACACGCAGCGCGAGTTCGTCGAGGCCCTCCGCAAGGCGATGGGGGTGCTGCACATGTACCGCACCAGCGCCTCCGACGAGCAGACCAGGGCCGCGACGGCGAAGGTCGACCAGCTCCGCAAGGACCTGCTGCAGATCCTCGCCGAGTAGCGCCGTGCCGGACGGGAGGCACGTGGCGACCCCGCCACGCGCCTCCTGGCCGTCAGTCGGTCACCCGGTCACCTTCGCGGATCCGTCGCGGGAGCGGCCGTCAGGACGCGTCGACGAACGCGGCCACGTCGGCGAGCTCCTCGGCGGACACCGCGTGCGGCAGGCCGACGTACGTCCGGTCGGTCACGTCCGTGTGCGTCGCGGCCCACGCCTGCGTCCGCGCGGTGGCCTCGGCCGGGATCACCGGGTCGAGGTCGCCGTGTCCCAGGAAGACCCGGGGACGGACGGCCGCGACCGCCTCGTCGCGGGAGTCGGTCACCCCGGGCACCACGAACCCGGACAACGACACCGCGAAGGCGAACGCGGCCGGTCGGGCACGCAGGAGCTGCAGCGCCATCGACCCGCCCTGCGAGAACCCGAGCAGACCGATGCGCGGGTGGTCGGCGGACACGGCGTCGATCCAGTCGAGGACACCGGCGACCGCGGCGTCGACCGGCTCGAGCGCGGGGGACCCCGGCGTGCCGAGCGGGTACCAGGAGAACCCGGGACCCCACGGCATCGGTGCGCGGAGCGATGCGACGGTCCAGACGGACGGCAGCGCGGGCGCGAGCCCGAGCAGGTCGCGCTCGTGCGACCCCACCCCGTGCATGGCCACGAGCAGGGGCGTGCCCGCGCGTTGCCCGGTCGGACGGGTCCACTGCACGATGTCCGCATCGATCACGGGGACCACGCTAGCCGTCCACGGCGACCGCGCCTCCCGCCGAACTCGCCGGGGCGACTGGTAGACACGGTGCATGGCCTCGCTGCGCACCCCCGACCCCGACTCCGGCTGGCTGTCCGACGAGGAGCTCGCCGACGTCCGTCGTCGACTGCCCATCTGCTACGTCGAGGCCCTGCCCGTCCGGACCGACGGGCTCGGTGTCGTGACCGAGGTCGGCGTGCTGCTCCGTGTCGCCCCGAGCGGCTCGATCGCGCGCACGCTCGTCTCCGGCCGCGTGATGTTCGGCGAGTCGATCCGCACGGCGCTCTTCCGGCACCTCGAGAAGGACCTCGGTCCGATGGCGTTCCCGCAGCTCCCCGCGAGCCCCACGCCCTTCACGGTGGCCGAGTACTTCCCGCTCCCCGGCGCCTCGGTGTTCACCGACGAGCGGCAGCACGCGATCTCCCTCGCGTACGTCGTCCCCGTCACCGGCACCTGCGAGCCCCGGCAGGACGCCCTCGAGCTCACGTGGATGAGCCCGATGGAGGCAGCCTCCGACGCCGTCGCCGAGGAGATGGAGGGCGGCCGCGGCGCACTCCTGCGCGCCGGCCTCGCCTCGGTCGGCGCCCTGCACTAGCGGCGCCCGCGCCCGCGACCGAACCGGCGCGGTGCCCGCACACGACGAAGCCCCCGGAACCGTGCGGTTCCGGGGGCTTCGCAGCTCGGTCGTGGACCGGCTTCAGTGCTTCTCGTCGCGGAGGGAGTCCGCAACGCCGTGCGCTGCGCCCTTGACGTCGTCGACACCCTGCTTGGCCGACGCCTTGGCCTGGTCGGTCTGACCCTCGGCCTTCAGCTTGTCGTTGCCGGTCAGGTTGCCAACGCCCTCCTTGACCTTGCCGACGAGCTTCTCGCCGGTGTGGTTCTCTTCGCTGCCAGCCATACGGTCTCCTTCCAACGACGGACGATTCCCCGTCGGCCACTCGCGCGGCCGTCGGTGAAGGAGAACCTACGCGGGGGGACGCCCGATGCTCCCACCGGGCGTCCAGGTTCCGGACACCGTCGCTCCGGCCGAGCGGACCGCTCAGTGGCGGTCGGCAGCCCCCGCCGGACGCGATGCGCGACGCGAGCCGCCGCGGCGACGACCGCCGCCGGACTCACCCGCACCGGAACGACCCGCTGCGTAGCCGCCCTCGGACGACCACACCGGGGCGGACCCGCCACGGACGACGTCACTCGACGCCCGACGGCTCCCGCCCGAACGACGCTGCCCACCGGCGGCCGCACCGCCCGACGCTGCAGCACCCGAGCCCGAGCCGTTGCCGCGACCGGCACCACCGGCGCGCCCGGTACCACCAGCGGCGGCCGGAGCCCCCGCGGTGACCGGACGATCACCGCGACCACCGGCGGCGCGACCCGAGCCGCGACCGGCCGAGGCGGTCTCGGGAGCCTGCGTCGAGCCTCCCGACCGACCGCCGCGACCACGGCGACGACCGCCGCCCGCGGACTCGGCGAGACCCGTCTCGGTCGCACGCGGCTGCCGCTGGCGCTGCTGCTGTGCGGGCTGCTCCGGAGCGAGGTGGCGGATCGGCGCGACCTCGCCGACGAGCGACGCGACGGCCGGCGAGGTCGCGGTGACCTGCTGCGGGGTGACCTTGATCGCGGCGGCACGCATCATCTGTGCGACGTCGCGGCGCTCGGCCGGCAGCGTCACGGTGACGACGTCACCCGAGGACCCGGCACGCGCGGTGCGGCCCGAACGGTGCAGGTACGCCTTGTGCTCGGTCGGCGGGTCGACGTGCACGACGAGCTCCACGTGGTCGACGTGCACACCACGGGCGGCGACGTCGGTGGCGACGAGCACGAGGGCCTCGCCGGAGGAGAACTTCGCGAGGTTCCGCTCACGCGCACCCTGCGACAGGTTGCCCTGCAGGTCGACGGCCGGGATGCCCTGGCTCGTGAGCTGCTTCGCCAGGCGCTTCGCGTGGTGCTTGGTGCGCATGAAGAGGATGCGGCGGCCGGTGCCCGAGGCGAGCGCGCGGACGAGGTCCTTCTTCGCGTCGGCGTCGGCGACCTCGAACAGGTGGTGGGTCATCGCCTCGACCGGGCTGGTCTCGTCGTCGACCGAGTGCATCACCGGGCTGTGCAGGAACTTCTTGACGAGCTTGTCCACGCCGTTGTCGAGCGTGGCCGAGAACAGCAGGCGCTGCCCCTGCTCCGGGGTCGCCTGCATGATCTTCGTCACGCCGGGCAGGAAGCCCATGTCGGCCATGTGGTCGGCCTCGTCGAGGACGGTGACCTCGATGTCGCCGAGGCTCACGTGCCCCTGCTGCATGAGGTCGGCGAGGCGGCCCGGGCAGGCGACGACCACGTCGACACCGGCGCGGAGCGCGTCGACCTGACGGCCCTGGCCCACGCCGCCGAAGATCGTCGTCGTGTTGAGGCCCATGGACTTCGCGAGCGGGGCGAGGGTCGCGTCGATCTGCGTCGCGAGCTCACGGGTCGGGGCGAGCACGAGCGCACGGGGGCGGCCGGCGCGGCGCGGGCGACGGCTCGCGGCCAGACGGGCGGCCAGGGGGATCGCGAAGGCGATCGTCTTGCCGGAGCCGGTGCGCCCGCGGCCGAGCACGTCCTTGCCCTGCAGGGAGTCGGGGAGCGTGTCGGCCTGGATCGGGAACGCGGTCTCCTTGCCCTGCTGGGCGAGGGACTGGACCATCGGCGCGGGGACGCCGAGGTCGGAGAAACGGATGTCCTGGTTGGTCATGGTGACCTTTCGGGCCGGCTCGTGCCGGCCGTGGGCGCGCTGGCATGTGGCGCGCGGGCGGGAACCCCGCGTCAGCAGAGGCTGACGCGGTCGCCGCAGCAGAGAGCCTGGCACCGGGATGTCGGTGCGCGATCATCGACCGGATGAGGGTCGGGAGTCGGGGGCGTCCGTACGACGCACGAGGCGATCGGCGCCTCGAGTACCACCAGCATAGCGGGTGCTCGTCGAACGAGCCGGGGCCGTTCGCGTCGGGCGTGCGACGTGGCGTGCGATGTGGCGTGCGATGATCCCGTGGTGCGCACGCGATCCGTCCTCCTGACCACCGCGATCGCGCTGGTCGCCGTCCTCGGCAGCGCAGGCTGTGCCGAGGCCGCGACACCCGCCGGGTCGACGGCCTCCTCGTACCGGAACCTGCCGACCTCGGGGCGCCCCGACTACCAGCTCGGCGGTGGGTACACGCCGCCGTCCGGGGTGACGATCGTCGAGCGGGACAGCACCGACCGCCCGGCCGCCGGGAAGTACTCCATCTGCTACGTCAACGGCTTCCAGACCCAGCCGGGAGCGCTCGCCGGGTGGGAGCGCCGGGCGCCGTCGGCACTGCTGCGCGACGGTTCCGGCGAGCTCGTGGCCGACCCGGGCTGGCCGGACGAGGTGCTCCTCGACACCCGGACCGCCGCGAAGCGCGCCGCGATCACGAAGGAGCTCACGAAGTCGGTCGCGCGGTGCGCCGACCGCGGGTTCGCCGCCGTCGAGTTCGACAACCTCGACTCGTGGACACGGTCCGGGAAGCGACTGACCCGCGCGGGGAACCTCGCGCTGGCGGCGACGCTCGTGCGGCTCGGGCACGACCGCGGTCTGGCCGTCGGGCAGAAGAACACGCCGCAGCTCGGGAAGGCCGGGCGGCAGTCGACGGGCTTCGACTTCGTCGTCGCCGAGGAGTGCGTGCAGTACGACGAGTGCTCGGCCTACACGGCCGCGTACGGGAAGCGCGTGGTCGACGTCGAGTACGCGGACACGCTAGACCGCTCGTGGGCATCGGTGTGCCGCCTGCGCGACCGCCCGGCCATGACGATCCTGCGGGACCGCGACCTGGTCACCCCGGCGTCGGACGAGTACGTCTTCGAGCACTGCTGAGGACCCCGTCCGGTCCCGTCCCGCCCGGCGCGACGCAACGTCGGCGGCAGTGCGCAGGAGCACAGCGCTGCGAGACCTCGCCGACGTTGCGTGTCGCGGAGGGCGCGCGCGGCGGTCGGCCGGGAGGCACGGTGTGCGTCCGCCCCGCGCGTCGCGGACGGCGGGCGGTCGCCTCAGGCGGGCCAGGCGTCGCGCAGTGCCGCTGCGGCCTGGTCGGCGGACAACCCGGCCGCTCGCGCGGCGGCGGCCAGGGCGTGCGCTGCCCCGGCGACGGCGTCGGGCACCTCGGCCGGCCGCACCACCCGCGTGCCGGCGCCCCGGGCGGTGTGCACGAGCCCGGCCTCCTCGAGCAGCTGGTAGGCCTTCGCGACCGTGCCCGCGGCGAGCGAGAGCTCCTCGGCCAGGGCCCGCACGCTCGGCAGGCGCTCCCCGTCGACCAGGTACCCGGCGGCGATCTGCGCCGCGATCTGCGAACGGACCTGCTCGAAGGGCGGCACCCGGCCGCCCGCGTCGAGTGCCACGAGTCCCGTCATGCGATCCACCCTTGCGTCCTGTCCGTGTGCTCGTGCGTGCGTCGTGTCAGAAGTCGTACTGCTCGCCGACCGGGATCGGCACGGCGACGGTGTTGCCCGGGGGCGCGAGGGGGCACGCCCACGCCGGGTCGTACGCGCACGAGGGGTTGTACGCGAAGTTGAAGTCGAGGACGAGCTCGCCGTCGTCGCCGCCGAGGTCCGCACCCTTGATCGTGTCGAGCAGGTACCGCCCGCCGCCGTAGGTGCCGCGGGCACGACCCGCGCTGGCGTCCTTCACGGGCACGAAGACCCCGCCCGCGTAGCCGCCGTGCGACCAGACGTCGAGCGTGCCGATGCCCGGCAGCCGCACGACACCGAGCCGGTCGAAGTGCACGACGCCGTCGGTGCCCGTCTCCACGTCCATCGCACGGGGCTCGGCGGACTCGATGCGCGCGCGGAACCGCCACTCGGGGTCGTAGTCGGGCACGGGCAGCGCCTCGAAGTCGCGGGCGTCCTCGTCGAGCAGCGGACTGGCCGGGTGCTCGGCGAACATCGCGTCGCGGGTCTCGCGCCACATCGCGTGCGCGGTCTCGGGGTCGGCCGTCGCCCGCACCCGTCGGTACAGGTCGAACGTCATCCGCCGCCAGTCCACGGTGGCGAGGGTGCTGTGCACGCGGTCCTGGGCCCTCGGCTCCTGCGTCTGGCTCACGAGGACGAGCGTACGCCCGGGTGCTCCGGACCCGCCAGCGACGGGCCGGGGCTGTGGACGGTCCCCTGCGGGTGCTCCCGTGACGGCCCTGGCACACTGGTCGGACAGCGACCGACGAGGGGACGGGCGACGTGACCAGGGGAACGACGACCAGACGGACCGCCGCCGCGCGGACCACGGCGGGACGGGCGGCACCACGCGTGCACCGCTCGATCGCCCCGATCGTGGCGGGTCTGACCCTCGTCGCGGTCCTGAGCGGGTGCACGGTGTCCGCCTCCGCGAACCGGACGGTGTCGCCGTCGGGGTTCGAGGACGTGGTGGCCGACGCACTCGAACGCGAGGTCGGTCAGCGTCCGCTGGTCGACTGCGGCACGGACCCGATCGACCTGGTCGAGGGGGACACCGTGCACTGCGAGATCGGTGCCGAGGGTGACACGACCGTGTACGACTCCGTCGTCGAGGTGCGTGACGTCGACGGCACGGACTACGCCGTCCACGTGCAGGTGGACGAGCAGCCGAAGTCCTGACGGACGTCGCGCGTCAGTGCCCGGGACGGCCCCACGACGGGGCGAGCTGCCGCATCCGGAGCGCACGCCACTGCCAGATGACCCACATGCCCGGCCAGAGTGCGGCCCCGAGGAGCGTGGGGCGCATCCGGTAGGTGAGCCGGTCGAGCAGCAGGGTCCGCCCGTCACCGAGGTCGACGGTGGCCATCCGGTGCCGCATGGTCATCCGCCCGAAGAGCCCCGAGGTGCCACCTCCGTTGTCGCGTTGCACCGGCACCCCGTCGACCTCGTACAGGTCGATGTCGACGTGCGTGTCGCCGCTCGGCACGACCCCGAGGGCGTCGGCGGTGATCGGGTGCGGGACGCCGGGGGTCCAGCGCTCCGGGAGTCCCTCCGGTGACCGTGAGCGGTAGACGAGGAACGGCTTCGTGACGGCGACCATCACCGAGGGCGACAGCAGGGCGTCGCGGACGGCGTCGACCGGGGCGTCGAGGACGATGCGGAGACCGACGTGCATGCTGCGGACGCTACGCCGTGGCGCTGGGCGGGCGACGTCCCCGCGGGGGACGGTGCACCCGTGCGTCCGACGGGTCAGGCGTGCCGGGCGGCCCGACGCCGTGCGCCCTCGGCACGGTCCCGCGTGCGCAGGCGCTCGGTGAGCGACAGGCGCACGGTCGGCCACTCGGTGGCGGTGATCGAGAAGACCACGGTGTCGCGCAGCGTGCCGTCCCGGCCGATCGAGTGGCTGCGCAGGACGCCGTCCTGCTTCGCGCCGAGCGAGGCGATCGCCGCCCGCGACTGCTGGTTGTGCCAGTGCGTCCGGAACTCGACGGCGATGCAGTCCCAGGTGTCGAACGCGTGCGAGAGCAGGAGCAGCTTCGCCTCGGTGTTGATCCCGCTCCGCTGTGCCGCCCGCGCCAGGAAGGTGTAGCCGATCTCGACGCGACGGTTGGCGGTGTCGATGTTCGCGAAGGTGGTCGCCCCGACGACGCGACCGGTCGGGCGGTCACGGATCGCGAAGGGCACCATCCGCCCCGCCGCGTGCTCGCCGAGCCGCCGGTCGATCTCGGCCTCGACCCGGTCGGGGGCCGGCACCGAGGTGTACCAGGTGCGCCAGAGGTCGCCGTCCGCCACCGCCGCCCGCAGGTCGTCCGCGTGCTCGGCCGCCAGGGGCTCGAGGGTGACGCGGTCGCCGGTCAGCGTGGGGACGGTGGCGATCTCCATGGTCACCGATCCTACGGTCGCGGCACCGACAGCGGGGTCGAGCGGGCACCGGCTGTGGACCGGGCTCCTGTGGGGACGGACAGGGACCGACGGGGACGGACGGGGACGGCCCGCGGCTATCGTGGACCGGTGGCAGCACGCACCCAGGAGCAGTACCAGGTCCGGTTCGCGTGGGGGAGCGCCGGTGCCGACCGGATCGCGCACGGCACGCACCTCGTGGTGTGGGTGGACGTCCTGCCGGAACCGTCCGGGGGCGGGGCCGACCCCGCGGCACGGGCGCGGGCCGCGGCAGCGCTGCTGCCCGACGGCCCGGAGGTCGTGCTCGGCCACCTCGGCAACGCGGCGGCGGTCGCGGAACGCGTGACGAGCCTCCAGGCCGAGCGCGGGGACCGGTGCGTCGTCGCGGTCGTCGCCGCGGGCCGCACCACCGACCCCGGCGTCACCGTCGCGGACGCCGCCGGGGAGCCGACGGACGGCGCGGAGACGCCGGAGCCCGCGGTCGAGGACCTGCTCGCCGCCGGGGCCGTCGTCGACGCCCTCGTCACGGTCGGGATCGACCACACCTCGCCCGAGGCGGCCACCGCCTGCGCCGCGTACACGGGACTCCGTCGCGCGGTGCGGCACCTCGTGAGCGCCGCGGAGGGTGCGGCGGACCTGGACCGGGAGACGGTGCACGCGGCGCTCGCCGCGGGGCCCGAGCTCGTCGTCCTGCGGGAATCCGGCACCCGGGCGTAGCGTTCCCGATCGGGACCGGCGTCGCCAGGACGCCGCTGATCGCAAGGAGCACGTCATGAAGGCAGTCGTCGGCGACACCGTGATCGCGGAGGCTCCGCAGGAGGACCTCATCCAGATCGAGGGGAACTGGTACTTCCCGCCGTCGAGCGTGGCGCCGGAGTTCTTCTCGGAGAGCGACACCCAGTACCACTGCCCGTGGAAGGGCGACACGCAGTACTACACCGTCACGGTCGACGGTCAGGCGCTGCCGGACCGCGCCTGGACCTACCCCACGCCGATCCCGTCGTCGTTCGACCGGGTCGGCAAGGACTACTCGGGCTACTACGCCTTCTGGAAGGAAGTCCGCGTCGTCGACTGACGCGGGGACGACCCGGTCGTCGTCGTCCGGCGGGTTCAGCCGGCCAGCGTCAGCACCACGAGCGCCACGTTGAGGGCGACGATCACCAGCGCGATGACGCCCGCGACCACGCGGGTGGTCATCGCGTTGACGTCTTCGCCCATGATGCTCCGCCGTGACGTGTAGACCACGAGCGGCACGATCGCGAAGGCGATGCCGAAGCTCAGCACCACCTGGCTGAGCACGAGGAGCATCGTCGGGTCCGCGCCGACGGCCAGGAGCACCACGGCGGGCAGCAGCGTGACGAGCCGGCGCACCGCGACCGGGATGCGGACGTGCAGCAGCCCGTGCATGATCTCCGCGCCGGCCATGCAGCCCACCGAGGTCGACGCCAGACCGGACGCGAGCAGGCCGACCGCGAACAGCACGCCCACCACGGGGCCGACGTTCGCCGCGATCGCGGCCTGCGCGCCGGGGATGGTGTCGGTGCCCGCGACCCCGGGCAGCGTGGCGGCGGCGAGCACGAGCATGCAGACGTTGACGCCGCCCGCGACGACGAGGGCCAGCCCGACGTCCCACCGCGTCGCGACGAGCACCCGGCGGCGCTCCGGCCCGGCGGGGACGTCGCCGTGCCGGTCCCGTGCCAGGGCCGAGTGCAGGTAGACCGCGTGCGGCATCACCGTCGCACCGAGCATCGAGGCGGCGAGGAGCACCGACTGCGCGCCCTCGAACCGGGGGACCAGGCCGCTGACGAGCTCGCCGGGGGAGACCTGCGCGGACAGCAGGCCCGCGCAGAAGCCGACGGTGAGGACCGCGAGCATCGTCGTCACCACGGCCTCGAACGTGCGGGTGCCCCGGCGGCTGTGCAGGAGCAGGATCGCCATCGAGACCACGCCGGTGAGCACGCCGCCGACGACGAGCGGCAGGCCGAACAGCAGGTGCAGCGCGAGCGCCCCGCCGATGACCTCGGCGACGTCGGTCGCGGCGGCGACGACCTCGGCCTGGGCCCAGAAGAGCAGGCGCGGGGTGCGACGCATCCGCAGGCCCAGGTGTTCCGGCAGCGACCTCCCGGTGACGACCCCGAGCTTCGCCGACAGGTACTGGACCACGACGGCACTGGCGTTCGCGGCGACGAGCACCCAGAGCAGCAGGTACCCGTACTGTGCACCGGCGGTCAGGTTCGCCGCGACGTTGCCCGGATCGACGTAGGCGATCGCGGCGACGAAGGCGGGCCCGAGCAGCGTGAGGCCGGCGGCGCGGCGACGCGGCCGACCGGGACCGGGTCGGGGGCCGGGTCCGTCGGTGCCGTCGTCGAGACGTCCGGAGGGGGTACGGCGGGCGGCGGCGGTGTCGGACATGCCGACAGCCTGCCAGGTTTCGGCGGACCGAATCCTCAGATTCGGCGTGTCACGAGTCGTCCGGGCAGGGCGCCCTAGGCGGCCGCGCGTCGCGCCCGGTGCGCGCGGACCTTCGCGCGGTTGCCGCACCGCTGCATCGAGCACCACCGGCGGGTGCCGCCACGCGACGAGTCGTAGAAGACGAGCCCGCAGTCGTCCGCCGAGCACCGGCTGAGGCGGGTCGCCTGTCCGTCCGCGGCGACGTCGTCGAAGCCCACCTCGGTGAAGAGCGCCACCGCGTCGCGGGCCACGCTCGACAGCGCCTGGGCCAGACGGACCCGGTTCGCACCCGCGCGGCGTCGGCCCCCGGGCAGGCTCGGGGGCACGTCCGGCAGCGCCGCGAACAGGTTCACCGTGTCGATGTCGTCCGGTGCCGGCCGGGTCCGACCGGTACCGGCGCGGAGCCCGGCCGCGACCGCGGTCCGTTCGGCGGGGCCCGACGAGCCGACGGGGGCCGGGGCAGCGGCGACGGCCAGTCGTCCGATCGCGGCGCGGAGGGCTCGGGCGTCCTGCAGCTCCCGTGCCGTCGCGCCGACGTCGATCGGCTCGGTGTGGTCGCCGAGCCACTCGTCCAGGTCGGCCGGCGTCACGAGGAGCTCACCGAGCCGGGCGCGGGGGCGACGGCCGTCGGCATCGTCGGCGAACCCACCGGTGTGGGCGAAGTCCAGGGCGATCCGGCCGGCGTCGAAGAACCACGACGACCCGCTGTCCGTCCGGATGTGCTGCCCCGTGTGCATCCGCCCAGGCTAACGGCTCCCCGGCGCGCCTCCACGTGCCGGATCGATCATGCGGTAGCCGCGCGCCGCTCCCAGGTGATGAGGTTCCGGCCGTCGAAGCGTCGCGCGCACCGGGCGCAGGCCAGGGGGCGCGTCGGTGTCCGGTAGCGGAAGTGCTCGTGGCCCGCGGGGCAGGTGCCGACCCACGGCGCGAGCTCCGACGCGACGGGCCCGTCGTACAGGCGGGAGCCGGTGTACCCGATGTCCGCCGCGGTGCGTCGCCAGACGGGACCGTGACCGGCACGGGGACCGGCGAGCGCGTGCGCGACCTCGTGCAGCAGGACCTGGTCCACGTCGTCGTCCGACACCCGGGTGACGATGTGCCGGCTCACCGTGATGCGTCGGCGGCCGAAGTCGCACTGCCCCGCGCGGGTCCTGGCGTGGTCGAACGCGAACGTCCACCCGCCCGGGCCGAGGTGCACCGCCAGCAGGTGCTCGGCTCGTGCACGGACCCGCTCGAGCGTCGCCGCGGGCTGCGTCGCCGCTGCGGGCTGCGTCGTCACCGTGCGCCGGGGTCCCGCAGGTCGTCGGTGGGCTCGTCGCGCGGCGCCTGACCCTTCTGCGCCGCCTTCGCCGCGATCCGACCCCAGATGTCGTCGGCGTCGGTGCGTGCGGCGTCGGGTGCTCCGAGCACACGGCGACGGACCGGCGGGACCTGCTTCACCGGTTCGGCGACGCGGGTCGTCTGCGGCTCGTCGTCCTCGGCCCGGCGCGCGGCGACCTCGCGGGCGGTGCGGGGCTTGTCCTCGGGGGCCTTCGGCTGCGCCACCGAGGCGCGGAGCGCGGCCTCGACCGCGGTGCGGAGTGCCTCGGTGCGCTCCGAGGGAGCCCCTGCCTGCCGGAAGGCCTGGTAGGCACGCGAGAGCGCCGACCGGGCCTCGTCGAACCGTGACAGCTCGAACAGCGACCAGCCCTCGAGCTCGGCGGCGGCGCCCTCGAGCTCCGGCCACTCCTCGGTCCGGGCGGTGTCGCGCGCCATCGCGGCCTCGGTCGCGGCGCGCTCGTGGCGTCCCAGGTCGTGCAGCACGTGCGCACGACGGATGCGGGCGGCGACCTTGTCCGACCGCTCACCGGTGAACATCGTCAGCCGGAAGACCTCCTCCGCGACGACGAGCGACTCGTCGAGCCGACCGAGCAGGCGGAGGAGCTCGGCCCGCTCCGCCAGGGCCTCGGTGCTCCGGCTCTGCCCGAGGTCGCGCAGTCGCTGCTGCACGGCGTCGGCGTCGACGGCCGGCCGCAGGCTGATCGGCGCGAAGGTGCTCCCCGGGCTCACACCCGCGGTGACCGGGGCGGCGTCGCCCGGCGCGGCGTGACGGGGTTCCCGAGCGCGGTCGGGTTGCTGGCTGTCGTCAGGCGGGAGGGACATCGGTTCGAGGGTAACCGCGGGCTCCCGTGAGCGGGCGGTGCCACGCGCACGGGGGGTCCGAGAACGCGGACGGGGCCGGGACGCGGAACGGCCCGCCCCGCTGCAGCGGGACGGGCCGTCGGTGGTACTCGTGGATCAGTTGCCGCCGGTGACCGCGGCAGCCGCGGCGATGCTGACCGCGATGAACGTCGCGAAGGTGGCGACGACGGCGAGGATGATCGCGAGGACACCCCAGACGCGACCCCGGCCCGCGACCGCCGCGATGATGCCCTGCACCAGGGCCCACAGGCCGAGGACGGCTGCGATGAGGATGATGATCGACCCGCCGCCGAACTGGCTCATCGCGGACGGGTCGTTCATGAGCTGCTGCCGCAGCTGTTCCTGCTGCTGCACCGATCCGCCGCCGTCGCGCGCGATCTGCTCGATTGCGGCGTTGCCCGCGAACGCGG
Organism: Curtobacterium sp. MR_MD2014; assembly: GCF_000772085.1. NCBI lineage: Bacteria > Bacillati > Actinomycetota > Actinomycetes > Micrococcales > Microbacteriaceae > Curtobacterium > Curtobacterium sp. MR_MD2014. Next base: position 3,260,414 of record NZ_CP009755.1, on the reverse strand, counting down.
CGCCCAGCACGGCACCGCCGACGACGCCGAGCACGAGCGACAGGATCCCGAGCGCGAACGCCACGAGCCCGACGGTCTTCTTCTTCTTCGCCGGCTTCGTCTCCTCGGAGGACTGCCACGCCGGGCTGCCTGCACTCGCCGGCGCCGAGGACGCCGCGTAGGGCTGGTGCGACCCCTGGTGCTCGCCCCACGTCGGGGACTCGTGACGGCCGTCGCGCTGGTCGTACCGACCGTGCTGGTCGTGCTCGCCGTGCTGCGGCTGGCCGTACTGCTGCTGTCCGTGCTGGTCGCGCTCGCCGTACTGCTGCTGCCCGTACTGGTCGCGCTCGCCGTACTGCTGCTGCCCGTACTGCTGCTGGCCCTGGTGCTGCTCGCCGTACTGCGGCGCCGATCCCGGTGCCGGGTCCACGCGCTCGCCGTAGCGGGGTGCGTCGTGCTGGTCGCGCTGGTCGCGCTGCGGCGCACTGCCCCAGACCGGCGCGTCGCCGTCGCCCGTCCGGTCCTCGTTGCTCCGGTCGTCGTTCGTCATCAGGGGACTCCCTCGGTCGGTCGCGCGGTCGCGCGGTCGTTGTCCCCCATCCTGGCAGCCGGATGCCCGACGTGTTCAGGGGGACTCGGCGCTCCTGTACCCGTCCCACGGCCGGGAGGCCCGGCACCGGACCGGCACCGGGCCTCCCGTCCGGCGTGTGGTCGGGACGCGACCGCGGGCTCAGCCGCCGAAGACGCTGCGGTTCGGTTCGGGGGACGCGACCGCGGTCGCGTCGGTGACGATGGGCGCGCCCGCCGTGAAGGCACGGAGCTCCTGCCCGTGCACCACCTTCGCCGGCATCGGGTCGGACGAGTAGCGCCGGGGCATGTCCGCCACGGGGAGGTCGGTCCGCGACCCGAGCAGCACGATGTTGCCGAACCGCCGCCCCTTGAGCATGCCGGTGTCGGCGACGGCCGCGACCGACGGCAGGACGGCCTGCAGCGTCGATGCCTGCCCGCGTGCGAAGGCCAGGCCGGCCCCGTCCGCGACGTTCACGGCGACGATCCCGGTGGGCGAGAGGAACTCGGCGACGGAGCGGTAGAACTCGACGCTCGTCACGTGCGCGGGGATCTGCGAGCCGCCGAACACGTCGACGACCGCCAGGTCCACCGTGCCGCGGAGGCCGGCCGGCAGCTTGCCGAGCACCTCGCGGGCGTCGCCGTAGCGGACCCGGATCGAGGCGCCGCGGGGGAACGGGAGCACCTCGCGCACGTGCTCGACGAGGTCCCGCTCCAGCTCCACGACCTGCTGCCGTGAGCCCGGGCGGGTGACGGCGACGTACCGGGGCAGGGTCAGTGCACCCGCGCCGAGGTGCAGCGCCGTGATCGGTCCCTCCGGCAGGAGGTCGATCGCGTGTCCGATGCGCCGGATGTACTCGAACGCCAGGTGCGTGGGGTCCTCGAGGTCGACGTGCGACTGCGGCGTGCCGTCCACCACGAGCGTGAAGGACCCGGGGCGGTGCCGGTCCGGCTCCACCGACGCCCAGCCCGCACCGATCCGGAACCCGTCGAACGCATCAGCCATGCCTCCCATGGAACACCACCGCGGAGCCTCCGCTCTCCGCACGACCAGCCGACGTCAAGGGACACGACGTACCGTTCTCGTCGTCGTCACCCGACCGGTGTCGAGCACCGTGCGGCCGAGGCCGTGGTGTTCCGCCGGTCCGGGTGACCGCGACGTGGACCGGCACGACCCAGCGCGACCCCCACCGCGCCCGGGTGCCCCGCACGTCGTCGGCGCGCCCCGCACCCCCACCCGAGGCTCGCCGCCCTCCCGCGTGCGACGGCGCACGGCACCACGCGTGCGCCGTCCGACGACCCGGGCGCCCGCGGCAGGAACACGACTCCCGCAGGAGACCCGCGATGACCGACACCCTGAGCATCCCCACCCTCCGTCCCGCCCGGCGCCCGGCCGGCGTGCCACGCAGCCGGACCGGCTCCGCCGCGGCGGACGGTCGCCGGTCCGCCCGGCCGCACCGCGCCTCCCGGCCGGTGGCCGTCGACGGTGAGCGCGCTCCCCGGTGGATGCGTGTGGTCGGCGCCGTGCTGCTGCTCGGCGGGGGCGCGCTGACGGCGGCCGTCCTCGGTTGGCCGGGGGACGCACCGGAGGTCGCGCTGCTGCTGCCGGGCGTGGTCGCACTCGTGGCCGGTGCCCTGCTGCTGCTCGCCCGGACCGGCATCGCGGTGACCGACGCCGCCGTCGTCCTGCACTTCCGGCCGCTGCCGACGCGGCGGATCGCGCGGGGACGCATCGCCGACGTGACGGTGGCCGACGCGGACGCGCGCACCTTCGGCGGGGTGGGCCTGCGGCTCGGTCGCGGGGTGCGGGCGCTCATCCTCACGCCGGGCCGCGGCGTGCGGATCACGGACGACCGGGGGCGGGTGACCTTCGTCCGGACCGAGCACCCGGAGGAGCTGCTGCACGCGCTCGAGGACTGATCCGGGCCGCGCTGCGGGAATCCCGGGGCGGGCGGTGTGCTCGTACACGCCGTCGCGGGGGCGGTCCGCGTGCTTGTACACGCCGTCGCGGGGGCGGTCGGTGTGCTTATACACGCCATCGCCGAATCCGGTCAAGCCAGGACTGGACAGCGCGCGCCAGGGCGACCTATGATGACAGTTCGCGCTCCCTGGCATTCGTGTGTCGTCATATTGCGGTCGAACACGCGCCCTGGTGCAGCCGGTCCCGTATATGGCGGCGGGACCCGCTCACCGATCATCCCACAGGTCCTCGACGGTCGTTGCCGTCGTGCGTTCCGTGTCGGTGGTCCCGGGGTCGCGCCGAGCGATCAATCCACTCACCTACGTGCTGCTCGTCAGTACCGGCCCGACGGGGCCTACCGGAGGTCACACCCTTGGCTGCTGCGCCCAACGCATCCACCAACCCCAAGAACGGTCGCAACCACTCGCGACTCTCGTTCGCCAAGATCACGGACACCCTCACGGTGCCGGATCTGCTCGCCCTCCAGACGGAGAGCTTCGACTGGCTCGTCGGCAACGACGTCTGGAAGGCCCGCCTCGCCGAAGGACAGGAGCAGGGTCGCACCGACCTCGCGCTGCACTCCGGCCTCGAGGAGATCTTCGAGGAGATCTCCCCGATCGAGGACCTCGGCGAGACCATGCAGCTCTCGTTCACGTCCCCGGAGCTCGAGGACCCGAAGTACTCCATCGACGAGTGCAAGGAGCGTGGCAAGACCTACGCCGCGCCGCTGTACGTCAACGCCGAGTTCATGAACCACATGACCGGTGAGATCAAGACGCAGACCGTCTTCATGGGCGACTTCCCGCTCATGACCGAGCGCGGCACGTTCATCATCAACGGCACCGAGCGCGTCGTCGTCTCGCAGCTCGTCCGCTCGCCGGGCGTCTACTTCGAGCGCCAGCAGGAGAAGACCTCCGACAAGGACATCTACTCCGCCCGCGTGATCCCGTCGCGTGGTGCGTGGCTCGAGTTCGAGATCGACAAGCGCGACCAGGTGGGCGTGCGCATCGACCGCAAGCGCAAGCAGTCCGTGACCGTCTTCCTCAAGGCCCTCGGCCTGACGAGCGAGGAGATCATGGAGGAGTTCCAGGGCTTCGCCTCGATCGAGTCGACCCTCGAGAAGGACGCCGTCCTCACCAAGGAAGAGGCGCTCAAGGACATCTACCGCAAGCTGCGTCCGGGCGAGCAGGTCGCCGCCGAGGCCGCGCGTGCGCTCCTCGACAACTTCTACTTCAACTCGAAGCGCTACGACCTCGCCAAGGTGGGTCGCTACAAGCTGAACCGCAAGCTCGGCATCGACGCGCAGCTCTCGGACTCGGTGCTGACCGTGCAGGACATCGTCCGCACCATCAAGTACCTCGTCTCGCTGCACGCCGAGAAGACGACGCTCGACGGTGTCCGTGACGGCGAGCCCGTCCAGCTCCGTCTCGACGTGGACGACATCGACCACTTCGGCAACCGTCGCATCCGCGCCGTCGGCGAGCTCATCCAGAACCAGGTCCGCACCGGTCTGTCCCGCATGGAGCGCGTCGTCCGCGAGCGCATGACCACGCAGGACATCGAGGCGATCACCCCGCAGACCCTGATCAACGTGCGACCCGTCGTCGCCGCGATCAAGGAGTTCTTCGGCACCTCGCAGCTGTCGCAGTTCATGGACCAGAACAACCCGCTCGCGGGTCTGACGCACAAGCGTCGCCTGTCGGCCCTCGGCCCGGGTGGTCTGTCCCGTGAGCGTGCCGGCGTCGAGGTCCGCGACGTCCACCCGTCGCACTACGGCCGCATGTGCCCGATCGAGACCCCGGAAGGCCCGAACATCGGTCTGATCGGCTCGCTCGCGTCGTTCGGTCGGATCAACTCCTTCGGCTTCATCGAGACGCCGTACCGCCGCGTCGTGAACGGTCAGGTCACCACGACCATCGACTACCTCACGGCATCGGAGGAGGACGACTTCGTCGTCGCCCAGGCCAACGCGCCGCTGACCGACGACTTCCACTTCCAGGACGACAAGGTGCTCGTCCGGAAGAAGGGCGGCGAGGTCGAGCTCGTCGGCAAGGACGAGGTCGACTACATGGACGTCTCGCCGCGCCAGATGGTGTCGGTCGCGACCTCGCTCATCCCGTTCCTCGAGCACGATGACGCGAACCGCGCCCTCATGGGTGCGAACATGCAGCGTCAGGCTGTCCCGCTGCTCCGTTCCGAGTCGCCGCTCGTCGGCACCGGCATGGAGGGCTACACCGCCATCGACGCCGGTGACGTCGTCACCGCCGACAAGGCGGGTGTCGTCTCCGAGGTCTCGGCCGACGCCGTGACCCTGCAGCTCGACGAGGGCGGCACGCAGACCTACTACCTGCGCAAGTTCGACCGCTCGAACCAGGGCACGAGCTACAACCACCGCGTCATCGTCTCCGCAGGCGAGCGCGTGGAGCAGGGCGAGGTCATCGCCGACGGCCCCGCGACGGAGAACGGCGAGCTCGCGCTCGGCAAGAACCTCCTCGTCGCGTTCATGCCGTGGGAGGGCTACAACTACGAGGACGCGATGATCCTGTCGCAGAACCTCGTGAAGGACGACACGCTCTCCTCGATCCACATCGAGGAGTACGAGGTCGACGCTCGCGACACCAAGCTCGGCAAGGAGGAGATCACCCGCGACCTCCCGAACGTCAGCCCGGACCTCCTGGCCGACCTCGACGAGCGCGGCATCATCCGCATCGGCGCCGAGGTCCGCCCCGGCGACATCCTGGTCGGCAAGGTCACGCCGAAGGGCGAGACCGAGCTCTCCGCCGAGGAGCGCCTGCTCCGCGCGATCTTCAACGAGAAGTCGCGCGAGGTGCGCGACACCTCGCTGAAGGTGCCCCACGGTGAAGAGGGCACGATCATCGGCGTCAAGGTCTTCGACGCGCAGGACGGCGACGACGAGCTCGGCTCGGGTGTCAACCAGCGCGTGGTCGTCTACATCGCCCAGAAGCGCAAGATCACCGCGGGTGACAAGCTCGCCGGTCGTCACGGCAACAAGGGCGTCATCTCGACGATCCTGCCGGTCGAGGACATGCCGTTCCTCGCGGACGGCACCCCGGTCGACATCGTGCTCAACCCGCTCGGCGTCCCCGGCCGCATGAACTTCGGCCAGGTCCTCGAGATCCACCTCGGGTGGCTCGCGAAGCAGGGCTGGAACGTCGAGGGCATCCAGGAGTGGGCATCCGCCCTGCCGGAGGCAGCGCACAGCGCGGCGCCCGGCACGAAGGTGGCCACCCCGGTGTTCGACGGTGCGTACGAGCGCGAGATCGAGGGGCTCCTCGACAGCACGCTCCCGAACCGCGACGGCGAGCGCCTGATCGGTTCCTCCGGCAAGGCGCAGCTCTTCGACGGCCGCTCCGGCGAGCCGTTCCCGGAGCCCGTCTCGGTCGGCTACATGTACATCCTCAAGCTGCACCACCTGGTCGACGACAAGATCCACGCCCGTTCGACCGGTCCGTACTCGATGATCACGCAGCAGCCGCTGGGTGGTAAGGCGCAGTTCGGTGGACAGCGGTTCGGTGAGATGGAGGTGTGGGCGCTCGAAGCGTACGGCGCCGCCTACGCCCTCCAGGAGCTCCTGACGATCAAGTCCGACGACATCCTCGGCCGCGTGAAGGTCTACGAGGCGATCGTCAAGGGCGAGAACATCCAGGAACCCGGCATCCCCGAGTCGTTCAAGGTCCTCATGAAGGAGATGCAGTCGCTCTGCCTGAACGTCGAGGTCCTCTCGGCGGACGGCCAGGCGGTCAGCCTCCGCGACACGGACGACGAGGTCTTCCGTGCCGCTGAAGAGCTCGGCATCAACATCTCCTCGCGGTTCGAGTCGTCGTCCGTCGACGACATCTGAGCCGGCCCGTACCGAACACGTTTCGAACTCAGCAAGAGAGAAGAACATTGCTCGAAGCAACGTCATTTGACGCCATCCGGATCGGCCTCGCGACCGCCGAGGACATCCGTCAGTGGTCGTACGGCGAGGTCAAGAAGCCGGAGACCATCAACTACCGCACCCTGAAGCCCGAGAAGGACGGTCTGTTCGGCGAGCAGATCTTCGGTCCGTCCCGCGACTGGGAGTGCGCCTGCGGCAAGTACAAGCGTGTCCGCTTCAAGGGCATCGTCTGCGAGCGCTGCGGCGTCGAGGTCACCAAGTCCTCGGTCCGTCGTGAGCGCATGGGCCACATCGAGCTCGCCGCCCCCGTCACGCACATCTGGTACTTCAAGGGCGTCCCGTCGCGCCTCGGGTACCTCCTCGACATGGCGCCGAAGGACCTCGAGAAGGTCATCTACTTCGCGGCGTACATGATCATCGACATCGATGAAGAGGGCCGTCACGCCGACATGCCCGGTCTCGAGAACGAGATGCGCCTCGAGATCAAGAACCTCGAGGGTCAGCGCGACTCGATCATCGCCGACCGCCTCAAGAAGCTCGAGGACGACCTCGCAGCGCTCGAGGAAGAGGGCGCCAAGGCCGACGTGAAGCGCCGGACCAAGGACACCGCCGAGAAGGAGATGTCCCAGGTCCGCAAGTCCTTCGACGAGGACATCACCCGCCTCGAGCGCGTGTGGGAGGACTTCCGCAACCTCAAGGTCGGCGACCTCAAGCCCGAGGACGCCGTGTTCCACGAGCTGCAGGACCGCTTCGGGATCTACTTCGACGCCTACATGGGCGCCGAGGCGATCAAGCTGCGGCTCGAGGCCTTCGACCTGGCCGCCGAGGCCGAGTCGCTGCGCCTGCAGATCGCCGAGGGCAAGGGTCAGAAGAAGATCCGCGCGATCAAGCGCCTGCGCGTCGTCAGCTCCTTCCTCGCCACCGGCAACTCGCCGGCCGCGATGGTGCTCGACGTCGTGCCGGTCATCCCGCCGGAGCTGCGCCCGATGGTGCAGCTCGACGGTGGCCGCTTCGCCACGTCGGACCTCAACGACCTCTACCGTCGTGTGATCAACCGCAACAACCGTCTCCGCCGCCTGCTCGACCTCGGTGCCCCCGAGATCATCGTGAACAACGAGAAGCGCATGCTGCAGGAAGCGGTCGACGCGCTGTTCGACAACGGTCGTCGTGGTCGTCCCGTCACGGGTACCGGCAACCGCGCCCTGAAGTCCCTGAGCGACATGCTCAAGGGAAAGCAGGGTCGCTTCCGCCAGAACCTGCTCGGCAAGCGCGTCGACTACTCGGGTCGTTCGGTCATCATCGTCGGCCCGCAGCTCAAGCTGCACCAGTGCGGTCTGCCGAAGCAGATGGCGCTCGAGCTGTTCAAGCCGTTCGTCATCAAGCGCCTCATCGACCTGTCGCACGCGCAGAACATCAAGTCGGCCAAGCGCATGGTCGAGCGTTCGCGTCCGCAGGTGTGGGACGTGCTCGAGGAGATCATCCGCGAGCGCCCCGTCCTGCTGAACCGTGCGCCGACGCTGCACCGTCTGGGCATCCAGGCGTTCGAGCCGCAGCTCGTCGAGGGCAAGGCCATCCAGCTCCACCCGCTCGTGTGTGCTGCGTTCAACGCGGACTTCGACGGTGACCAGATGGCCGTGCACCTGCCGCTGTCGGTCGAGGCCCAGGCCGAGGCCCGCATCCTGATGCTCGCCTCGAACAACATCCTCAAGCCGTCGGACGGCCGTCCGGTGACCCTGCCCGCACAGGACATGATCATCGGTCTGCACCACCTGACGACCGTCCGCGAGGGCGCGCTCGGCGAGGGCCGTGCGTTCTCGTCGGTCGCCGAGGCGATCCTGGCCAAGGACCAGAACACGCTGCACCTCAACGCGATGGTGAAGATCCGCATGTCGGGTGTCCACTTCGCCGAGGGCGAGGCGCCGGAGGGCTACGAGGTCGGTCAGCCGATCCTCCTCGAGACCACCCTGGGCCGTGCGCTCTTCAACGAGACGCTGCCGGCGGACTACCCGTTCGTCCAGCGCGTCACCGACAAGGGCACCCTCTCCGCGATCGTCAACGACCTCGCCGAGCGCTACTCCAAGACCGAGACGGCCGCTGCGCTGGACCGGATCAAGGACGCGGGCTTCTACTGGGGCACGCGCTCCGGTGTGACCGTGGCGCTGTCGGACGTCGTGACGCCTCCTCGCAAGAAGGAGATCATCGCGGGCTACGAGGTCCAGGCCGCCAAGGTCCAGGGCGAGTTCGACAAGGGTCTGATCACCGACGCGGAGCGCCGCGCCGACCTGATCAAGATCTGGACCGAGGCCACGAACGAGATCGCGCAGGAGATGCGCGACAACTTCCCGGTCGACAACACCATCAACCGCATGGTCTCGTCGGGTGCTCGTGGTAACTGGCTGCAGGTGCGCAACATCGCCGGTATGCGTGGTCTGGTGAACAACCCGAAGGGTGAGATCATCGCCCGCCCGATCATCAACTCGTACCGCGAGGGCCTGACCGTGGCGGAGTACTTCATCGCCACGCACGGTGCCCGCAAGGGTCTGGCGGACACGGCTCTCCGTACCGCCGACTCGGGCTACCTGACCCGTCGTCTCGTCGACGTGTCGCAGGACGTCATCATCCGTGAGGACGACTGCGGGACGACCCGTGGCCTCGAGCTGCCGATCGCGACCGTGGGTGCCGACGGCGCCCTCGTCCGCGACCCGCGCGTCGAGAACACCGTCTACTCGCGCACGCTGGCCACCGAGGCAGCGGACGCGAAGGGCACGGTCGTCGCCGAGGCCGGTTCGGACGTCGGTGACGTCCTGCTGGACACGCTGCTCGAGGCGGGTGTCGAGAGCATCAAGGTGCGCTCGGTCCTGACCTGCGAGTCGGCCGTCGGTGTCTGCGCGAAGTGCTACGGCCGTTCGCTCGCCACGGGCAACCTCGTCGACATCGGCGAGGCGGTCGGCATCATCGCCGCCCAGTCCATCGGTGAGCCCGGTACCCAGCTGACGATGCGTACCTTCCACACGGGCGGTTCGGCCTCGGCCGACGACATCACGCAGGGTCTGCCCCGCGTGACCGAGCTCTTCGAGGCCCGCACCCCGAAGGGCGCGTCCCCGATCGCCGAGGCCCCCGGCCGCGTCACGATCGAGGACACGGACAAGGGTCGTCGGATCATCCTCACGCCGGACAACGGCGACGAGCCGTTCATCTACCCGGTGCTCAAGCGTGCGACCCTCCTCATCGAGGACGGCCAGCACGTCGAGCTCGGCGAGCAGTTCATCGCCGGCACGGTGGACCCGAAGGAGGTCCTCCGGGTCAAGGGTGTGCGCGAGGTCCAGAAGCACCTCGTCAACGGTGTGCAGGACGTGTACGGCTCGCAGGGCGTGCCGATCCACGACAAGCACATCGAGGTCATCGTCCGCCAGATGCTCCGCAAGGTCACCGTCGTCGACCACGGCGACACCGACCTGCTGCCGGGTGAGCTCGTCGACCGGTCGCGCTACAACGCGCTGAACCGTGCGGCGCTGCAGGAGGGTCGCAAGACCGCCTCGGCTCGCCAGGAGGTCATGGGCATCACGAAGGCGTCCCTCGCGACCGAGTCGTGGCTGTCCGCCGCGTCCTTCCAGGAGACCACCCGCGTCCTCACGCAGGCGGCCATGGAGGGCAAGCAGGACCACCTCGTCGGCCTCAAGGAGAACGTCATCATCGGTAAGCTCATCCCCGCCGGGACGGGCCTCAGCCGGTACCGTGACGTGGACGTCGCCGCGACCGAGGAAGCCAAGGCGGAGCGGTACCCCAACCGCATCTTCGCCGACGACTCCTCGTTCTCGGACGCCGACCTGAGCTTCGTCGACTTCGACAGCTTCTCGTCGGACGACTTCACGCCCGGGACCTACAACTGAGCCTGAGCTGAACCCGGAAGGCCCCCGCATCCTCGGATGCGGGGGCCTTCCTCGTTGCCGGCGCGTGGCCGGTCAGCGGCGTGCTGCCGGCCTGGAGGCTCGTGACGGGCCCGCCACGCGCCTCCAGGCCGGCGCGCGGTCGCGTCTCAGGCCGTGCGGCCCTTCTCGTCGACCAACGAGTACAGGCTGAGGACGTTGCCGTCGGGGTCGCGGACGTCGAACCAGTCGACGGCACCGTCGACGCACTCGACCGGGCCGACGTCGATGCCGAGCGACCCGATGCGGGCGTGCTGGGACCGGACGTCGTCGACACCGAACCGGACGGTCGCCGGACGCCGTTCGGCGTCCGCGTCGAGGTACAGCTGCAGCCAGATGCCGCCGATCTCGTACTCGACGACGCCGTCCTCGGGCTCCAGGTCGGGGTCCGCACGCTGGAACACGGCGCCGTACCAGAGGCAGGACGCCTCGATGTCGGAGACGGGGAGGCCCACGGTCACGCTCGTGATGTCCATGGCTCATCATGGCCCGGGGCGGCGCCGCACGTCGAGGACTTCGTCGTGGGGCGGTGCGGGCGGCGGTCGCGCGTGGACCCCGTCGCGTCCGTTCCTGCACAGCCCGGGGTCTCGACCGAGTGCTCCACCGATCGCCGGACCGCCCACCCCGCGAGCACGCTCGCGACGGAGCATCGACCCGTGTCGATCATCGTCCGGACCACCCAGTACCGGCGGGTACCCCTGCACTGGGGACACCCGCCACCCCGTCGCCCCCTCGTTGTGGGACTGCGGTCGCCGCGCACCGCGGCAATAGCGTGGACGGGCGCCGCACCGCTGCGGGACGCATCCCCACGACCCGGTCTCGACCCGAAGGAGGCTCCGGGACACATGGCCACGCTCTCCGAGATCCTCATCCTCAACGGCGCACTGCCGATCGAACACCTCGACTCGATGACGGGGGACGAAGCGATCGACGAGCGCTCGATCCGCACCCTGGTCGACCAGGGCGTGGTGAGCGAGGCGCAGTACATCACCGCGCGTGCGGCCTCGAACAACGCGCACACCGTCCCGCTGACCGACTACCCGGTCGACGGCACGGCGGTGTCGATGCTGCCCGCGGCGCTCTGCCGTCGGCACGGCGTGCTCGGGGTCGGGTTCGAGGGCGAGACGCTCGTGCTGGCGATGGTGAACCCCTCGAACGTGCTCGCGATCGACGACGCCCGCACCGCCTCCGGTCGCTCGATCAAGCCGCTGCAGGTCGACGAGCGCGACCTGGTGAGCGCCCTCGACCGGTACCTGCGCGCCGACGACGAGCTCAACGACCTGACCTCGTCGTTCGAGGACCAGTCGGCCGCCCCGACCCAGCAGCAGGTGGACCTGACCGACGGCGCGCTCGACGACGTGCCGATCGTCCGCTTCGTGAACCTGCTCGTGTCGCAGGCCATCCAGGACCACGCGTCCGACATCCACATCGAGCCGGGCGAGCACGAGGTCCGGGTGCGCTACCGCATCGACGGCGTGCTGCACGAGATGGCCCCGGCGCCGAAGAACATCCAGAACGGTGTCATCAGCCGGCTCAAGATCATGAGCGACATCGACATCGCCGAGCGTCGGAAGCCGCAGGACGGCCGCATGTCGGTGCGCCACGGCGGTCGGCAGATCGACCTGCGTGTGGCGACGCTGCCGACCGTGTGGGGCGAGAAGGTCGTCATGCGGATCCTCGACAACACGAACACGTCGCTGACGCTCAAGGACCTCAACCTGCTCGAGCAGAACTTCCAGGCGTACCAGCGGTCCTACTCGAAGCCGTACGGCATGATCCTGGTCACCGGGCCCACCGGTTCGGGCAAGTCGACCACGCTGTACACGACGCTGAACGCCGTCGCGAAGCCCGAGATCAACGTCATCACGGTCGAGGACCCGGTCGAGTACCGGATGGCCGGCATCAACCAGGTGCAGGTGAACCCGAAGGCCGGGCTGACGTTCGCGTCCGCGCTGCGCTCGATCCTGCGCTCCGACCCCGACGTGGTGCTCCTCGGTGAGATCCGCGACCACGAGACGGCGCAGATCGCGATCGAGGCCTCGCTCACCGGTCACCTGGTGCTCTCGACGCTGCACACCAACGACGCACCGTCGGCCGTCACCCGTCTGACCGAGATGGACATCGAGCCCTTCCTGGTCGGCTCCGCACTGGACTCGGTGGTCGCCCAGCGTCTGGCCCGCCGGCTCTGCGACCGGTGCAAGGCCCCGGCGGTGTACGAGGCCGAGCAGCTGCACGCGCTCGGGTTCCTCGACCGTGCGGACGTGGCCGTGCCGGAGTTCTTCGCGCCGATCGGCTGCGCCGTCTGCTCGAACACCGGCTACCGCGGCCGGATCGCCCTGCACGAGGTCATGACCGTCACCGAGGAGATCGAGCGGCTGGCCGTCGCGCGGGCCTCGAGCGCCGAGATCAGCCGCGTCGCCCAGCAGCAGGGCATGCTCACCCTCCGACAGGACGGGTGGGAGAAGGTCAAGCTCGGCATGACCAGCGTCGACGAGATCCTGCGCGTGGTCGCGTAGTCCCGGGAGCACGAGGACGATGAACGAATCGGTGTACGACATCGAGGCCGGCGACGACCCCGTCGCCGGATGGCACCCCGGACAGCCGGGCAACGAGGTCGGCGGTCGTCGGGCTGCGCGGCTCGCTGCCGCTGCTGCGGCCGCTGCGGCGTCAGCACCCTCGGCGTCGTCGAGCGACCGCTCTCCCGTGCCGACGTCGAGCAGTGCCGTGTACGACCTGTCGACCGAGCCCGCGTGGGGCGCACCGGCGGCGTGGGGCGGCTCGTCCGCGGCTGCGACCTCCAGCGGATCCTCGTGGCCGCCGCCCGCCGGCGACCCCGTCGCCGTCCCGGTCGCGCAGCCGCAGGCCGCGCCGGCCACGCCCCCGGCGGCCGTCCCCGCGTCGACGGCCGCGTACGGCTACGCCGAGACGGTGACCGAGCACCTGCCGGTGGCGCCCGCGGTACCGACCACGAGCCTCCAGGCCGTCACCACCACGACGCAGGGCCGCGCCGTCGACGCCGGCTCGCACCCCGAGATCGGCTTCACGCGCCACGCGCGCGAGGTCGCCGACGCCGACCTCATCACGGCGCTCTCGCAGGTCGTGTACCAGGGCGCCTCGGACCTCCACGTCACCGCCGACGCCCCGCCCACCGTGCGGGTCGACGGCTCCCTGCGGCCCGCGGTCCCCGGGGGACCCTGGGCACGCAACAAGGTGATCGCCGCACTGAAGACCCTGTTGAGCCCCGAGCAGGCCGGGCAGTTCGACCACGAGCAGGAACTCGACTTCGCGTACTCCCTGTCGCCGGAGTTCCGCTTCCGCGTGAACTACTACCAGCAGCGCGGCAACTGGGGCGCGGCCTTCCGCATCATCCCGACGAAGATCAAGACGCTCAAGCAGCTCGGCATCCCGGAGCACGTGGGTGAGTTCGCGAAGCTGCCCCGCGGCCTCGTGCTCGTCACCGGGCCGACCGGTTCCGGCAAGTCGACGACCCTCGCCGCGCTCATCGACCTGGTCAACGAGACCCGGGCCGACCACATCGTGACGGTCGAGGACCCGATCGAGTTCATGCACGACCACAAGAAGGCGATCATCAACCAGCGCGAGGTCGGGGCGGACACGCACTCGTTCGCCGCCGCGCTGAAGCACGTGCTGCGGCAGGACCCCGACGTCATCCTGATCGGTGAGCTCCGCGACCTCGAGACCATCTCCGTCGCGCTCACCGCGGCCGAGACCGGCCACCTCGTCTTCGCGACGCTCCACACGCAGAGCGCTCCGGGCACCATCGACCGCGTCATCGACGTGTTCCCGCCGCACCAGCAGGGGCAGATCCGAACGCAGCTCGCGGCGACACTCGAGGGTGTCGTCTGCCAGACGCTCGTGCCGAAGGCGAACGGCACCGGCCGGGTCGTCGCCACCGAGATCATGCGGACGACGCCGGCGATCGCGAACCTGGTGCGCGAGGGCAAGACGTACCAGATCACCTCGGCGATGCAGGCCGGCCGCGACGCCGGGATGCACACGATGGACCAGGACCTGGCCGAGCTGGTCAACGTCGGCACCGTCACGCGGGCTGCGGCGATGGAGAAGGTGCACGACGAGGACGGCTTCGACCGGCTCGTCCAGCGCGTCGAGTCGCCCTCCGACTCGTCCGCCGCCGCGATCGCCGCATCCGAGATCGACTTCGGCGACAAGTACTCCGGAGGCCACTGATGTCGCTCGCGTTCGACTACCGGGGCCGCGACGGCGCCGGCAAGCTCGTCAAGGGTCGGCTCGACGCCGCGTCGGAGGGCGCGGTCGTCCAGCGCCTGCGCGGCATGGGCGTCTCGCCGATCGCCATCACCGAGGCGAAGCCCGGCACCGGGCTGCAGACCGAGATCAAGATCCCGGGGCTCGAGAAGGGCGTCGGGCTCAAGGACCTCGCGATCATGTCGCGCCAGGCCTCGACGATGCTCTCGTCCGGGCTCTCGCTCCTGCGTGCGCTGACGATCCTGGCGGGCCAGACCGAGAACAAGAAGCTCAAGGAGATCCTCGGCAAGGTGCGGGACGACGTCGAGCGCGGCGTCTCGTTCTCGGACGCCGTCGCGAAGTACCCGGTCGACTTCCCGCCGATCATGATCAACATGATCCGCGCGGGGGAGACCGGCGGATTCCTCGACCAGGCGATGGACTCGATCGCGACGAACTTCGAGAAGGAGCACAAGCTCCGGTCGACGATCAAGTCGGCCATGACCTACCCGGTCGTGGTGCTCGTGATGTCGCTGCTGGCAGTCGTCGTCATGCTCGTCTTCATCGTGCCGATCTTCCAGGACATGTTCGCGTCGCTCGGTGGGCAGCTGCCGTTGCCGACCCGGATCCTCGTGCAGCTCTCGCACGCGATGCGCTGGGCCGGACCGATCCTGGCGGTACTCGTCGTCGTCGGGTGGCTCTGGTACCGGGGGAACAAGAACACGGACCGCTTCCGGGCGTTCCGGGACCCGATCCTGCTGCGGATGCCGGTGTTCGGGCAGTTGACGAAGAAGATCGTCATCGCCCGGTTCGCCCGGAACTTCTCGAACATGATCGGGGCCGGCGTCCCCATCCTGCAGGCATTGAAGATCGTCGGAGAAGTATCCAACAACTTCGTCGTGCAGAAAGCGCTCGACCGGGTCGCGGAAAGCGTCCGGAAAGGCGAATCGATCGCCGAGCCACTGGCAAAGGAGAACGTCTTCCCGCCGATGGTCGCGCAGATGATCGCGGTCGGCGAGGACGCCGGTTCGCTCGAGGTCATGCTGGAGAAGATCGCAATCTTCTACGATTCCGAGGTGGAATCGACCACGGAATCCCTGACGTCGCTCATCGAGCCGTTGCTCATCGCATTCCTCGGCGTCGTGGTCGGCGGCATGATCGTCGCGCTCTACCTGCCGATCTTCCAGATCTCCTCGCTCGTCAAGTAACTCGACGGCGCGCGCCCTCCGTTCGGGGGCCGGTCAGGAATTCCGCACCCCCGGTACTGGGGGCATTTCGCAGCACGGATCACCCCCGTTCTCGGGATTATGCCCGGAAAGTGCCGTCAATACGCTTGCCAGCGGCGGCGGAGCAGTCTGCGGCACAACCCCCATCGCATTCCCGAGAAGAACGGAACCACCATGTACTTCGCTCTCATGGGCAAGCTCGACGCTCGCCGCAAGGGCCTCCTCGAGGACAAGGAGAAGGGCTTCACGCTCATCGAACTCCTGGTCGTCGTGATCATCATCGGCATCCTCGCCGCGATCGCCATCCCGGTGTACCTGAACGTGCAGAACAACGCGAAGGACGCGACGGTGAAGTCCGACCTGGCGAACGCGAAGACGGCGGTCATCGCGTTCCAGACGGACAAGAACGGGACGCTGCCGACGATAGCGGAGTTCGCCGTTCCGGCGACGATGACGCCGTACGGCTACACGAAGAGCACGGGAACGGAATTCAACTACAAGCCCGGCGCGACGCCCGACTCGTTCTGCATCGGCGGCAAGGGCGCGACCGGCAAGTGGTTCAACATCACCGCCACCACCGCGGCCGCCGACGGCAACTGCGCCTGATCGATCCTGATGCGAGAGGCGGCCCGCGACAGCGGGCCGCCGTTCTCGTCGCTCGGCCCCTGAGGAGGTGACCGTGATCCGCACCCTGCAGCGCGTCCTGCGCCCGGTCGACCCGACGACCCGTGAGGCGGGCCTCTCGGTCATCGAGGTCATGGTCGCCATGATGGTCTTCGCCGTGATGAGCGTCGGGATCGCCTACGGCATCGCGAACACCCTCCAGCTCACCCAGACGAGCCGTGGCCGCGAGACCGCGGTGGCGCTCGCCTCGCAGGACATCGACTCGATGCGGCAGACGGCCGCCGCGACGACCGCCGGCATCTTCAAGGTCATCAGCAAGGACGGGGCGGTCAACACGAAGACCCTCGGCGGCGTGACCTACCAGATCGACCGGTCGGTGCGGTGGGTGCAGAGCGACGGTGCGAGCGGCGCGTGCGGCACCTCGAACGGCAAGCTCGCCTACAAGAGCGTCGTCGCGACGGTGTCCTGGCCGAACGCCCGCGGCGGTACGTCCTCCACGTCGATGACCTCGGCGATCGCCCCGAGCGACGCCGTCACGGACCCGGGCTACGGCACCGTGATCGTCTCGGTCGCGAACGCGTCCGGTGCGCCGTTCGCCGGCGTGACCGTCTCGTTGACGCCGATCTCGGGCAGCGGCGCCGTCGCACCGAGCACCTCCCCGCTGCCGACCGACTCCCAGGGCTGCTCGTACGCGGTCAACGTGGCGCCGGGTGACTACACCGTCACCGCCAGCGTCGCGGGCGGCATCGACACCGACCAGAAGCAGCCCTCCCAGCAGACCCCGATCACCGTTGCCGCCGGCGCGAGCGCCCCCGTCCCGTTCGTCTACGACCGCGCGAGCCGACTGACGCTCGGGTACGCGCAGTCCTACGGGGCGACGCTCCCCACGAACATGCCCACCGTGCTCTCGAGCACCGGCGGCGGGCTCGACACGGTGACGCCCTGGGACACGACGAGCACGACGCTCGCGATCACCTCGACCTCGACGCCCTCGCTCCCGGTCTTCCCCTTCACCTCCGGGTACACGGCCTACGCCGGCCCCTACTCGAACAGCCCGAACGCCAGGGTCAACTGCCTCAGCCCGAGCCCCGCCGCGTGGACCACGCCCAACGCGGACGGAGCGGTCGGAGCCACCCTCGACGTGATCACGACGAGCGCGGGTGAACCCTCGAGCGGTTCCGTGCGCATGGGTGTCGCGACGGTCAAGGGCGTCAAGGGGCGCTACGTCACCGCGGTCTCCTCCGCGAACCCCGGTCCGGGCGATCCGGGCTGCGCAGCGGGCATGACGATGAAGTTCCCGGTGTCGTCCGCGGACACCGCCACCATCGCCCTGCCCTTCGGCACGTGGACCATCTCGTCCGGCACGACGTTCGGGTCGACGTCGCGCAACGAGATCGCCACGAACGCCTCCAACGTCGCGCCGGTCACGCCCGGGACGGTCAACAGGAAGACCGCGCTCATCGTCATCAGCTACGACAACACGCTCACCCTCGACCCGCGCGGGCAGACCTCGTGATGCGGGTGCTCCGTCGCTTCCGGCACGAGGACGACGGCGTCGGGCTCATGGAACTCATCGTCGCGATGAGCATCTCGATGGTGATCCTCGTCGCGGTCGGGGGCTTCTTCACCGCGACGCTGCGTGCCGGGTCGACGAACACCCGGTCCGACCAGAACGCGCGATCGGCGTCGGTCGTGATGAACTCGCTCACCCGCTACGTGCACGCGGCGAGCCTGCTGCCGAAGGCGGACGGCACCTACGCGTCCGCGGTGACCCAGGCCGACGGTTCGAGGATGACGTTCACCGCCTTCGTGAACCTCGACGGCAACGCCACCGACGTCCCGGTGCAGGTGCGGTACTCGCTCAACGGGGCGAAGGGCATCGTGCTCGACCGGTGGACGGGCACCACGACGAAGGGCTTCACGACCTTCCCCGCACCGACGCAGCCGCCCACCACCTCGACCGTCCTCGGCGGAGCGGTGTCCTCCCCGACCGGGGACGGCGACCCGCTCTTCACCTACCTCGGTGCGAACGGGACTCCGCTGCCGACCCTCGCCGACGGTTCCCTGGCCACGACGCAGCTCGGAGCGGTCCGCGCCGTCCGCGTGAACCTCGAGCTCGGAGCCCCCACGGCGGACACCCCGGGCAACACCCACATCCAGAACACGCTGTACCTCTTCAACGTGGCGTACGGCACGAACTCCGGAGCGACACCGTGATCGGCCGGATCAGCGCTGCCCTCCGCCGCGCGCACGGGGACGAACGGGGCATGGCCCTGGCGAACGTCGTGATCTTCGGCACGGTCATGCTCATGCTCGTCGCGACGATGGTCGCGGTGTCCACCTCGGGGGCGGTGAAGTCGGCGACGGACCGGAACTTCCAGAACGCCATGGCCGCGGCGTACGCCGGCCTGGCCGACTACCAGTCGAAGCTGTCCAACGACAACGGCTACGCGCTCTACGGCAACGCGGCAGCACAGTTCAGCAAGACGAGCGGGTCGACGTTCACCGGCGACGACAAGAACACCGCCTTCACCAGCAGCGGCTCGCAGTGGGCGTCCGTCGTGGGCTCCACGGACCAGTTCTTCCGGTACGAGGTCGACAACGCCGACTACTCGTCGAAGGGCGTGCTCCGGGTCCGCGTCACGGGGAAGTCCGGCGGGAGCGTCCGGTCGCTCGTGGCGAACCTCAAGGGCGACGGCTTCATCAACTACCTGTACTTCACGAACTACGAGTCGTCGAGTCCGTCGATCTCCGGCAGTGACTGCACGACCGCCTACCAGTGGCAGGGAGGCGTGTCGAACAGGTGCCAGGCCGTGCAGTTCGCCGGGACCGACGTCCTCAACGGCCCGATCCGGACGAACGACGTCTTCACGGCGGCGTGCGCGACGACCTTCAACGGCAGCGTCGAGCAGCACGACACGCGGGTGCGTCCGTCCAGCGGGACCTGCAGCGGCCAGTTCCTCGGTGGTGACCCGTCACCCGTGCCGTACCTGGGGCTTCCGGCGCTGAACTCGAACATGTCCCAGGAGACCCGGACCGACATCCCGGCGACGGTTCCCCGTCCCGGCTGCCTGTACACGGGCCCGACCCGGGTGACCTTCCTCGGAGGCGGCAAGATGACGGTCTGGTCGCCGTGGTCGAAGGCGACGCAGATCCGGGTGGACAGCCAGTCCGGCGAGGTGTCCGCGAGCGCGGACACCGCGAAGGCAGCGTCGCTCTGCGGGTCGATCGACGCCCTGCAGAGCCAGGGCGGCGCGACGATCCCCACGCTGCCCGCGAACCTCGTGTACGTGCAGGACGTCCCGTCGGCGACGAACAACGTGAACACCTGGTCGGGGACCTTCCCGTCGAAGTACACCAACACCTACTGCACGACGACGGTCACGGTCGGGGCGAACGGCCGGGCGACGACGAAGGCGAACCAGCCGTTCAGCAACGGCATGGGCTACCCGGCCGCAGGGGAGTGGGTGAACGGCCGCAGCGCCGGCCGCAACAACACGACGCAGGCCGGTTCCGCGCCGGACACCTACTCGTGCACCGCCGGCGACGTCTTCGTCAGCGGGCCGTTCGCCGGCGCGATGACGATCGCCTCGTCGGGCACGATCTGGGCGACCGGCAGCGTGACGTACGCCGACCCCACCACCGACATCCTCGGCCTCGTCGGCCAGAACGCGGTCGAGGTGTACAACCCGACCAAGTGCACCTCGTACGCGTCCGACGGCACCGCCTGCAACAACTCGGGGATCGCCCTGCTGAACCGCTCGACCGGGGACGGCATCACCATCAGCGGTGCCATCGCCAGCAACGCCGGGACGTTCTGGAACCAGAACTACGACGTCGGACCGAAGCTCGGCACGCTCAAGGTCGTCGGCTCCATCGCGCAGAACTGGCGCGGACCGGTCGCGACCACCGGGAACACCGGCTTCTCGAAGAACTACGTGTACGACCAGCGGCTGCTCACCACCGCCCCGCCGAAGTTCCTGCAGCCCGTCTCGACCTCGTACGGCGTGACGACGCAGGTCGAGGTGCAGTCCGCGTACCAGGTCGACGGTGCGTGCGCGAGGACGAGCACGGGAGCCTGCCGGTGAGCGCGGTCTGGGTCCTCGCCGCCCTGGCCGGTGTGCTCGGTCTGGCGATCGGCTCCTTCCTCAACGTCGTCGTGCACCGTGTCCCCGCCGGGATCTCCGTCGTCGCGCCGGCGAGCGCGTGCCCGCGGTGCGACCACCCGATCCGCAGGCGGGACAACGTCCCGGTCCTCTCGTGGCTGCTGCTGCGCGCGCGGTGCCGCGACTGCGCCGCTCCCATCTCGGCCCGCTACCCCGCGGTCGAGGGCGCGACCGCGGTCCTGTTCGTGCTCGTCGCCCTCGTCGTCCCCCAGCCGCTCGGCGCCACCACCGTCGGCGAGGCCCTCGGTCGGACCGTGATGCTCGCCGCCCTGCTGTTCCTGATGGCGGTGAGCGTCGCGCTCTCGCTGATCGACCTCGACACGCACCGGCTGCCGAACGCCGTCGTCTACCCGGCTGCCGTCGTGCTGCTGGTGCTCCTCGGCGCGGTGTCCGCGGTGTCCGGGGACTGGGGCGCCCTGCTGCGCGGTCTCCTCGGCGCCGTCGTGCTCGGTGGTGCGTACCTGGTCCTGGCGCTCGCGGTCCCCGGGGGGATGGGGCTCGGCGACGTCAAGCTCGCCGTGGTCCTCGGCCTCGTGCTCGCGTACCTCGGATGGGGACCCCTCGCAGTGGGAGCTTTCGGCGGCTTCCTCGTCGGCGGTACGGTCGCGATCGCACTCGTCGCCGTCGGTCGCGCACGGATGGGCAGCGGAGTCCCCTTCGGGCCGTCGATGCTCGTCGGCGCCTGGATCGGCATCGTCCTCGGCGCACCCCTCTGGTCGGCCTACCTCGGGCTCCTCGGCCTCTCCTGACCCTCAACGAAAGCAGCACCATGGGAAAGAGCATCGTCGGCGTCGACATCGCCGCGTCGTCGATCCGCGCGGTCGAGGTCGGGGACGCCGACCGTGACCGCCCCGTCGTCCTCCGGGTCGCCGAGGTGCCGACACCCGAGGGTGCGGTCAGCCGCGGCGAGGTGCTCGAGCCGAACACGGTGGGGGCCGCGCTGCGGCAGCTCTGGTCGGTCGGCAGGTTCCGGTCGCGCGACGTCGTCCTCGGCATGGGCAACCAGCGGGTCCTCTCGCGTGACCTCACCGTGCCGCACGCTCCGCTCGCGCAGATCCGCGAGAGCCTCCCCTTCCACGTGCAGGACATGCTGCCGGTGCCGGTGGGGGACGCCATCCTCGACTTCTACCCGGTCAGCGAGGGTGTCGACGAGACCGGTCCGGTGATCAAGGGCCTCCTGGTCGCGGCGATCAAGGACGCCGTGCTCGCCAACGTGCGCGCCGTGCGGCTCGCGGGTCTCAACCCGGTCGGTGTCGACCTCATCCCGTTCGCCCTCACCCGGGTCCTGAGCCCGACGCAGGCGCAGCACGGCACCATCGCGATCATCCAGGTCGGTGCGGACACCACGAGCGTCGTGCTGGCCACGGACGGTGTACCGCAGTTCGTGCGGATCATCCCGTCCGGCGGTGACGACATCACCCGGTCGCTCGCCGGTCGACTCGACATCCCCTTCGCCCAGGCCGAGGCGGTGAAGCGGCACTTCGGCATCGGACCGGGGGCCCGCACACCGGACGACGTCCGCGCCGTCGCGGCGGTGTTCGACACGGTGAACGAACTCGTGACGAGCCTCCGCAACACCATCAACTACTACGTCAACACCCGTCCGGACGAGGTCGTCGCCGGGATCGCACTCGTGGGCGGCGGCGCGCAGCTCATCGGGCTGCGCGAGGCACTCGCCGACACGACACACCTGCCGGTCTCGACCCCCTCCGCCTTCCGCGGTGCGGGCTTCGGGCGGGCGGTGCGCGAGGAGGACGTCCTCGCGCACGGCGACTCGGTGGCGGTCGCGTACGGACTCGCGGTGGGGAGCAAGGCAGCATGACCAGCACAGAGGAACGCACGGACGCGATGCAGGGTCGTCGGGGTCGGGCAGGCCGTCGAGCGGCTGCGGACTCGACCGCGGGGCGCACGCCCCGTGTCGACCTCCTGCCCGCGGAGGTCTACGTCGAGCGTCGGCAGCGCGCGGTCACGCGTCGCGCCTGGCTCGGTGTCGTGGTGGCGGCAGCCGCCGTCGTGCTCGCGAGCGGTGGGGCGATGGCGCACCAGATGGCCACGGCGGCGGCGCTGACCGCGGCGCAGGGTGAGACCACGACGCTCCTCGCCCAGCAGCAGCGGTACGCGGAACTGCGTGCGGCAGAACGCGACACCGACCTCCTCGACTCCGCCCGCGCCGTCGGCGGGTCGACGGAGGTCGACTGGGACGGCACGCTCGGCGGCATCCGGGACGTCCTGCCGGCAGACCTCGCGATCAGCGGGATGACCATCGCGTCCGCGACCGTGACGGAGCCGTTCGGGCAGCCGGCGGACGCAGGACCCACGCCGAGGGTCGCCACCCTCACGCTGACCGCCCGGTCGACGACGATCCCGTCTGTCCCGGACTGGACCTCGCGCCTGTCCGGGACCACCGGCTACCTGGACTCGTCGATCTCGTCGATCTCGTACGACGAGGACCGCGGCGAGTACACCTCCGTGATCGAGCTCGAGCTCGATGCGCGGGCCTACGACGGCAAGTACGAGAAGGACGCCGACCGATGACGAAGCACCACCTGTCCCTCGTGATCGCGCTCGTGGTCTGCGCGGTCGTCCTGGCCGGGGGCTGGTTCCTCGGTGTGCAGCCGCAACTCGCGGCGGCGTCGTCGAACCAGGCGCAGCAGAGCACCATCGACGCGACGAACGACAAGAACCGTGCGGAGCTCACGCGGCTCGCCGCGGCGTTCGCCGGACTCGACGCCACGAAGGCCGAACTGGCGCAGCTCCGGGCATCGGTGCCGTCGACGACGGACAGCGAGTCCTTCGTCCGGCAGATCGACGCGAACGCCGCCGCGGCCGGCGTCCAGGTCACGAACGTCACCATCGGGGACGCCACCGCCTACGCCCCCGCCACCGAGCCCACGGCGGAGACGACGGCATCCGCGGCGCCGTCCGCGGCCGCGACCTCGAGCACCGACGAGGACGTGCCCTCGGCGCAGCCGGCGACCGACCCTGCGGTCACCGACGCGAACTTCTCGCTCGTCCCCGTGACGGTGGCGGTGCAGGGGTCGTACGACCAGGCGCTCGCGTTCACGAAGGCGATGCAGTCCGGGTCGCGGCTCTTCCTCGTCTCCGGCATCGCGGCCGCGAGCGAGGAGGAGGACGACGCGCCCCCGATGGAGTCGCAGTCCTGGTCGCTCTCCGGATCGGTCTACGTCTTCACGGACACCTCGTCGACGGCCTCGGCGAACGGCTGACACCCCCTCCGCAGAGCCCCCCGCGAAGTGGGTGCGACACGCCACGCCGCACCCACTTCCGCGACACCCGTCGGTGTGCCTACGATGCTCCCGACGCCGCACTCGCGGCTGCTCACACCCCTCTCGGACGGTCGCCTCAGGACGGCCGTTCCTCGTCGTGCCCGGAGTCGCGCGTGTTGGTCGGAATCGTGGAGTTCCTCGGCTGGTTCGGAGCCGTAACCGTTCTCGCAGGTTACCTGCTGTTCTCACTGGGCAAGATCCCGAACGGGCCGCTCTACCAGTCCCTCAACCTGGTCGGCGGCCTCTCCGTCGCTGTCAACGTCGCTGCGCACCACGCGATCCCGTCGACGATCGTGAACGGCATCTGGGCGGTCATCGCGGTGGTCGTCCTGGTCAGGATGGGCCGCGCACGTCGGGCCGCCGGGAACCAGGCTTCGGCCCTGCCGAGCGCGTCGGCCCTGCCGAGCGCGTCGGCCCTGCCGACGGCGCCGGTCCTGCACAGCGAGCCGCCGACGACGACGGCGGTCCTGCCGGTCGTCGGGCCGGCCCTGCGCGACCACGAGGCGGAGCCGGGGGAGCGCGACCGCGGCGAGTCGCGCCTCCAGGACGGCACAGTGACGGCCCCCGTCGCTCCCATGACGGAGTCCGTCCCCGTCATCACGGCGACGATCGCGCTCGCGCTCGTCGCGGCCGCGCAGCACCAGGCGACCCAGGGCGGCCCCGAGCGGCACCAGGCGACCCAGGACGACTCCGCGCAGCACCAGGTGACCCAGGGCAGCCCCGCAGCGCAGGGACCCCAGCACGCGCAGGAGCACGCCGCACGGTGACGTGACGGCGCCGCAACCCGCCACCCAGGGTGCCCGGCAGTAGCATCGAGCCATGTCCCGGTGGCTGATCGCGACGATGACGTCGGTCCTCTTCATCGCGCTCGTCATCGCGGTGACGGGCTTCGAAGCCCTGCTCGCCGACGTCGAGGCGATCCCGCAGCCGGACGCGAGTCCCTACCTCGGCCCCACGATGGTGGTCGCGGCGGCCGCGGTCGTGTTCCTCGCCACCGCCGCGGGCATCCGCGAGGGCAACCCGGGCGTCACCGGGCTCGTCGCCGCTGCCGGTACGTACCTCGTCATGCTCGGCACGGGTGCGATCGGGTACTCGATGACGCGGGGCGACGGTACCGAGCTCCTCGTGTTCCCGGCGGGGTCCGCGTTGAGCCCGTTCGTCGTGGGGTCCGTCGTCGTGGCGCTGCTCTGCGTCGTCGGCGGCGTCTCCGCCGCCCGCTACCAGGCCCGGCAGCGTCCGGCGGGCGCGACCCCCGGCGTGGAGGGCGACCGCCGCTAGGAGTCACCCGCGCGCTCGGCGCCCCCCGGCTGTCGCGCGCCGTGCATGCGTGCGCCTCCGACCCCGCCCCGACTCCGACTCCGGCCCGCGCTCCACAGCGCCGGCCACAGCCCCGGTCCCGCGGCGCCGGTCGGCGGTAGGATCCGGGGGCACGCAACAGGCACGACGGGGGACGCATGACCGACCATGAGCCGGACGGGTGGGCACGTGTCCCGCACGTCGACACGATCCGCGGGACGCAGGAAGCACCGGTCCCGGCGGCCGTCCCCGTTGCACGACGGCCTCGTCGCCGGATGCGCCGCGGCGCACTGGTCGGGATCATCGCCGGCGGCGCCGCCGTGGTCCTGCTGCTCGCGACGGGGGTCGTCGGGTACGCGCTCCAGTCCTCCTCGCACTCGGCCGACCGGCCGGTGCGGGCCTTCCTCGACGACCTGACCGCCGGTCACGTCGACGACGCGCTGCGTCTGGCGGGTGTCGACCACGACGACGAGGACGTCCTGCTCACCGACGCCGCCTACGCGAAGGCGACCGACCGGGTCACCGGGTACCGCATCGCGGCCACGCGCACCGACGGCGACACCGCGACCGTGCGTGCCTACCTCCGTCAGGGCGGCCGGGACGTCGCCTCCACCTTCACGCTCGACCGCACGGGGACCGACTTGGGGGTCTTCCCGGTGTGGGAGCTCGAGGCCCCCGACCTCGGCCGGGTGCAGGTCTCGGTGCGCGGCCCCGGCGGGACCCCGGTCGAGGTCGCCGGCCAGCGTGTCCGGACGTCCGACGACGGCATCGCGAACCTGACCGCGCTGCCCGGGACGTACGACGTGACCGTCGACGGCGGGAAGTGGTTCACGGCAGAGCGCGCCTCCGCTCGTGTCCCCGGGTTCAGCGGGACCGGTTCGGTGCCGGTGTCCTTGACGACGGAGCTCACCGACGACGGCAAGCAGGCCGCGCAGCAGGCGGTGGACCGCTGGGTGGACGGCTGCATCGCCTCCACCGACCCGGCCCCGGCGGGCTGCAGCTTCTACGCCTACGGCGAGGACCCGGCGTACACCTACACCAACCAGAAGTGGACGCTCGAGCAGCGCCCGGAGGTCACGGTCGGCGGTTGGCTGTCGCGCGGGTGGACGATCTCGACGACGACGCTCGGCCGCGCCACCTTCACCGCGGACATCTCCGGACCGGACGGCGTCGGCACGGCCACGGCGGGGCCGATGAACGTGAACGCGAGCGGGTACGTGTCGGGCTTCTCCGACGACGGCGCCACCTTCGAGTCCGCCGTCGGCAACGGGTCGTCGGACTCGGGTTCCTGACGCGGACCGGCCCGGACCGCGGTCGACGGCCGGGAGGCCCGCCCCGCCTCCGCCGCGACCGGTGCGGTCCGGTACGGGGCCGGCCTGGCGCGTCGGCGGGTCGCTCGGAGCACGACGCGCCCGGATTGATTTCGCCGTGTGACGCGGGTAGTCTCTACCGGGTGTGCGCTCTCGGGCGCGCCCGAAATCCCGGGTCACCCTCGTCGTCCTCGACGAGACCGTACCGGGTCATCCATCCCACGACCTCCCCTCCGCCGTCAGGCCGTGATCAGCGTGGGATGAGGAAGCCGACGGAAGGCGTCGGCCAGAACACGAGCGAAGAACCAGGAGAACAGTTGCCTACCATCCAGCAGCTCGTTCGCAAGGGTCGTACGCCCAAGGTCGTCAAGACCAAGGCGCCGGCACTGAAGGCGAACCCCCAGCAGCGTGGTGTCTGCACCCGCGTCTACACCACCACCCCCAAGAAGCCGAACTCGGCCCTGCGCAAGGTCGCTCGTGTCAAGCTCTCGAACGGCACCGAGGTCACGGCCTACATCCCCGGTGAGGGCCACAACCTGCAGGAGCACTCGATGGTGCTCGTCCGCGGCGGTCGTGTGAAGGACCTCCCCGGTGTGCGCTACAAGATCATCCGCGGTGCCCTGGACACCCAGGCCGTCAAGAACCGTAAGCAGGCCCGCAGCCGCTACGGCGCGAAGAAGGGTTGAGTTAGATGCCTCGTAAGGGTCCCGCCCCGAAGCGTCCCGTCGTCGCCGACCCGGTGTACGGCGCGCCGATCGTCTCGCAGCTCGTCAACAAGATCCTCCTGGACGGCAAGAAGGGCCTCGCCGAGCGCATCGTCTACGATGCACTCGAGGGCGTCACCGCCAAGAACCAGCAGGACGCCGTCGCGACGCTGAAGAAGGCGCTCGACAACGTCCGTCCGACCCTCGAGGTCCGCAGCCGCCGCGTCGGTGGCTCGACCTACCAGGTCCCGGTCGAGGTCAAGCCGCACCGCGCGAACACCCTCGCGCTCCGCTGGCTCACCTCGTACGCCAAGGCCCGTCGCGAGAAGACGATGACCGAGCGTCTCATGAACGAGATCCTCGACGCGTCGAACGGTCTCGGTGCCGCGGTCAAGCGCCGTGAGGACACGCACAAGATGGCCGAGTCGAACAAGGCCTTCGCCCACTACCGCTGGTAAGTCCGGCGCTGGTAGTCCCGGCTCCGGGTGGGTGCCCGCGGTCATGAACCGTCGGCGCCCACCCGGACGCCAACCTCTCCTACAACTCTTCCGGAGGAACCTGTGGCACAGGACGTGCTCACCGACCTGAACAAGGTCCGCAACATCGGCATCATGGCGCACATCGATGCCGGCAAGACCACGACGACCGAGCGCATCCTGTTCTACACGGGCATCACGCACAAGATCGGTGAGGTCCACGACGGCGCCGCGACGATGGACTGGATGGCGCAGGAGCAGGAGCGCGGCATCACGATCACGTCGGCCGCGACGACCTGCTTCTGGGACAACAACCAGATCAACATCATCGACACCCCCGGTCACGTGGACTTCACGGTCGAGGTGGAGCGCTCGCTCCGCGTCCTCGACGGTGCCGTCGCCGTCTTCGACGGCAAGGAGGGCGTCGAGCCCCAGTCCGAGACCGTGTGGCGTCAGGCGGACAAGTACGACGTCCCGCGCATCTGCTTCGTCAACAAGATGGACAAGCTCGGCGCTGACTTCTACTTCACCGTCGACACGATCATCAACCGCCTCGGTGCGGAGCCGCTCGTGCTCCAGCTCCCGATCGGTGCCGAGAACGACTTCGTCGGCGTCATCGACCTCATCGAGATGCACGCCAAGGTCTGGCCCGGCGACGCCAAGGGTGACGTGACCATGGGCGCCCAGTACGAGGTCCAGGAGATCCCGGCTGACCTCCAGGACCGCGCCGAGGAGTACCGCGCGAAGCTGATCGAGCGCGTCGCCGAGACCGACGACGCCCTGCTCGAGAAGTTCTTCGGTGGCGAGGAGCTCACCAAGGACGAGATCAAGGGCGCGATCCGCAAGCTCACGATCGCCTCCGAGGTCTACCCCGTCCTCTGCGGCTCGGCCTTCAAGAACCGCGGCGTCCAGCCGATGCTCGACGCGGTCATCGACTACCTCCCGTCCCCGCTCGACGTGCCGCCGATGATCGGCCACGACGTCAAGGACGAGGAGAAGGAGATCATCCGCAAGCCCGACGCCACCGAGCCGTTCTCGGCCCTGGCGTTCAAGGTCGCGGTGCACCCCTTCTTCGGTCGTCTGACCTACGTCCGCGTGTACTCCGGCTCGATCGAGTCCGGTGCCCAGGTCATCAACTCGACCAAGGGCAAGAAGGAGCGCATCGGCAAGATCTTCCAGATGCACTCCAACAAGGAGAACCCGGTCGACAACGTCACCGCCGGTCACATCTACGCGGTCATCGGCCTCAAGGACACCACCACCGGTGACACCCTGTGCGACCCGTCGGACCAGGTCGTCCTCGAGTCGATGACGTTCCCGGAGCCGGTGATCGAGGTCGCCATCGAGCCGAACACGAAGGCCGACCAGGAGAAGCTCTCCACGGCCATCCAGAAGCTCGCGGAAGAGGACCCGACGTTCCGCGTCGAGCTCAACGCCGAGACCGGTCAGACGACGATCAAGGGCATGGGCGAGCTCCACCTCGACATCCTCGTCGACCGCATGAAGCGCGAGTTCAAGGTCGAGGCGTCCGTCGGCAAGCCGCAGGTGGCCTACCGCGAGACCCTGACCAAGGTCGTCGAGCGCTACGACTACACGCACAAGAAGCAGACCGGTGGTTCCGGCCAGTTCGCGAAGGTGCAGATCGCCCTCGAGCCGATGGAAGTCACGGCCGAGAAGGTCTACGAGTTCGAGAACGCCGTCACCGGTGGTCGCGTCCCGCGTGAGTACATCCCGTCGGTCGACGCCGGTATCCAGGACGCCATGCAGGTCGGCATCCTCGCCGGGTACCCGACCGTCGGCGTGAAGGCCATCCTCAAGGACGGCGCGGCGCACGACGTCGACTCGTCCGAGATGGCGTTCAAGATCGCCGGTTCCATCGCCTACAAGGAGGCCGCCCGCAAGGCCGGCCCGGCCATCCTCGAGCCGATCATGGCCGTCGAGGTGCGTACTCCCGAGGAGTACATGGGCGACGTCATCGGTGACCTGAACTCCCGTCGTGGCCAGATCGCCTCGATGGAGGACGCCTCGGGCGTCAAGGTGGTCCGCGCGAGCGTGCCGCTGTCCGAGATGTTCGGCTACGTCGGGGACCTCCGGTCCAAGACCTCTGGTCGTGCGGTCTACTCGATGACCTTCGAGACCTACAGCCAGGTCCCGGCCAAGGTCGCCGAGGAGATCATCGCGAAGAACAGCGGAGAGTAACGCTCCGGCGTTCTCTCCACAGGCGAGGGTGCCCGGCGACGGGCCCCTCGTCACCAAGTACAGTTAGACACACACCCTGCTCGCCAACGGTCGTCAGACCGGGGGCGTGCTCTCCGAGTCCTGAGGAGGACCCACAGTGGCCAAGGCCAAGTTCGAGCGGACCAAGCCGCACGTCAACATCGGAACCATCGGTCACGTCGACCACGGCAAGACCACGCTCACGGCGGCGATCACCAAGGTTCTGCACGACCAGTACCCGGACCTCAACGAGGCCCGTGACTTCGCTCAGATCGACAGCGCTCCCGAGGAGCGCGACCGCGGCATCACGATCAACATCTCCCACGTCGAGTACCAGACCGACAAGCGCCACTACGCGCACGTCGACGCTCCGGGTCACGCCGACTACGTGAAGAACATGATCACCGGTGCGGCGCAGATGGACGGCGCGATCCTCGTGGTCGCCGCCACCGACGGCCCGATGCCCCAGACGCGTGAGCACGTGCTGCTCGCCCGCCAGGTCGGCGTCCCCTACATCGTCGTCGCGCTGAACAAGTCCGACATGGTGGACGACGAGGAGATCCTGGAGCTCGTCGAGCTCGAGGTCCGTGAGCTCCTCGGCTCGCAGGAGTTCGACGAGGACGCCCCCGTCGTGCAGGTCTCGGCGCTCAAGGCGCTCGAGGGCGACGAGAAGTGGGTCAAGTCCGTCCAGGACCTGATGTCCGCCGTCGACGAGAACGTCCCGGACCCGGTGCGCGCCACCGACCAGCCGTTCCTCATGCCGATCGAGGACGTCTTCACGATCACCGGTCGTGGCACCGTCGTCACCGGTCGTGTCGAGCGTGGCACGCTGGACCTCAACTCCGAGGTCGAGATCGTCGGCATCCGCCCGACGCAGAAGACCACGGTCACGGGCATCGAGATGTTCCGCAAGCTGCTGGACAAGGCTGAGGCGGGCGACAACACCGGTCTCCTCATCCGTGGCCTCAAGCGCGAGGACGTCGAGCGCGGCCAGGTCGTCGTGAAGCCGGGTTCGGTCACGCCGCACACCGAGTTCAAGGCGAACGCGTACATCCTGACCAAGGAAGAGGGCGGTCGTCACAACCCGTTCTACGCGAACTACCGTCCGCAGTTCTACTTCCGCACCACGGACGTCACCGGCGTCATCACGCTGCCCGAGGGCACCGAGATGGTCATGCCCGGCGACACCGTCGCCATGTCGGTCGAGCTGATCCAGCCGATCGCGATGGAGGCCGGCCTCCGCTTCGCCATCCGTGAGGGTGGCCGCACGGTCGGCGCCGGTACGGTCGAGGAGATCGTCAAGTAACTCCCGGTTCTCCGGAAGACACTGCGCCAGCGGGGTCGGGCCTTCGGGTCCGGCCCCGCTTCGTCGTTCCCGGCGGACCTCTGGGCTCCTCCGGGAGCGTTCCCGGTGACGGGTCCCAGGCGCTGACGGGCAACATCGTCGGCGTGACCCGTCTCCGCCGCTCCGCGACCAACGGTCGTGGCTACCACCGCGTCCGCAGCGGCAAGGGCTTCTCGTACCGCGACCCGGACGGGAAGACCGTCACGGACGAGGCCGTCCGGCAGCGCCTCGAGGACCTCGTGATCCCGCCGGCCTGGGACGACGTGTGGATCTCGCCGTACGAGAACGGGCACATCCTCGCGACCGGCAAGGACGGCGTCGGCCGCCGCCAGTACATGTACCACCCCGGCTGGCGCGAGCGGATGGACCGCATCAAGTACGACCGCGCGCTGGCCCTGGCGGAGTCGCTGCCGTCCGCACGACGGATGGTCACACAGGACCTGCGACGGCCCGAGCCCGACCGCCGACGTGCCCTCGCCGCGGCCTTCCGGATGCTCGACCAGGGCTCGCTCCGGGTCGGGTCCGAGCGGTACGCCACCGAGCACGGCAGCCGCGGGCTGTCGACGCTGCTCTGTGCGCACGCGCACGTGTCCGGCGACGACATCGAGCTCGACTTCCCGGGCAAGAGCGGCCAGGAGTGGTCCTCGACCATCCACGACCACGACCTCGCGCGGGTGATCGCCGGGATGAAGCGGCGTGGCCCGAACGCCCGCCTGCTGTCGTTCCGCGACGGACGGGGTGCGGAGTGGGAGCCCCTCGCCGCCGAGGACATCAACGAGTACGTGAAGGAGCGCGCCGGCGACGAGTTCACGGCGAAGGACTTCCGCACCCTGCACGGCACGGTGGCCGCCGCCGTGGACCTCGCGCGCACCGGACCCCAACCCAGCGAGGCGAAGCGCAAGAAGGCCGTCTCGCACGCGGTGAAGGCCGCGAGCGAGGAGCTGGGCAACACGCCGACCGTGTGCCGGCAGAGCTACATCGACCCGCGGCTGCTCGACGCGTACCAGCACGGCGAGACCATCGACCCCGAGCGCCTGCACGCAGCCGAGTCCGAGGTGCGTGCCCTGCTCTACCGACAGTGACGGAAGGGGGCGGATCATGACGTACGGTTGGACACCGTGCCCGACCTCCCCCACCCGGGCACGGAAGGACCCCTCCCAGTCGTGACCGACGAGTGCATCCACGGTTTCCCCACCGAGCTCTGCGACATCTGCTCTCCCCGACAGGCCGAGGTGCCTGCCGTCCCCACCACGCCGACGCCCCGTCGGACCCGCATCACCACCGACCTCCGCTCCACCCCGGCGCCCGCGCGCGGCTCGTCGTCGCTCCGGTCTCCCGCGGCTCCCGAGCTGCCGGAGCCCCGCGTCTTCGCGTCGCTCCGCGCGCACCACGCCACCCACGTCGACAACCTGTCGTCGATCGTCGCCGAGGGTGCGATCCTCGCTGCCGACGCGGCCGCCCCGGTCGTCGACGTCAGCTCGGCCGAGACGCGGGCCGCCCGCGCCGAGGCGAGTGCTCCCGACGGCGGACCCGTCTCCGGGCACGTGCCCTTCACCCTCTCGCCCGACGCCACCCGCTGGGACGAGCTCCGTCACGGTGCCGAGGGCACCCGGTGGTCGGACGCCGCCCGCCGCACCCGCGCGACCGAGTACGTCGTGCTCGTCGTGCCGGTGTCCGCGTTCGGCGCGTCGGTGATCGTGGCCGACCAGGACGCCGACGCCGACGACGTGCGGTTCGCCGTCGGTCCCGAGGCCGCGACGAACCTGATCCGCCGGACCGACTTCACCGACCCGGACATGCACGGGCTCGAGCTGCTCGCCGGGCCTCGGGTGCCGTTCTCGTCCGTCGCCGTGATCGGTGTGCCGAACGACCGCGTCCGACAGCAGGTCAAGTCGCTGCTCGCGCAGCACCGGGTCACCGGGCCCCGCGTCGCGGTCTTCCCGCCCTGGTTCGTCCCGCCCGTGCCCGAGGAGTTCTGACCGGGTCGGACGACCTCCCCACCATCGTGCCCGCTCGGCCTCGCCGAGCGGGCACGATCGGTTCCACCGGGCTCGCCGGGCTGCCCGGTCCTCCACTGCGCCGTGCCGAGCGGGCCGTTTCCGTCACGCTCGGCACCTCGACGCGACCGATCCCGCCCGCCCGCCGCGCACCGCGCGGCGTGTCCTGCCCGCTCGCGGAGCGACGGGGCCGCACCGGCGCCCGCCGGAGCAGCGCCGGCGTGACCGATCCCGGCCACCGGAGGCGCCGCCGCGAGCACACCGAGCACCTCGGGAACGCGCCCGACGCGCCCGGGGTGCGCCGTGCCTCCAGGCCGACCGGAACCCCGCCGTTCCGGGGGAGCGACCCCTCTCGCACCCCACCGGACCGGGCGACACGCCCGGGTTGCACGCACGGACGTGCTGTGCGAGACTTGTCCGGTTCCGAATTCCGCGGGCGTTCGCGCGCGCAGGATCACTGCTCTGGCAGTGCACAACCCCTCCGTCCAGCGGAGCTGGGTTGGGCCGCAGGCAGCAGAACACGATCGAGTCCCTCGTGAGCGCCTGGCCACTGCTGTGTCCAGGTGTGGGGGAAGCGACATGCCCACGCTGGACGGCCACGGTCGCCCTGCGCGGTTGACAGGAGAACAGCGGTCATCCCCCGAGGATGCGGCCGGTTGGTTCAGGAAAACAGCCAAGCCCTGCAGGAATGCACGGTGACGGCGGCGTCAGGCGGCCCGAGGGTGCGCGGCGCAGAGAGGACAGAGAGACACATGGCGGGACAGAAGATCCGCATCCGGCTCAAGTCGTACGACCACGAGGTCATCGACACGTCGGCCCGGAAGATCGTCGACACGGTGACCCGTGCCGGTGCGACCGTGGTCGGCCCGGTGCCGCTCCCCACCGAGAAGAACGTGGTCACCGTGATCCGTTCTCCCCACAAGTACAAGGACTCGCGCGAGCACTTCGAGAAGCGCACGCACAAGCGGGTCATCGACATCGTCGACCCGACGCCGAAGGCCGTCGACTCGCTCATGCGACTCGACCTCCCGGCTGACGTCAACATCGAGATCAAGCTGTAAGGGGGACCGACCAATGGCGAACTCAACCAAGACCGTCAAGGGCCTCCTCGGCAAGAAGCTCGGGATGACCCAGGTGTGGGACGAGAACAACAAGTTCATCCCCGTCACCGTGATCGAGGTCGGCCCGAACGTGGTCACCCAGATCCGCAACGTCGAGCGCGACGGCTACGAGGCGATCCAGATCGCCGCCGGTGCCATCGACCCGCGCAAGGTGAACAAGCCGGCCGCCGGCCACTTCGAGGCTGCCGGTGTGACCCCGCGTCGCACCCTCACCGAGATCCGCACCAACGACTCCGCCGAGTACACGCTCGGCCAGGAGCTCACCGTCGACACCTTCGAGGCCGGCCAGAAGGTCGACGTCGTCGGGACGTCGAAGGGCAAGGGCTTCGCCGGTGTCATGAAGCGCCACGGCTTCGCCGGTGTGTCCGCTTCGCACGGTGCCCACCGCAACCACCGCAAGCCCGGTTCGATCGGTGCTTCGTCGACCCCGTCGCGTGTCTTCAAGGGCATGCGCATGGCCGGCCGCATGGGTGGCGAGCGCGTGACCGTCCTCAACCTCACGGTGCACGCCGTCGACGCCGAGAAGGGTCTGCTGCTCGTCAAGGGCGCCGTCCCCGGTGCGCGCGGTCGCTCCGTCTTCGTCCGCACCGCCGTGAAGGGTAAGTGATCATGGCCACCGAGACCGCAACCACGATCGACGTCCTCGACGCGACCGGAGCCGTCGCCGGCAGCATCGAGCTGCCCGCCGCGCTCTTCGACGTCGAGACCAACGTCCCGCTGATCCACCAGGTCGTCACCGCGCAGCTCGCCGCCGCGCGTCAGGGCACCCACAAGACCAAGAACCGCGGCGAGGTCCGCGGTGCTGGTCGCAAGCCGTTCAAGCAGAAGGGCACCGGCCGCTCCCGTCAGGGTTCGGTCCGCGCTCCGGAGCACACCGGCGGTGGCGTCGTCCACGGACCGACCCCGCGCGACTACTCGCAGCGCACCCCGAAGAAGATGATCGCCGCAGCCCTGCTCGGCTCGCTCTCGGACCGCGCCCGCGGTGGCCGCATCTCCGCTGTCGAGTCCTTCGTCGCGGCCGAGGTGCCGTCGACCAAGACCGCTCGCACGCTCATCGAGAAGGTCGCGCCCGTCAAGAACGTGCTCGTCGTGCTCGAGTCGGACGACGAGCTCACGCTCAAGTCGATCCGCAACCTGCCGGGTGTCCACGCACTCTCGTACGGCCAGCTCAACGCCTACGACGTGCTCAAGTCGGATGCCCTCGTCTTCAGCAAGAGCGCACTCGACGCCTTCATCGCGTCGAAGACCGCGAAGGAGATCTCCGCATGAGCGGCTTCAACAAGGACCCGCGCGACATCATCATCTCGCCGGTCGTCTCGGAGAAGAGCTACGGCCTGATCGACCAGGGCAAGTACACGTTCATCGTGGACCCCCGCTCGAACAAGACCGAGATCAAGCTCGCCATCGAGAAGATCTTCGACGTCAAGGTCGCGAGCATCAACACGCTGAACCGTCCGGGCAAGACCCGTCGCACGAAGTTCGGCCTGGGCAAGCGCAAGGACACCAAGCGCGCCATCGTGACGCTCAAGTCCGGTTCGATCGACATCTTCACGGCTGTCGGCTGAGGACCAGAGGGATAAATCATGGCTATTCGTAACTACAAGCCGACGACCCCCGGTCGTCGCGGCTCGTCGGTCGCCGACTTCGCTGAGATCACCCGTTCGACGCCGGAGAAGTCGCTGCTTCGTCCGCTGCCGAAGACCGGTGGCCGCAACAGCTCGGGCCGCATCACCACCCGCCACATCGGTGGTGGCCACAAGCGCCAGTACCGCGTGATCGACTTCCGTCGTCACGACAAGGACGGCGTGGACGCCAAGGTCGCACACATCGAGTACGACCCGAACCGCACCGCGCGCATCGCGCTCCTGCACTACGTCGACGGCACGAAGCGCTACATCATCGCGCCGAACAAGCTCAAGCAGGGCGACGTCATCGAGCAGGGCCCCGGCGCCGACATCAAGCCCGGCAACAACCTGCCGCTGCGCAACATCCCCGTGGGTACGGTCATCCACGCGATCGAGCTCCGCCCCGGTGGCGGCGCGAAGATGGCGCGTTCGGCCGGTGCCTCGGTCCGTCTCGTCGCCAAGGACGGCCCCTACGCGCAGCTCCGCCTGCCGTCGGGCGAGGTCCGCAACGTCGACGCCCGCTGCCGCGCCACGATCGGCGAGGTCGGCAACGCCGAGCAGTCCAACATCAACTGGGGCAAGGCCGGCCGCATGCGCTGGAAGGGCGTCCGCCCGACCGTGCGTGGTGTCGCGATGAACCCGGTCGACCACCCGCACGGTGGTGGTGAGGGCAAGACGTCCGGTGGTCGTCACCCGGTCAGCCCCTGGGGCCAGGCCGAGGGTCGTACGCGCAAGCCGAACAAGCCGAGCGACAAGCTCATCGTCCGTCGCCGTAACGCCGGCAAGAAGCGCAAGTAGGAGTTCAGAAGATGCCACGCAGTCTGAAGAAGGGCCCCTTCGTCGACGAGCACCTGCTCCGCAAGGTCGTCACGCAGAACGAGGCCAACACCAAGAACGTGATCCGTACCTGGTCGCGTCGCTCGATGATCGTCCCGAACATGCTCGGACACACGATCGCCGTGCACGACGGCCGCAAGCACATCCCGGTGTTCGTCACCGAGTCGATGGTCGGTCACAAGCTCGGCGAGTTCGCGCCGACCCGCACCTTCCGTGGTCACGTGAAGGACGACAAGAAGGGCCGTCGCCGCTAACGCGGCGACGCAGAGGAGGAACGAAATGGTGGAGTCGATCGCACGCGTGCGACACATCCGCGTCACGCCTCAGAAGGCCCGTCGCGTCATCGAGCTGATCCGCGGCAAGCAGGCCCACGAGGCCCTCGCCATCCTGAAGTTCGCCCCCCAGGGCGCTTCGGAGCCCGTGTACAAGCTGGTCGCCTCGGCGATCGCGAACGCACGTGTCAAGGCGGACTCGACGAACAGCTTCCTCGACGAGCGCGACCTCTACGTGAGCCGCGTCTTCGTCGACGAGGGCACGACCCTGAAGCGGTTCCAGCCGCGTGCCCAGGGCCGCGCCTTCCGCATCAACAAGCGCACCAGCCACATCACGGTCGTCCTCGCGACGCCGGACGAGGCCGAGGCTGCCGCGACGAGCAAGAAGGCGAGCAAGTAATGGGCCAGAAGGTCAACCCGTACGGCTTCCGTCTCGGGATCACGACGGACCACGTCTCGCACTGGTTCACCGACAGCACGAAGGCCGGTCAGCGCTACGCCGACTACGTGGCCGAGGACATCAAGGTGCGCGAGTACCTGAAGAAGACCCTCGACCGCGCCGGTGTCGCCCGCATCGAGCTCGAGCGCACCCGTGACCGCGTCCGCGTGGACATCCACACCGCGCGTCCGGGCATCGTCATCGGTCGCCGTGGCGCCGAGGCGGAGCGCGTCCGTGGCGAGCTCGAGAAGCTCACCAAGAAGCAGATCCAGCTCAACATCCTCGAGGTCAAGAACCCCGAGACCGAGGCCCAGCTCGTCGCGCAGGGCATCGCCGAG
Organism: Curtobacterium sp. MR_MD2014; assembly: GCF_000772085.1. Lineage (NCBI taxonomy): Bacteria > Bacillati > Actinomycetota > Actinomycetes > Micrococcales > Microbacteriaceae > Curtobacterium > Curtobacterium sp. MR_MD2014. The sequence continues at coordinate 3,222,577 of NZ_CP009755.1, read as the reverse complement.
CAGCTCTCCGCTCGTGTCGCGTTCCGTCGCGCCATGCGCAAGGGCCTGCAGGGTGCACAGCGTGCCGGCGCCAAGGGTGTCCGCATCCAGGTGTCGGGCCGTCTCGGCGGCGCCGAGATGTCCCGCTCGGAGTTCTACCGCGAGGGCCGCGTGCCCCTGCACACGCTCCGCGCGAACATCGACTACGGCTTCTACGAGGCCCGGACCACGTTCGGCCGCATCGGCGTGAAGGTCTGGATCTACAAGGGCGACATCACGAACAAGGAGCTCGCTCGCGAGCAGGCGAACCAGCGTTCGTCGCGCCCCGAGCGTCGTGGCGGCCCGCGTGGCGAGCGCGGCGACCGTGGGGACCGCCGTGGCGGCGACCGCGGCGGCCGTCAGCAGCAGGCTCCGCAGGACGCGCCGGCCGGCGCAGGAGTTGAGGCGTAACCATGCTTATCCCCCGTCGAGTCAAGCACCGCAAGCAGCACCACCCGAAGCGTTCGGGCCAGGCGACGGGCGGCACCAAGGTGTCGTTCGGCGACTTCGGTATCCAGGCGCTCACGCCCGCCTACGTGACCAACCGTCAGATCGAGTCCGCTCGTATCGCCATGACGCGTCACATCAAGCGTGGCGGCAAGGTCTGGATCAACATCTACCCGGACCGCCCGCTCACCAAGAAGCCGGCTGAGACCCGCATGGGTTCCGGTAAGGGCTCGCCCGAGTGGTGGGTCGCCAACGTCAAGCCGGGTCGTGTGCTCTTCGAGCTCTCCGGCGTCAGCGAGGACATCGCCCGTGAGGCGCTGACCCGTGCAATCCACAAGCTGCCCCTCAAGGCACGCATCATCAAGCGCGAGGAGGGCGACGCATAATGGCGATCGGTTCCAAGGAGCTCCGTCCGACGGAGCTCGACACCTTCGAGAACGAGCGTCTCGCTGACGAGCTGAAGAAGGCCAAGGAGGAACTCTTCAACCTCCGCTTCCAGTCGGCCACCGGCCAGCTGGAGAGCCACGGTCGTCTCCGCGCCGTCAAGCGCGACATCGCACGCATCTACACGGTCCTCCGTGAGCGCGAGCTCGGCATCCGTGCCACCCCCGCGCCCGTCGAGACCGCCACCAAGGCCAAGAAGACGAAGAAGGCTGACAAGCCCGCCGAGTCGACCGAGGCCGCTACCGCCGAGGAGAACTGATGGCGAACGAAGAGAACAACTCCGCCGCCTCGACCCGCGGCTACCGCAAGACGCGTCGCGGCTACGTGACGAGCGACAAGATGGACAAGACCATCGTGGTCGAGGTCGAGGACCGCGTGAAGCACGCGCTCTACGGCAAGATCATCCGTCGCACGTCCAAGGTGAAGGCGCACGACGAGCTCGGCACCGCCGGTGTCGGCGACCTCGTCGTGATCAGCGAGACCCGTCCCCTCAGCGCCTCCAAGCGCTGGCGCCTGGTCGAGATCCTCGAGAAGGCCAAGTAGGCCCCGGCCTGCTTCGGAATAGGAGACAGCAGTGATTCAGCAGGAATCCCGCCTGAAGGTCGCCGACAACACGGGTGCCAAGGAGATCTTGACCATCCGCGTGCTCGGTGGCTCGGGTCGTCGCTACGCCGGCCTCGGTGACGTCATCGTCGCCACGGTGAAGGACGCCATCCCCGGCGGCAACGTGAAGAAGGGTGACGTCGTCAAGGCGGTCATCGTTCGCACCAAGAAGGAGACCCGTCGTCAGGACGGCTCCTACATCAAGTTCGACGAGAACGCGGCAGTGATCCTCAAGGCCGACGGCGACCCGCGCGGTACGCGCATCTTCGGGCCGGTCGGTCGTGAGCTCCGTGACAAGAAGTTCATGAAGATCATCTCGCTCGCGCCGGAGGTGCTGTAAGCCATGGCGAACATCAAGAAGGGTGACCTCGTCCAGGTCATCACGGGAGCCAAGCAGGAGCGTGGCGGCGACCGTGGCAAGCAGGGCAAGGTCATCGAGGTCCTCAAGGACAAGAACCGTGTCGTCGTCGAGGGCGTGAACTTCGTCACGAAGCACGTCCGCGTCGGCCAGACGCAGCGCGGGTCGAAGACCGGTGGCGTCGAGCAGCACGAGGCTCCGATCCACGTGTCGAACGTCGCCATCGTCGACCCGAAGACCAAGAAGCCGACCCGCGTCGGCTTCCGCATCGAAGAGGTGGAGAAGGACGGCGTCAAGAAGACCGTCCGCGTCCGCTACGCCAAGAAGTCGGGTGAGAAGCTCTGATGACCGACACGACTGCCGCGCCGGAGACCAAGGTCGAGCCGCGCCTCAAGCAGAAGTACAAGAACGAGATCAAGGCTGCCCTCACCGAGCAGTTCGGGTACGCGAACGTCAACCAGGTCCCCGGCCTGGTCAAGGTCGTCGTGAACACCGGTGTCGGTGAAGCAGCTCGTGACTCGAAGGTCATCGAGGGGGCCGTCAAGGACCTCACGGCGATCACGGGTCAGAAGCCGGTCGTGACGAAGGCCCGCAAGTCCATCGCGCAGTTCAAGCTGCGTGAGGGTCAGGCCATCGGCGCGCACGTCACCCTCCGTGGTGACCGCGCGTGGGAGTTCATCGACCGCCTCGTCACCCTCGCACTGCCCCGCATCCGCGACTTCCGCGGGCTCAGCGACAAGCAGTTCGACGGCAACGGCAACTACACGTTCGGTCTCACGGAGCAGTCGATGTTCCACGAGATCGACCAGGACCGCATCGACCGCGTGCGTGGCTTCGACATCACCGTCGTGACCACCGCGAAGACGGACGACGAGGGCCGCGCGCTGCTCCGCCAGCTCGGCTTCCCGTTCCGTTCGGCCGACCAGACGGTCTAAGCTAGTCCGGGCGCTGCGGGCCGGAGGATTCACGTCCTCCGGCCCGCACGCACGAACACCGGCCGACGGCGACAGCCGCCGGCCCCCAGGTCTCCGGGATCCGCTCGGAGACCACCCGATCGCTCAGGTCGGCATTCGTGGAACGGGTGTCGAAACCAGGCGAAGAATGGACGACCATCATGACGATGACCGATCCGGTCGCAGACATGCTGACCAGATTGCGGAACGCGAACTCGGCGCACCACGACGCCGTCTCGCTCCCCAGCTCCAAGCTGAAGAAGAACATCGCCGAGATCCTCAAGCGCGAGGGCTACATCAGCGAGTGGAAGATCGAGGACGCCCGCGTCGGGCAGACCCTCACGATCGACCTGAAGTACGGCCCCGAGCGCGAGCGTTCGATCGCCGGCATCAAGCGCGTCTCGAAGCCCGGTCTCCGGGTCTACGCGAAGTCGACGGAGCTCCCCCAGGTCCTCGGTGGCCTCGGCGTGGCGATCCTCTCGACCTCGTCGGGACTGCTCACCGACCGTGAAGCCGAGCAGAAGGGCGTGGGTGGGGAAGTCCTCGCCTACGTGTGGTGATCGACAATGTCTCGAATCGGACGTCTTCCCATTGACATCCCCGCGGGTGTGACCGTCGCCATCGACGGCCAGACCGTCGCGGTCAAGGGCCCGAAGGGCGAGCTCGCGCTCACCGTCGCAGAGCCCATCCAGGCCAAGGTCGAGGAGAACCAGGTCCTCGTCACCCGTCCGGACGACGAGCGCAGCTCGCGTGCGCTGCACGGCCTGACCCGCACCCTCATCGCGAACAACATCGTCGGCGTGACCCAGGGCTACTCCAAGGGCCTCGAGGTCGTCGGTACCGGTTACCGCGTCGCGGCGAAGGGCAGCAACGTCGAGTTCGCGCTCGGCTACTCCCACCCCATCACGGTCGAGCCGCCGGCGGGCATCAGCTTCGCCGTCGAGGGCAACAACAAGCTCACCGTGTCGGGCATCGACAAGCAGGCCGTCGGCGAGGTGGCTGCCAACATCCGCAAGCTGCGCAAGCCCGAGCCCTACAAGGGCAAGGGTGTCCGCTACGCGGGCGAGATCGTGCGCCGCAAGGCCGGAAAGTCAGGTAAGTGATCATGGCTCTCGGTATCCGAGGAAAGAGCAAGTCGGCCGCCAAGGCGCGCCGTCACAACCGTCTCCGCAAGAAGATCACCGGCACCGAGGCGCGTCCGCGTCTCGCCGTCACCCGTTCGTCGCGTCACGTGTTCGTCCAGGTCATCGACGACGCGAAGGGCCACACCCTGGCCAGCGCGTCGACGATGGAGGCCGACCTCCGTTCGTTCGACGGCGACAAGACGGCCAAGGCCCGTCGCATCGGCGAGCTCGTCGCCGAGCGTGCGAAGGCCGCTGGCGTCGAGGCCGTGGTCTTCGACCGCGGTGGGAGCAAGTACGCCGGTCGCGTCGCCGCGATCGCCGATGGTGCCCGTGAAGGAGGGCTGAACCTGTGAGCGACATCGCGAACAACAACGAAGCGGCCGAGACCGAGACCGCTGCTGCGACGGAGACCGTCGCCAAGGCCGCGGCCGGCAAGGAAGCGGAAGCCCCTGCCGTCGCCGAGCGTCCGGTCGAGACCGCCGCGGGCTCCGCGTCGAACAACCGTGACAACGCCGACCAGCGCGGCCGTCGTGGTGGCGGGCGTGACCGTCAGCAGGGTCGTGACCGCAACAACCGCGGTGGCGACAGCCAGTTCCTCGAGCGCGTGGTGACCATCAACCGCGTGTCGAAGGTCGTCAAGGGTGGTCGTCGCTTCAGCTTCACGGCGCTCGTCGTCGTGGGTGACGGCAACGGCCTCGTCGGTGTCGGCTACGGCAAGGCGAAGGAAGTCCCCACCGCGATCTCGAAGGGGGTCGAGGAGGCGAAGAAGAACTTCTTCCGCGTCCCGCGCGTCGGCAACACCATCCCGCACCCGGTGCAGGGTGAGGCCGCTGCCGGTGTCGTGCTCCTGCGTCCGGCCGCTGCCGGTACCGGTGTCATCGCCGGTGGTCCGGTCCGCGCCGTGCTCGAGTGCGCCGGCATCCACGACGTCCTGAGCAAGTCGCTCGGCTCGTCGAACACCATCAACATCGTGCACGCGACCGTCGAGGCGCTGCAGCAGCTCGAGGAGCCCCGCGCGGTCGCGAGCCGTCGTGGCCTCGACGTCGACCGGGTCGTCCCGGCCCGTCTGCTCCACGCCGAGGCTGCGGCGCTGCGTGCCGCGACCGAGAAGGCAGGTGCGTGATGGCGATGCTGAAGATCACGCAGACGAAGTCCGTTATCAGCGAGAAGCAGTACCAGCGCGACACCCTGCGCAGCCTGGGCCTCAAGCGCATCGGCCGTACGGTCCTGCGTGAGGACAACGCCCAGAACCGCGGGTACATCGCGACGGTGGCGCACCTCGTGAAGGTCGAGGAGGTCGACGCATGAGCGACGAGAAGAACGAGCGGGTCCAGGTGCTGAAGCTGCACCACCTCCGTCCGGCTGCCGGTTCCAAGAAGGACCGCACCCGTGTCGGCCGTGGTGAGGGCTCGAAGGGCAAGACCGCCGGCCGTGGTACCAAGGGCCAGAAGGCTCGTTACCAGGTCAAGGTCGGCTTCGAGGGTGGGCAGATGCCGCTGCACATGCGCACCCCGAAGCTCCGCGGGTTCAAGAACCCGTTCCGCGTCGAGTACCAGGTCGTGAACCTGGACAAGATCGCGGAGCTCTACCCCAACGGTGGCGACGTCACCGTCGCGGACCTGGTCGCCAAGGGCGCCGTCCGCAAGAACGAGAAGGTCAAGGTTCTCGGTCAGGGTGACATCAGCGTGAAGCTCACGGTCTCGGTCGACAAGGTCTCGGCGTCCGCCGCCGAGAAGATCGTGGCTGCTGGCGGAACCGTCTCCCAGTAACCCCCGTCGGCGGCCCGTGCGTTTGCGCACGGGCCGCCGTTACGGTTTCCTTGACAGTGGCTGACGTCCGTCGGCCAGGTCGGCGCTGCCGATCGACACCGTGAAGACCCCGATCGGGTCGCCGGTCCCAGAAGTTCGGAGTCCTCGTGTTCAGAGCGGTCGCGCGCATCATGCGCACCCCAGATCTTCGCAAGAAGATCGGCTTCACCCTCGCGATCATCGCGCTGTTCCGTCTCGGGTCGTACATCCCCGCGCCGTTCGTCGACTACGCCGCCGTGCAGAGCTGCCTGGCGAGCGCCGGCTCCTCGGGTGGGCTCTACGACCTCATCAACCTCTTCTCCGGCGGCGCGCTGCTGAAGCTGTCGGTCTTCGCGCTCGGCATCATGCCGTACATCACGTCGTCGATCATCGTGCAGCTCCTGCGCGTGGTGATCCCGCACTTCGACGCCCTCTACAAGGAGGGCCAGTCCGGCCAGGCGAAGCTGACGCAGTACACGCGCTACCTCACCATCGCGCTCGGTGTCCTGCAGTCGACCACCCTCATCACGGTCGCGCGCTCGGGTGCCCTCTTCGGCACGAACGCGTCGGCGTCCTGCTCGTCGATCATCTCGAACGACAGCTGGTACGCGATCATGCTCATGGTCGTCACGCTGACCGCCGGTACCGGCCTGATCATGTGGATGGGCGAGCTCGTCACCGAGCGCGGCATCGGCAACGGCATGTCGCTGCTCATCTTCACGTCCATCGCCGCGCAGTTCCCGTCGGCCCTGTGGGCGATCGAGCAGTCGCAGTCCTTCGAGCTCTTCCTGTTCGTCATCCTCGTCGGTCTGGTCATCATGATGGCCGTCGTCTTCGTCGAGCAGTCGCAGCGACGCATCCCGGTGCAGTACGCCAAGCGCATGGTCGGGCGCCGCACCTACGGCGGCAACAACACCTACATCCCGATCAAGGTGAACATGGCCGGCGTCGTGCCCGTCATCTTCGCCTCGTCGCTGCTGTACCTGCCGGCCCTGGTCGCGCAGTTCAACCAGCCCTCGGACGGCTCGGAGCCGGCCGCCTGGGTGACCTGGATCCAGAACAACCTGACCTCGGGTGACAACTGGTTCTACATGGTCCTGTACTTCCTGCTCATCGTCGGGTTCACGTACTTCTACGTCGCGATCACCTTCAACCCCGAAGAGGTCGCCGACAACATGAAGAAGTACGGCGGCTTCATCCCGGGCATCCGGGCCGGCCGTCCGACGGCCGAGTACCTCGACTTCGTCCTGACCCGGGTGACGTTGCCCGGCTCGCTCTACCTCGGTCTCATCGCGCTCATCCCGCTGGCAGCACTGGCGCTGTTCGGCGCGAACCAGAACTTCCCGTTCGGCGGCGCGAGCATCCTCATCATCGTGGGTGTCGGTCTCGAGACCGTGAAGCAGATCGACTCGCAGCTGCAGCAACGTCACTACGAAGGGCTTCTCCGTTGAGCGCACGCCTCATCATCGTCGGACCTCCCGGAGCCGGGAAGGGCACCCAGGCCGGTCGCATCGCCGAGGGCTTCGGCGTCCCCGCGATCTCCACGGGTGACATCTTCCGCAAGAACGTCTCCGACGGCACACCGTTGGGCGTGCAGGCCAAGGCGATCATGGACGCGGGGAACTACGTCCCCGACGAACTGACGAACGAGCTCGTCAAGTCGCGCCTCGCCGAGCCGGACGCCGAGCAGGGCTTCCTGCTCGACGGCTACCCCCGCACGGTGGGCCAGGTCGAGTACCTCGACGCGCTGCTCGCGGAGCAGGGCGCCGCGATCGACGCCGTCGTGCAGCTCGTCGCCGACCAGGACGCGCTCGTCGCGCGGCTCCTGAAGCGCGCCGAGGACCAGGGGCGCAGCGACGACAACGAGGAGACCATCCGGCGTCGCCAGGAGGTCTACACGGAGCAGACCGCGCCGATCGTCGCGGCGTACGCCGAGCGCGGTCTCGTGGTCGACGTGGACGGCCTCGGCGGCATCGACGAGGTCGGGGACCGCATCCAGGCGGCGCTCAGCTCGCGCGGCCTCACCGCGGGCGTCTGACACCCCTCGTGCGTCGTCGCAAGCCCTCGATCTACAAGTCGCCGGAGGAGCTCCGCGCGATGGTCCGTCCCGGACTGCTCACCGAGGCCGCGCTCGTCGCGGTCCGTGCTGCGATCCGCCCGGGCGTCACCACGGGCGAGCTCGACGCGATCGCCGAGCGGACGATCCGCGAGGGCGGTGGCGTCCCGAACTTCCAGCTCGTCCCGGGCTACCGGCACACCCTGTGCGTGTCCGTGAACGACGAGATCGTCCACGGGATCCCCGGCGAACGCGTACTCGAGCCGGGCGACATCGTCTCGGTCGACGCCGGTGCAGAGGTCGACGGGTGGAACGGTGACAGCGCCTTCACGACGGTGCTCCCCGGCGGCGACGCTCCCGTGACGGCGGCGCGCCAGATGCTCTGCGACACCACGGAGCGCTCGCTCTGGCACGGCATCGCGGCGCTCGCACACGCACGGAACCTCAACGAGGTGGGCGCGGTGATCGAGGACGCCATCGACGAGACGGGCGCCTGGGGCATCGTCGAGGACTTCACGGGGCACGGGATCGGCCGGTCGATGCACGAGGACCCGCCCGTCTTCAACTACCGGGTCCGCGGTGCCGGTCCGGCGGTCCGGCCCGGTCTGGTCGTGGCGATCGAACCGATGGTGACGGCCGGGACGATCGACAGCTCCACGGACGACGACGACTGGACGATCAGGACCCTCGACGGTTCCGACGCGGCGCACTGGGAGCACTCGGTGGCCGTGCACGCCGACGGCATCTGGGTGCTCACCGCATCGGACGGCGGCGCCTCCGGCCTCGTGCCGCTCGGCGTCACGCCCGTCCCCGTTCCGTAGGGCGTCCGGACGCGTCCGGTCCGTGACCGGTGACCGCGAGGTCGGCCGGGAGGCGCGGTGCGACTCCGCGCACCGGCCCGGCCACGTCGATGGCCGGGCCGACGCCGGGACCGCTCCGCGCGCGACCGCGCCGGTCCCCGACGGGCTGAGTTCCCGACGGGTTCAGTCCCCGACGCGCTCAGTCCCCGACGCGCTCAGTTCCCGACGGTGCAGGTCTGCTCGGACGCCGACTGACCGGAGATGCTCGAGGGCAGCGGGGTCGCCGTCGGCGTCCCGGCAGCGGTCGCCGTACCCGTGGGCGTCCCGGTCGCAGCTCCGCTCGCCGCATCGTCCCCCGCGGCCGGCGCGTCGGACGCCGGCGCGTCGCTCCCCGGGGTGCCCGCCGCGGTCGGGGACTCCTCCGACGCCCGGCCGGTGGACGAGTCGCTCAGCGAGGTCTTGCGGTCCTGCTGCAGCACGACGTTGAGGTCGTGCGCCGCCGCCTCGTCGACGAGCACGTGCGCGGTGTCGGAGGGGTCGTCGACGACCGGGTACTGCACGAACAGCATGTCCGAGGTGCTCATGCCCCGCAGGGTCGAGGCGAGTCCGACGAGGGTGCGGGTCTGCGCCAGGCCGTCGGAGAGCGTCATGTTCGACAGCGCCGCACCGGCCAGCTTGTAGAGGGTCACCGGGTTCGACAGGGTGCCGTCCGAGGTGACCTTCCGGAGCAGGGCGGACAGGAAGACCTGCTGGGAGCTGATGCGCGCGAGGTCGCTGCCGTCACCGACGCCGTGCCGGCTGCGCAGGAACGCGAGCGCGTCCTGGCCGGCGAGGGTGTGCTGACCGGCCGAGAGCTGCAGGCCGGTGTACGAGTCGTCGATGGGCTTCGCGACGCAGACGTCGACGCCGCCCACGGCGTTCGACATCTCGATCACACCGTCGAAGGTGATGAGTCCGGCGTAGGGGATCGTCAGCCCGGTCAGGTTCTCGACCGTGTCCACGGCGCAGGAGATCCCACCGTGCCCGAGGGACTCGTTGATGAGCTCGCTGTCCACGGCCGGGTACGAGGTGCCCGTCTCGGGGTTCGTGCACGCCGGGATCGGGACCTTGAGGTCGCGGGGGAAGCTGACGGCCGTGAGCTGCTGGTGGTCCTGCGAGATGTGGACGAGGATCGTCACGTCGTTCCGGGCGCCCTCGACGTTCTCGTCCGAGTCGAACTGCCCGACGCGGGTGTCGCTGCCGAGGAGCAGGATGTTCGCGCCGCCCTGCATCGCCGTGATGTCGGCGGTCTTCGCGGTGTTCTGGTCGTCGGTGCTGAGCTCGACCGTGTGCGGTGCCGCGGCGAGCTGTGCGCCGGCGATCGCCGCGACGCTCGTGCCGCTGACCAGGACGACGGCGACCGTGGCCGCGACGAACCCCAGCAGCGTGCCCCATCCGCGACGGCGCGGCAGTCGACCGTGACGGGCGAGGGGGCGGCGGGGCGCGTCAGGCACGTGGTCTCCGATCGGTTCTCCGGCGCGGGCGTCCGGGGTTCAGCGACGGCCAGGCTACGGCGACGGGCCCGTTCCGGACCTCGGAAGCGGCCGCTGATCCACTGTGGACCGTTCAGCTCCGGACGGCGAGCCCCAGACGGAGGGTCGCGGCCCGACCGGCACTTGGCAATCTGCGCCTGATCGCATAGGGTTGATCTTTGGTGTGTCATGCCCTTCGGCGTGGCGCCCGACCCGCAGACCGGCTCGGGGATCACACCGGTAATCCAACCAAGCGACAGTGAGGCTATGGCCAAGAAAGACGGCGTCATCGAGATCGAAGGCTCGGTGCTCGAAGCTCTGCCCAACGCGATGTTCCGCGTTGAGCTGACCAACGGACACAAGGTCCTCGCGCACATCTCCGGGAAGATGCGCCAGCACTACATCCGCATCCTCCCCGAGGACCGCGTGATCGTGGAGCTGAGCCCGTACGACCTGACCCGCGGCCGGATCGTCTACCGCTACAAGTGATCCGCGAGCTGGAAAGGAACGGCTCGGCGAACCCGCCGGGCACGAAGCCAGCGAGCAACAGGAAGCAATCATGAAGGTCAACCCCAGCGTCAAGCCCATCTGCGAGCACTGCCGTGTCATCCGCCGCAAGGGCCGCGTCATGGTGATCTGCAAGAGCAACCCGCGCCACAAGCAGCGCCAGGGCTGAGCTCCCAGCAGGACCCACAACTCAACACTGAACACGCAGTACCAGAACTCCGCCACTGACCTCGGTCGTCGGCGGGGGGACACCTCGGGGCGGAGGCCCGGGCACCGGTACTGCGCCACACCTCCACCGAAAACAGGAGCAGCCAGAACATGGCACGTCTAGCAGGCGTCGACATCCCGCGCGAGAAGCGCGTGGAGATCGCACTCACGTACATCTACGGCGTCGGCCGTACCCGCGCGGTCCAGGCACTCGCCGAGACCGGTATCTCCGGTGACATCCGCGTCAAGGACCTGACCGACGACCAGCTCGTCGCCCTCCGTGACTTCATCGAGGGCAACTTCAAGGTGGAGGGTGACCTCCGCCGCGAGGTCGCCGCCGACATCCGCCGCAAGGTCGAGATCGGTAGCTACGAGGGTCTCCGCCACCGTCGTGGTCTCCCGGTGCGTGGTCAGCGCACCAAGACCAACGCGCGTACCCGCAAGGGACCGAAGCGCACCGTGGCAGGCAAGAAGAAGGCCCGATAGGAGATCATCATGGCTACCCCCAAGACTGCCGCGCGCAAGCCGCGTCGCAAGGAGAAGAAGAACGTCGCCGTGGGCCAGGCCCACATCAAGAGCACGTTCAACAACACCATCGTCAGCATCACCGACCCGTCGGGTGCCGTCCTCAGCTGGGCGTCCTCGGGTGCCGTGGGCTTCAAGGGTTCGCGCAAGTCGACGCCGTTCGCGGCGCAGCTCGCCGCCGAGTCCGCTGCGCGTCAGGCGCAGGAGCACGGCGTCAAGAAGGTCGACGTCTTCGTCAAGGGCCCGGGCTCGGGTCGCGAGACCGCGATCCGTTCGCTCCAGGCCGCTGGCCTCGAGGTCGGCTCGATCAACGACGTCACCCCGCAGGCGCACAACGGCTGCCGCCCGCCGAAGCGTCGCCGCGTCTGACGCGAGGAGCAACCGGCCGTTCCCCGCTCGTCCCCTGACCGGGGCGAGCGGGGCCGGCCATTCCTGGTCGTTCGATCGCGTACGTCGGGCCCTCCCGGCCCCGCGCTGCGCGTGATCACAACTCAACAGACCCGTCGGGGCCCGGTCGGTCCCGTCGTACCGCCGAGTGTCATATAGCGGACACTCCGCCGAAAGGAATCCCACAGTGCTCATTGCACAGCGCCCCACCCTGACCGAGGAGTCGATCTCCGAGCACCGCTCGCGCTTCGTCATCGAGCCGCTCGAGCCGGGCTTCGGTTACACCCTCGGCAACTCGCTGCGCCGCACGCTCCTCTCCTCGATCCCCGGCGCGGCTGTCACCAGCATCCGCATCGACGGCGTCCTCCACGAGTTCAGCACCGTCCCCGGTGTCAAGGAAGACGTCACCGAGATCATCCTCAACATCAAGAGCCTCGTCGTCTCCAGCGAGCACGACGAGCCGATCACCGCGTACCTGCGCAAGCAGGGTGCCGGTCAGGTCACCGCGGCGGACATCTCCGCCCCGGCCGGCGTCGAGATCCACAACCCGGACCTCGTCATCGCGACCCTGAACGACACCGCGCGCTTCGAGCTGGAGCTGACGATCGAGCGTGGCCGCGGCTACGTCTCGGCGACCCAGAACCGTTCGGAGTTCAGCGAGGCCGGGCAGATCCCGATCGACTCGATCTACTCGCCGGTCCTCAAGGTCACCTACCGCGTCGAGGCGACGCGTGCCGGTGAGCGCACGGACTTCGACCGCCTGGTCGTCGACGTCGAGTCGAAGCCGGCGATCACGCCGCGCGACGCCATCGCGTCGGCCGGTCGCACGCTGGTCGAGCTGTTCGGTCTCGCCCGCGAGCTGAACACGGCGGCCGAGGGCATCGAGATCGGCCCCGCGCCGGTCGACGCGGTGCTCTCGAACGAGCTGCAGACCCCGATCGAGGACCTCGACCTGTCGGTGCGCAGCTACAACTGCCTCAAGCGGGAGGGCATCAACACGGTGTCCGAGCTCGTCGCCCTGTCGGAGACGCAGCTCATGAACATCCGCAACTTCGGTCAGAAGTCGGTGGACGAGGTCAAGGACAAGCTCACCGAGCTCGGCCTGTCCCTCAAGGACACCGTCCCCGGATTCGACGGCGCCCACTTCTACAGCGGGTACGACGAGGACGAGTCCAACAACTGACCTCGCGCTCACGCGCACGCGCACCGATGAGTCGGTGCGCACCACCATCACCACTGGAGAACTGACATGCCGAAGCCCACCAAGGGCCCCCGCCTCGGTGGCGGCCCCGCCCACGAGCGCCTGCTCCTGAGCAACCTCGCCAACGCCCTCTTCACGCACGGTCGCATCACGACCACCGAGACGAAGGCCAAGCGCCTGCGTCCCGTCGCCGAGCGTCTCATCACGTTCGCGAAGCGTGGCGACCTGCACGCGCGTCGTCGTGTGATCGCCCAGCTGCGCGACAAGTCCGTCGTGCACACGCTGTTCACGGAGATCGCCCCGCAGGTCGAGGACCGTCAGGGCGGCTACACCCGCATCACGAAGCTCGGCTTCCGCAAGGGTGACAACGCGCCGCTCGCCTCGATCGAGCTCGTCCTCGAGCCGGTGTCGAGCACGCCGGCCCCGGTCAAGCGCGACGCGGCCCCGGCTGCTGCCGCCTCGGCCGAGGAGACCCCGGCCGAGGAGACCCCGGTCGAGTCCACGGAGACGACCGAGGAGTCCGCTCCCGTCGAGGCCGAGACCGAGACCCCGGCTGCCGCCGAGGTCGAGGCCGACGCCGAGGCGAAGTCGGACGACGCCAAGTAGGTCCAGCACCACCACACGGAACCCCCCGCGACCCACGTCGCGGGGGGTTCCGTCGTCCCCGCGGACGGCGTGGCGACGGACGGGAGGCGCGGGGCGGGGCCGCCACGAGCCTCCCGTCCGGAGCGCACCCGCGTCCGCTCCCAGCGTCGCCGCCGTACGGTGATCGCGACATGGCGAGAGCGGAACGGATCACCGGCGCAGGGCGCCGTCTGTGGCGGTGGAGTCGGGACTCCGGCACCCAGCCGCGGTTGTTGCTGGCCGGCAAGGCCGCGCTGGCCGCCACGATCGCGTGGACCCTGGCGAAGTACGCGCCGGGCGTCGCCGCGGAGTACCCGTACTACGCACCGCTCGGTGCGATCGTCGCGATGCGCACGACCGTCTTCGCGGGGATCCGGGCCGGCGTCCAGACGCTGGTCGGCATCACGCTCGGCATCCTGATCGCCGGGTTCACGATGCTCATCGGCGATCCCGGGGTCATCGCGGTCGCGCTCGTCGTCGGCCTCGGGGTGCTCGTCTCGGGCTTCCGGATCCTGGGCGAGGGGTACTCGTGGGTGCCGATGGCGGCGCTCTTCGTGCTCCTCATCGGCGGCGGCAACGCGGAGGGCTACTCGTTCGCGTACGTCGTGCAGATGGCGATCGGCATCGGCATCGGGCTCGCGGTGAACTTCGCCGTGGTCCCGCCGCTGCACTTCTGGGACGCCGAGCGCCGCATCGACCAGGTGAACGCCGTGCTCGCGCAGCAGCTCGACGACCTGGCGGACGTGCTCGACGAGGGCGAGCCGGACACCGGTGCCTGGGACCGCCAGCAGGAGCGGCTGGACAAGGCGATCGCCGAGGTGCGGGACCGCGTCTCGACTGCGCAGGAGGCGCGCCGGATGAACCCCCGGAGCGTGCTGCGGGGGCCGCGTGCGCGCCTGCAGACCGACGGCGCGCGCTTCCGGGCGCTCGAGCGCGTCGCCTGGTACACGACCGACCTCACCGAGCTGGTCGCCCGTTCGGGTCCGGTCGCGGAGAACATCGGGCGGCCGGACCCGGCGTTCGCAGGACCCTTCGCGGCCGCGCTCCGGAAGGTCGCCTGCGTGGTTCGCGGTGACTGCGAGGAGGACGGGGCGGACGAGTCGATCGCCGACCTCGAGCGCGCCATCGACGCCAGTGACGCGGACCCGTCGCAGGTGACGGTGACCTCCAGCGCGATCGTCGCGCTGCGCGGGGTGCTCGAGTCCGAGAAGCGGGCGACCGCCGACGTCGACACCGAGACCGGGCCCTCGGGACGACGCGGTTGAGGTCCCGCCCCGCAGTGGCGTCGCGCTCCGGTACCGGTCGTCCGTAGACTCCGAGGGTGCCCGTCGCGTCCCGTGTCGCCGTCCTCGGACCGGTGACGGTGGCGGGCCCGGACGGTGCCGCGGTCGCCGTTCCCGGTGCACTCGCGCGGTCGTTCCTGACCGCGCTGGTGCTCGCACCCGGCCGTGCACTCGGCACCGAGGCACTGATCGACGAGCTCTGGGGTGCGGACCGGCCGAGGGGCGCCCGGGCGGCCCTGCAGACCCTGGTCTCCCGACTGCGCCGGACGACGGCGGACGGTCTCGTCGTGTCGACCAGCACGGGGTACGCGCTCGGTGGCGACCCGGCGGACGTCGACCTCGTCGCCGCGGAGCGGGCCGTGCACGCACCCGACACCGCAGCGGTGCGGGGAGCGCTCGGCCGGTGGCGGGGCGCACCGGGTGCGGACGTCGACGGGGACCTGGGCTCGGCGCTCGCCGACCGCGCGGCCGCGGTCGAGCACGCCCTGCGTCGGCGGCTCGCCGTCCTGCTGCTCGAGGACGGCGACGCCGCCGCTGCTGCGACCACCTGGCTCGCCGAGGTCGACGCGGCGCCCTTCGACGACACGGCGGTCGGCGGAGCGATGCGCGCCCTCGACGTCGACGGGCGGACCCCGGAGGCACTCGCGGTGTTCGCCGCGCACCGCGGACGGCTGGCGGACGGACTCGGGGCCGATCCGTCCGCGGAGCTCGTGCGGCTGAACGCCGAGCTCCTGCGTCGGTCGGCGTCCGCGACCGACCACCCGGTCCGGCGGACCGGGCTCCGGGTCGCGCCGAACGAGCTCGTCGGGCGGCAGGACGACGTCGCGACGGTGTCCCGGTCGCTCGACGAGCACCGCCTGGTCACGGTGCTCGGCCCGGGCGGACTCGGCAAGACGCGTCTGGCGCAGGCCGTCGCCGCCGCGCTGCCCCCGACCACGGGCGTCGTCGTCTGCGAGCTCGCACCGATCGACGACGGCGAGGACCTGCTGCCTGCCCTCGGCGCACTGCTCGGGATCACCGAGGTCCGGACGGCGCGCATGCTGCAGGACGCGGTCGTCACCGACCTGTGGGGCCGGGTGGTGCGTGCCCTCGACGACGGACCGACGGTGCTCGTGCTCGACAACTGCGAGCACCTGCTGCAGGCCGTGGCCCGCTGCACGGCCGACCTGCTCGCCGCCGTGCCCGGCCTGCGGGTGCTCACGACGTCCCGGGCACCGCTCGCCATCGCGGGCGAGGTCGTCGCACCCCTCGGACCGCTGCCGGTCGAGGCCGACGGCGCGGCGGTCCGGCTGTTCACCGAACGCGCCCGTGCCGCTCGGCCCGGTGCGGTGCTGCCCGTGGACGCGGTGCGCAGGATCTGCACCCGACTCGACGGGTCGCCGCTCGCCATCGAGCTCGCCGCCGCCCGCATCCGGGGGATGTCGGTCGACGAGGTCGAACGGCGGCTCGACGACCGCTTCGCCCTGCTGCGCGGTGGTGACCGGAGCGCTCCCGAACGGCACCGCACCCTGCTCGCCGTCATCGAGTGGAGCTGGCGGCTGCTCGACGAGGGCGCCCAGGACCTGCTGACCCGCCTCGCACTGTTCCCCGACGGTGTCGCGGTCGAGGCCGTCGAGTCGGTGGCGGAGCCCGGACGGCGGTGGGACGCGCTCGACGACCTCGCCGACCTGGTGGAACAGTCCCTCGTGCAGCTCGTCGAGGTCGAGGGGGAGCCGGTCCGCTACCGACTGCTCGAGACCGTGCGCGAGTTCGGCGCCGCACGCCTGGCGGCGCGGGGCACCACCGAGGCCGTGCGGGCGGCCATGACCGCGTGGGGCCGGGAGCTGTCGGCAGCGCGCAACCTGTTCGCACTGCGGGGTCCGGCGCAGCTCGTCGCGTTCACCGAGGTCCGCCGCGAGGCCGACACGCTCGTCACCCTGCTGCGCTGGGCGATCCGCGCCGACGACGTGCCGACGGTGGCGCAGGTCTTCGCGGCCCTCGGCGGGTACTGGACGCTCCGCGGGCTGCACCGCGAGGTCGCCGCGACCGCACCCGACGTCGTCGCGGCGCTGCGGTCGCGCGTGCCGGCGCCGGCCGACCGCACCGCGACGGTGATCGGCCTCGTGATGTGCGGTGCGACCGCGGTGTTCACCGACCTCCGCACCACCGCCCGGGCGATCAGCGGACTCCGGGAGCTGCACCGCTCCGGGCGTGCCGAGGACCCGGTCGTCGACGCGCTCGCCGGGCTCCTGCTCGCCCTGCCGCGACCCGAGCAGGGCTCCGCCGAGCTGGCACGGCTGCGTGCCCACCGGGAGCCCGCGGTCGCCCTGCTCGGCCACCTGCTCAGCGCGCCGCTGGCCGAGAACGACGGCGACCCGGCCGGGGCGCTGCGGTACATCCGGCGTGCGGAGGAGCTGGCACGGACGACCGGAGAGGCCTGGACCACGGGCACCGTCGCGGTCACGCTGACTCAGCTGCTCGCGCAGTCCGGGCGGTACCGGGAGTCCCTCGCCGCCGCCGTCACCGCCCGGGAGGACCTCGAGCTGTTCGGGGCGGAGGACGACCTGTACGAGATCGGGTGGACCGTCGGTCTCGCCTCGGCCGCGACCGGCGACGTCGACCGTGCACGTGCCGTCGCAGCAGACCTGCGGCACCGGCCCGACGGCGGCCGCGGCGGGTTCGACGACCGCGGGCTGATCGCCGTGCTCGCGGTCGCGATCACCGCCGAGTGCGCGCGGTACGAGGGCGACCTCGCCGGGGCCGCGGCGGCGTACGCCGCGGCCTGGGACGTCGTGCAGCCCGGTCGCGGACCCGCCGCGCACTGGGCGCTGACGGCGGGGGCGGCACGCATCGCGGCGGTGGACGAGGCGGGCGCGGGCCGGACCGACGGCGCGGCCCCGGGCCTCCCGGCAGCCGAACTGGCTGTCGCCCGCCGGATCCGTGTCGGCACCCTCGTGCAGCTGCGGCTCCGCCAGGCCCGCCGGGACGTGCCCGTCATCGGGACGGCACTCGCCGGGCTCGCGATCGCGTACGCGCGCACCGGACGTCCGGACACGGCTGCCGCGTGCTGGGGCACGCTCACGCGGATCGGCTCGCGGCAGGACTTCGCGGTGCTCGCGCACGCCCGGCTGCGACCGCTGCTCGCCGAGGCCGTGGGGGAGCCGGCGCTCGCCGACGCCGAGACGGCCGCGGCCGGCAGGGACCGGACCGAGGCCGTCTCGTGGGTGCGGCGCGTGCTCGAGGACGCTCGCCTGCCCGGCTGACCGGCGTCCGGGCCGTCCGCTCCCGGACGGTCGCCCGGACCGTCAGGCCTTCCGCATGTACGCGCGGACCGTCAGCGGGGCGAACACCGCGACGACCACGGCCGCGCCGAGCAGGCTCAGCCAGAGGTCGCCGCCGACCACGCCGTGGTTCACCAGGTCGCGCACCGCGGTGATGAGGTGCGAGACCGGGTTGACCTCGGTGAACCAGCGCAGCCAGGCGGGCAGCGTGTCGGTCGGGACGAAGGCGTTCGACAGGAACGTCAGCGGGAACAGCACGAGGTTCGCGATGCCGGAGACGCTCGACGCGGTCCGGGCGATGACCCCGAAGTACGCGAAGACCCAGCTGATCGCCCACGCCACCACGATGACGAGCAGCGCCGCGAGGAGCACGGCGCCGAGTCCGCCGGCGGGACGCAGCCCCATGACGATGCCCACCACGAACGTGATCGTCGTCGCGATGGCGTAGCGGACGGTGTCGGCGAGCAGGGCCCCGGCGAGCGGGGCGATCCGGGCGATCGGGAGCGACCGGAACCGGTCGAACACGCCCTTGTCCATGTCCTCGCGGAGCTGCACGCCGGTGACGACCGACGACGTGATCGCCGTCTGCACGAGGATGCCGGGGATGATCACGGGCAGGTAGCTGCCGACGTCGCCGGAGATCGCGCCGCCGAAGATGTACGTGAACATCACCGTGAAGACGATCGGCATGAGCGTGACGTCGAACAGCTGCTCGGGGGTCCGGCGGATCTTCACGAGTCCGCGGTACGCCATCGTGAACGACTGGCGGACGGTGGCGGCCAGGCCGGTGCCGCCGATCCCGGGTCGGGGGGTCACGCGGGGCGAGGACGTGGTGGTGGGGGTCGGGGCGAAGGTGGTCATGCGGGGCTCCCTTCGAGCGCGCGCTCGGACTCGGTGTCGGCGTCGGCGTCCGCGGACGTCGGTGAGCCGGTGATGGTGAGGAAGACCTCGTCGAGGGTCGGCTTCTGCACGCTCATCTCGGCGAGGGAGACGCCCGCGTCGCGGAACGACACGAGCAGGTCGGTGACCCGGTCGGGCGCCGTCATCGGGGCGGTGAGCCGCGCGCCCTCCGGGCTGACGACCGCCGGGGTGCCGAGCACGCGCTCGACGAGCGACGCCGCGGTCGCGAGGGCGTCCGCATCCGCGTCCGCCAGACGGAGCTGCAGCGAGGCCGTGCCGACCGAGGACTTCAGCTCGTCCGCGGTGCCCTCGGCCACGACACGTCCGTGGTCGATGACGGCGATGCGGTCGGCGAGCTGGTCGGCCTCGTCGAGGTACTGCGTCGTGAGCAGGACGGTCGACCCGGTCGCGACGAGCTCGCGGATCGTGTCCCACATCTGCGCCCGGGTGCGGGGGTCGAGGCCGGTCGTCGGCTCGTCGAGGAAGATGAGCGGCGGCTGCGCGATGAGGCTCGCGGCCAGGTCGAGCCGGCGGCGCATGCCCCCGGAGAACTTCTTGAGCGGACGCGACGCGGCCTCGGACAGCCCGAAGCGCTCGAGCAGCTCGACCGCCTTGCGCTTCGCGTCGGTGCGGGAGAGCCCGAGCAGCCGCGCGAAGATGACGAGGTTCTCGGTGGCGCTGAGCGTCTCGTCGACGCTCGCGTACTGCCCCGTCACCCCGATCAGGGAGCGGACCGTCTGCGGCTCGCGGCGGACGTCGTGCCCGAAGACGCGGGCCTCGCCGCCGTCCGGCCGCAGCAGGGTCGCGAGCATCGAGATGGTGGTCGTCTTGCCGGCGCCGTTCGGGCCGAGCACGCCGTAGACCGTGCCGGCCTCGACGCGGAGGTCGACCCCGTCCACGGCACGGTTGCTGCCGAACGTCTTGACGAGGCCGGTCGCCTCGACGGCGAGTGGTGTGGTGGTCATCGCACAGGTCCTTTCGTCGATGTCGGGACGATCGTGCCGCCGGCCGCTCACGCGGCACTGACGTGGCGCTGACACCGGCGCACGGTCGCCGTCAGCGGGGCTGCCCGTCGCCGTCGGCGGGTACGGGCGGTCGTCGTCGTCGGCGGGGCCGGACGGGAGGCCCGCCCCGGCCCCGGTACGCTCGCTCCCGTGGCAGGGACGGACGACTCGGGTGCCGGTGTCGGCGGTGCCGTGCGGCTGCGGCTGGACGTCGCCTACGACGGGGCCGCGTTCTCCGGCTGGGCCCGGCAGCCCGGCCTGCGGACCGTGCAGGGCGCGCTCGAGTCCGCGCTCGCCACGGTCTTCACCCGGTGGGGCGCGCCGCCGCAGCTGACGGTCGCCGGTCGGACGGACGCCGGGGTGCACGCCACCGGGCAGGTCGCCCACGTCGACCTGACCGCGGAGCAGTGGGGTGCGCTCACCCGTCCGCGGCGGTCGTCGCCGGACGGCCCTCCTCGCACCTCGCTCGACGGACTCGTCAAGCGCGTGAACGGGCTCGCCGGGGCGACGGGCGACGTCGTCGTCACGCGCGCGTCGGTCGCACCGGACGGCTTCGACGCCCGGTTCTCCCCGCTCTGGCGGCGCTACGAGTACCGGGTGGCGGACGCCGACGCCCCGCGCGACCCACGTCGCCGCGGGCACACGCTCTGGCACCCGACGCGCCTGGACCCGGCGGCGATGGAGCGCGGTGCGCTGACGTTGCTCGGGCTGCACGACTTCGCGACCTTCTGCAAGCCGCGCGAGGGCGCGACCACGATCCGGACGCTGCAGGAGTTCCGCTGGGACCGCGAGCCGGACGGCGTGCTGGTGGCGCGCCTCCAGGCCGACGCGTTCTGCCACTCCATGGTGCGGGCGATGGTCGGGGCGACCATCGTCGTCGGGGAGGGCCGCTTCGGCCCGGACCGCCTCGAGGAGCTGCGGGTCGCGCAGCAGCGCACGAGCGCGTTCAAGGTCGCACCCGCGGCCGGTCTGACCCTCACCGAGGTGGGCTACCCGGGGGACGACGAGCTCGCGGCCCGGGCGGCGCAGACCCGTGCGCGCCGGACGGACGACGAGCCGGACGCCGGTACCGTCGGGGGATGAGCTCCCGCAGGCCCCGGTCCGTCGTCTCCGTGGCACCCGGTGTGGTGTTCGTCGAGGGGCCGGTCTCGAACTGGGTCGTGCTCGCCGAGGAGGACGGCGTCGCGCTGATCGACGCCGGCTACCCCGCGGACACCGCGCTCGTCCTCGACACCGTGCGCTGGGCGGGGCACGACCTCGGCGACCTCCGACGCATCTACGTCACGCACGGGCACGTCGACCACGTCGGGGGCATCCCGGGGATCCTCGAGCGGTACCCGCACGTGCAGGTCCTGGCGCACGCCGACGAGCTCGACAACGTGCGCGGGCCGCAGCGGCAGCAGGTCCGGCCGGCGGAGATCGGCGGGCGTCTCGCCGCACCGCGGACGTTCCGCTGGCTGGCGCGGGCCGTCGGTTCCGACGCCCTGCGTCCCGTGACCGTCCCCACTGCCCGGGCCTTCACCGCGCACGACTTCGCGGGGCGTGCGATGACGCCGTTCCCCGCCGTCGGGCACACGGCCGGCTCGACCGCGTACCTGTTGCCGGCCGCGAACGCCATCGTCACCGGGGACGCGGTCGTCTCGCACCACGACACGCTTCCGGGGTCGTGGCAGCCGCGACCACGCATGATCACGCCGTTCTTCACCGCGGACCAGGCGACGGCGCTCGAGTCCGCACGGGCGCTGCCGATCCCGGAGATCGTGCTGCCCGGGCACGGACCGGCCGTGCACCGGGTCGGCAGCGGGTGGGTGCCGGTCGCCGGCTGAGCGCGCCGCCGGGCACCGTCCCGTCGCCACGCTGCGCACCCCGGACGGGGGTGGACCGGATCGTTCACCTGCCGGAAACCTGAGTGGCCCCGCAGGTCGCTAGCGTGCTGGAGTCCCCCTCCTCCTGCCGAAGGTCAGCATGCCCAACCTCCTGCGGCGCACCGTGCTGTGCGCCACGGTGGCAGCGACGCTCGTCGCCGCCCCGCTCGTCTCCGTCTCCACCGCCGTCGCGGACCCCGCGGGCGCCGGCCTCGTCATCGCCGAGGCGTACCTGAAGGGCGGCAGCGCGAACCAGCCGTTCACGAACAAGTTCGTCGAGATCGCGAACCCGACCGACACCGCCGTCGCCGTGGACGGGTGGTCGATCCAGTACCGGGCCGCCGCGAACACCGGCACGCCGTCGGTCGGCAAGCTCAGCGGTACCGTCCCCGCACACGGGTCGTACCTCGTGCAGATGGGCTCGAACGGGACGAACGGCCAGGCGCTGCCCACCCCCGACGCCGTGACCGGCCTCAACCCGTCCGGGTCGACCGGCACGCTCGTCCTGTCCGACCAGGCCACGGCGCTCACGCTGCCGGTCGGCTCGGTCACCACCGGGACGCCCGGCGTCGTCGACCTGCTGGGCTACGGCACGTCGAACACGTTCGAGACCGCCGTCGCGCCGACCGGGACGGCGAACTCCGTGCCGGACGCGCTGCACCGCGACGGCACCGTCGACACCGACTCCAACGCGGCGGACTTCGCCCTGGGCTCCTCGGTGACCCCGGAGAACTCCGGCGGGTCCGGCACGACGCCGACCGACCCGGGCACCCCCACCGATCCGGGCACCCCCACCACACCTGCCGAAGCGGTCACGATCGCCCAGCTGCAGGGCACGGGTCCCGCGTCGCCGTACGTGGGGAAGCGCGTCGTCACCGAGGGCGTCGTGACCGCGGTCTACGCCACGGGTGGGCTGAACGGCTACACGATCCAGACCGCCGGTACGGGCGGGGCGGTCGACCTCGCCACCCACACCGCGTCGGACGCCGTGTTCGTGTTCTCCGCCGCGACCGCGGGCAGCGTCGCCATCGGGGACGCCGTGCGCCTCACGGGCACGGTCGCCGAGTACAACGGCCTCACCGAGCTCGAGGTCGGCTCGACCGCCGACGTCGAGGGTCTCCCCGCCGCGGGCGTCGTGCAGCCGGTCCCGGCCACGCTGACCCTGCCGCGCACGGACGCGCAGCGCGAGTCGCTCGAGAGCATGCTGATCGCGCCGCAGGGCGACTACACGGTCGCCGACAACTACACGACGAACCAGTACGGCGAGATCGCGCTCGCCGCGGGCACGAAGCGCCTGATCCAGCCGACCGAGGTCGCCCGCCCGGGCAGCGCCGAGGCCGCGGAGGTCGCCGCCGACAACGCCGCGCGCACGGTGGTCCTCGACGACGGTGCGAGCACGAACTTCCTCAGCGCCGCGAACCAGTCGGTCCCGGTGTCCTGGCTCACGCAGGGCCCGGTCACGGTCGGTGCCGCAGCGACCTTCTCGGAGCCGGTCGTCCTCGACTACCGCAACGACACCTGGAAGTTCCAGCCGACGTCGCCGATCACCGGTGCGACGCCCGCGGCAGACCTGCCCGCGTCGTTCTCGCAGGTCCGCACCGCGGCCCCCGAGAACGTCGGTGGGGACCTCAAGCTCGCCGGGTTCAACGTGCTGAACTACTTCCCGACCACGGGCGACCAGCTCACCGGCTGCACGTACTACACCGACCGCGACGGCGACCCCGTGACCGTCCGCGGTGGCTGCGACGCCCGTGGCGCCGCGAACGCCGACGACCTCGAGCGCCAGCAGGTGAAGATCGTGAAGGCGATCAACGCCCTCGGTGCCGACGTGGTCTCCCTCGAGGAGATCGAGAACTCAGCACGGTTCGGCAAGGACCGCGACGCCGCCGTCGGCACGCTCGTCTCGGCGCTGAACGCGGCGACCGGCCAGGACACCTGGGCGTACGTGCCGTCCCCGGCGGTGCTGCCCGCGAGCGAGGACGTCATCCGCCTCGCCCTCATCTACAAGCAGGACCGCGTCGCACCCGTCGGCGAGTCGACCATCCTCGACGACCCGGCCTTCGTGAACGCCCGCCAGCCCGTCGCGGACGCCTTCCGCCCGGTCGGCGGGGACGCGGACGACGACTTCCTGGTGATCGCGAACCACTTCAAGTCGAAGGGCTCCGGCTCGGGCGCGGACGCCGACCAGGGCGACGGCCAGGGTGCCTCGAACGCGTCCCGCGTGGCACAGGCGACGGCGCTCGCCGCGTTCTCGACCACCGAGCAGGAGAAGTACGGCACGGACAGGGTGTTCATGCTCGGCGACTTCAACGCCTACAGCGAGGAGGACCCGATGGTCGTCCTGCGCGACGCCGGCTACACCGACCTCGGGCCGGCGAAGGACCCGACCGAGTACTCCTACGTGTTCAGCGGCCTGAGCGGTTCGCTCGACCACGTGCTGGCCTCACCCGCGGCGCTCGAGGCCGTGACCGGCGTGGACATCTGGAACATCAACTCGACCGAGTCGGTGGGCCTGGAGTACAGCCGCTACGACTACAACGTCACCGACCTGTACCGCGACGACGTGTACCGGGCGAGCGACCACGACCCGATCCTGGTCGGCTTCGACCTGGCCGAGGACGAGACCCCGACGCCGGGTGACGGTGGCACGCCGGGCAACGGCGGGACCCCAGGCGGACCCGGCCACGGCGGCGACCACCCGGGCAAGCCGGGTCACGGCGGCGACCACCCGGGCAAGCCGGGTCACGGTGACGGGAAGCCGGGCAAGCCCGGCCACGGTGACGGGAAGCCGGGCGGACCGGGTCACGGTGGCTTCGTCGCGGACGTCGTCCGTGTCGTGCTCGGGGTGTTCGGCTGGCTGCGTGGACTGTTCGGCTGAGGTGACCACGGCCCGGACGTGACCGTGTGACGGACGGGAGGCGCGGTGTCGGACGGCACCGCGCCTCCCGTCCGTCACGGCCCCGTTCGACAAGGCGAGCCGCGTCGGGTAGGCTCTCACCTTGGTCTGTGCGCCCCGTGCGCCGGACAGTCAGATGAGCCCTCCACCGGGCAGTTCCACGAGCATCGCCCGCGGAACACCCACCGGAGCGGGATTCACGGACTCCTCACCTCGACACGAAAGCAGCACTCCTGTGACTCGTACGTTCTCCCCGAAGCCGGCAGACGTCCAGCACGACTGGATCGTCATCGACGCGACCGACGTCGTCCTCGGCCGTCTCGCCACTCACGCCGCGGCGCTCCTGCGCGGCAAGCACAAGGCCACCTTCGCCCAGCACATGGACATGGGTGACTACGTCATCATCATCAACGCGGACAAGGTCGCCCTCACCGGCTCCAAGCTCGCGAAGAAGGTCTACTACCGTCACTCGGGCTACCCGGGCGGCCTCACGGCGACCTCCTACCCGGAGATGCTCGAGAAGCACCCGACCCGCGCCGTCGAGAAGGCGATCCGCGGCATGCTGCCGAAGAACACCCTCGGCCGTGAGCAGCTCAAGAAGCTGAAGGTCTACGCCGGCGCAGAGCACCCGCACGCCGCGCAGCAGCCCAAGGCGTACACCTTCGACCAGGTCGCACAGTAGTTCCGGCCACGACGACTTCAAGGACTGATAAAACTCATGGCTCAGATCGCTGACTCCCTCGACCAGACCCCGGAGAGCTTCACCACCGAGAGCGCCCCGGCGTCCTCGGAGGCCGCTCCCCGCCAGATCCTCAACGTCTCGGGCGGTGCCGTCGGGCGCCGCAAGGAGGCCATCGCCCGCGTGCGTCTCGTCCCCGGTGGCGGCTCGTTCACGGTCAACGGCCGCACGCTCGAGGACTACTTCCCGAACAAGCTGCACCAGCAGCTGATCAACGACCCGTTCAAGGTGCTCGAGCTCCTCGGCGCCTACGACGTCGTCGCTCGCATCACCGGTGGTGGCCCCTCGGGTCAGGCCGGTGCGCTCCGCCTCGCGATCGCGCGTGCGCTGAACGAGATCGACCGCGAGAACAACCGCGCCACCCTCAAGAAGGCCGGCTTCCTCACCCGTGACGCCCGCGTCATCGAGCGCAAGAAGGCCGGTCTCAAGAAGGCCCGCAAGGCGTCGCAGTTCTCGAAGCGCTAGTCGCGCGACGAACCCGATCGCAATGCCGCGTCTGTTCGGTACCGACGGTGTTCGTGGACTCGCCAACGGCGAGCTGACGGCCGCGCTGGCTCTGGGTCTCGCCCAGGCCAGCGCGGCCGTGCTCACACACGGACACCATGCGGACGCCCGCCGGGCGTCCGGTCGACCGCGCCCCCGCGCGGTCCTGGCGCGCGACCCGCGCGTCTCCGGTGAGTTCCTGGGTGCCGCGGTCGCGGCCGGTCTCGCCTCCGCCGGTGTCGACGTGCTCGACGCCGGGGTCATCCCCACCCCCGCTGCAGCGTTCCTCGTCGCGGACATCGACGCCGACTTCGGCGTGATGATCTCCGCGTCCCACAACCCCGCGCCCGACAACGGGATCAAGTTCTTCGCCACGGGCGGCCGCAAGCTGCCGGACGAGGTCGAGGACCGCATCGAAGCGGCCATGCACGACCAGTCCGCCCCGACGCCCACCGGTGGCGACGTCGGCCGGATCACCCGCTTCGCCGACGCCGAGGACCGCTACGTCGTCCACCTGCTCGGCACGCTGCCGCACCGGCTCGACGGCCTGCACGTCGTGCTCGACTGCGCGAACGGTGCCGCCGCGGGCGTCTCGCCCGAGGTCTTCGTCAACGCCGGCGCTCGCGTCACGCTCATCGGCGCGGACCCGGACGGCATGAACATCAACGACGGTGTGGGCTCGACCCACATCGACAACCTCGCCGCCGCGGTGCTGGCGCACGGCGCCGACGTGGGCATCGCGCACGACGGCGACGCCGACCGGTGCCTCGCGGTGGACGCCGCCGGCAACGCCGTCGACGGCGACCAGATCATGGCGATCCTGGCGCTCTCGCTCCAGGAGCGGGGCCGGCTCGCCGACGACACGCTCGTCGCGACCGTCATGTCGAACCTCGGGCTCAAGCGGGCCATGGCGGACGCGGGCATCACGGTGCTCGAGACCGGCGTGGGCGACCGCTACGTGCTCGAGAAGATGAACGAGGGCGGCTTCTCGCTCGGTGGCGAGCAGTCCGGCCACATCATCTTCAACGACTACGCCACCACCGGCGACGGCGTGCTGACGGGCCTGCACCTGGTGGCCGAGATGGCCCGCACGGGCAAGAGCCTGCAGGAGCTCGCGTCGTGCATGACCGTCTTCCCGCAGGTGCTCCTCAACGTGCGCGGTGTCGACCGCCACGGGCTGGACGACCAGGGCGTGCAGGACGCGATCGCCGCGGCGACCGAAGCCCTCGGCGACGCCGGTCGGGTGCTGCTGCGCCCGTCGGGCACCGAGCCCGTCGTCCGCGTGATGGTCGAGGCGGCGTCGCAGGAGGATGCGCAGCGGGTCGCCGAGGAGCTGGCCGCCGTCGTGCGCGACCGGCTGGCGATCGACGCGGCCGCGTAGGGCACTCGCACGCGACGTCCCGGGTCGTCGGAACAACCGGAAGCGGCTCGCGCCACGTGATCACGTGGCGCGAGCCGCTTCCGGTTGTTCGCGAGCAGGTCGCGCCGCGGGACGACAGAGGCGGCACGGCGGCCTCGCCCACCGCTCGCGTCAGATCTTGCGGAGCAGCACCGAGTTGACCTTGTGGTTCGCGCCCTTCTTGAGCACGAGCGTCGCCCGGGAGCGCGTGGGCAGCACGTTCTCGAGCAGGTTCGGCTCGTTGATCGCCCGCCAGACCTCGGTCGCGGTCCGGACCGCGTCCTCGCGCGACAGCGAGGCGAAGCGGTGGAAGAACGAGTCCGGGCTCGAGAACGCCTCCTCCTGCAGGGCGAGGAACCGGTCGACGTACCAGGACTCGATGTCCTTGGTCTTCGCGTCGACGTAGATCGTGAAGTCGAACAGGTCGGACAGCGCGAGCCGCCCGTGCACCGGCGGCGCGAGCACGTTGAGGCCCTCGACGATGAGGACGTCCGGCTGCCGCACGACGATCTCGGCGTCGGGGACGATGTCGTAGACGAGGTGCGAGTAGAACGGCGCACGCACCTCGGCCGCTCCGCTCTTCACCTGGCTGACGAACCGCAGCAGCGCACGACGGTCGTACGACTCCGGGAAGCCCTTGCGGTCCATGATCCCGCGGCGCTCGAGCTCGGCGTTCGGGTACAGGAAGCCGTCGGTGGTCACGAGTTCGACCCGCGGGGTGTCCGGCCAGCGCTTCGTGAGCTCGCGGAGCAGGCGCGCGACGGTCGACTTGCCGACCGCCACCGACCCGGCGACACCGATCACGAAGGGCGTCCGGCCGGCCCGCTCACCGAGGAAGCGGCTCGTCTCGGCGTGCAGGTCCCTGGCGCCGGCCGCGTACAGCGTCAGCAGGCGGGAGAGCGGCAGGTAGACCTCCTGGACCTCCTGCATGTCGAGCCGGTCGCCGAGGCCGCGCAGCTGCACGATCTCGGTCTCGGTGAGCGACAGGTGCTCCTTCGGTGCGAGCTGGGACCACTCGTCGCGCGGGATCTCCACGAACGGGGTCGGGTGCGCGACGGTGGCTTCCGTGATCGGCATGGGCACGAGCGTACAGACGGGAGGCGCGGCGGACGTGCGTGGACCGGCTGCGGTGATCCGCGCCTCCCGTCCGGTGCCCGGTGCGTGTCCGCAGGACGCGACCCGTCGTGCGGACGGTGACCGTCAGGCCGGCAGGGCCGCCTCGATGGCGGCGACGACCTCGGGGGCGTCCGGCTTCGTGGTCGGACGGAAGCGCGTGACGGAGCCATCGGGGGCGACGAGGAACTTCTCGAAGTTCCAGCTCACCCGGCCGGCCTTGCCGGAGGCGTCGGGCGTCTCCTTGAGTGCCTGGTAGAGCGGGTGGGCGCCCCTGCCGTTCACCTTCACCTTCTCGGACATCGGGAAGGTCACACCCCAGGTGGTGGAGCAGTACTCGTCGATCGCCTCGGACGAGCCGAGTTCCTGCAGGAACTGGTTGCTCGGGAAGCCGAGGACCGTGAAGCCGCGGTCGCCGTACGTCTGCTGCAGGGCCTCGAGCTGCTCGTACTGCGGCGCGAGTCCGCAGCGCGAGGCGACGTTCACGACGAGGACGGCCCGGTCCGAGAACTGCGCGAAGGTGGTGTGCTCCCCGTGCAGCGTGGTGATCTCGATGTCGTCGAAGCGTCCCATGTCCCGAACGGTATCCCCACTCCTGCCCACTTGCAGGGTTGATCTCCAGCCAGACCGTAGGATCGTGCGCATGTGTGGAATCGTGGGCTACGTCGGCAGCAAGAGCAGCCAGGAGGTCCTCCTCGGTGGTCTCCGTCGTCTCGAGTACCGCGGCTACGACTCGGCGGGCATCGCCGTCGTCGACCGGCCGGGTGACCTCGTCTCGGCGAAGAAGGCCGGCAAGCTGCAGGCCCTGGTCGAGGAGCTCGAGTCGCACCCGATCGCCGACGGCGCCACCGGCATCGGGCACACCCGCTGGGCGACCCACGGCGGCCCGACCGACGGCAACGCCCACCCGCACCTGGCGGACGGCGGCAAGCTCGCGCTCATCCACAACGGCATCATCGAGAACTTCTCCGAGCTGAAGCAGGAGCTCGTCGCCGAGGGCGTCGAGTTCACCAGCGAGACCGACTCCGAGGTCGCCGCGCACCTCGTCGGTCGTGCGTTCCGCGAGACCGGGGGCCTGACCGCTGCCATGCAGCAGGTCGTGCAGCGGCTCGAGGGTGCCTTCACGCTCCTCGTCGTGCACGCCGACCAGCCGGGCGTCGTCGTCGGTGCGCGCCGCAACTCGCCGCTCGTCGTGGGCCTCGGTGACGGCGAGAACTTCATGGGCTCCGACGTCGCGGCCTTCGTCGCCTACACGCAGCGCGCCCTCGCGATCGGCCAGGACGAGATCGCGACGATCCGTCCCGACGGCGTCGAGGTCGTGCACTTCGACGGCTCGCCGGCGACCCCCGAGGAGTTCGAGGTCAGCTGGGACGCCTCCGCCGCGGACAAGGGCGGCTGGAGCTCCTTCATGGCCAAGGAGATCAGCGAGGAGCCCGAGGCCGTCGCCAAGACGATCCTCGGTCGCGTGCACGACGGTGCCGTGACGCTGACCGACCTCGACCCGATCGCCGATCGGCTGCAGCAGGTCGACCGTGTCATCGTGATCGCGTGCGGCACGGCGGCGTACGCCGGCATCCTCGGCAAGTACGCCATCGAGCAGTGGGCACGCGTCCCCGTCGAGGTCGAGCTCGCCCACGAGTTCCGCTACCGCGACCCGGTGCTGAGCGACCGCACCCTCGTCGTCTCGATCAGCCAGTCGGGCGAGACCATGGACACGCTCATGGCCGTCAAGTACGCCCGCGAGCAGGGTGCGCAGGTGCTCTCGATCTGCAACACGCAGGGCGCCACCATCCCGCGCGAGTCCGACGCGGTGATCTACACGCACGCCGGCCCCGAGGTCGCCGTCGCGTCGACCAAGGCCTTCATCGCCCAGGGCGTCGCGCTGTACCTGCTCGGGCTGCACCTCGCCACGCTCAAGGGCACGCTCACGGCCGAGCAGATCGCCGAGCAGGTCAGCGAGCTCGAGGGCCTCGCACCGAAGCTCCAGCAGACCATCGACGACGCGTCCGGTGTCGCCGAGCTGGCGAAGTGGATGGCGGACACCCGGAGCGTGCTGTTCCTCGGCCGCCACGTCGGGTACCCGATCGCGCTCGAGGGGGCCCTCAAGCTCAAGGAGCTCGCGTACATCCACGCCGAGGGCTTCGCCGCCGGCGAGCTCAAGCACGGCCCGATCGCACTCATCGAGCCGGGGCAGATCGTCTTCGTGATCGTGCCGTCGCCGCGCGACCCGCGTTCGCTGCACCCGAAGGTGGTCTCGAACATCCAGGAGATCCGCGCCCGCGGTGCCCGGGTGATCGCGATCGCCGAAGAAGGAGACGCCGCCGTGCTGCCCTTCGCGGACGAGGTCCTGCGGATCCCGCTCGCCACGCCGCTGTTCGAGCCGCTGCTGGCCGTCGCGCCGCTGCACATGTTCGGCATGGAGCTCGCCGCCGCCAAGGGGCTCGACGTCGACCAGCCGCGCAACCTGGCGAAGTCGGTCACCGTCGAGTAGGCCCGCGTCGTGATCATCGGCATCGGGGTCGACGTCGTCGACACGGAGCGGTTCCGGGGTGTGCTCGAACGCACCCCGGCGCTCCGGACGCGGCTGTTCACCCCGGCCGAGCAGCTGCGCGACGGGGAGCCCCGACCGGTGTCGTCGCTCGCGGCCCGGTTCGCGGCGAAGGAAGCCCTCATCAAGGCGTTCGGGTCCAGTGCCGGGCTCAGCTGGCAGGACCTCGAGGTCGTGTCGGACGACCAGCGGAACCCGTCGCTCACGCTGCACGAGGGCGCTCGTCGGGTGGCATCGGACCGGGGTGTGACGGACGTCCACCTGTCGCTGTCGCACGACGGCGGGATCGCGACGGCGTTCGTCGTCATCGAAGGAGGGGGCGCATGAGCGCGTTCACGGGGATCACGGTCGACCGCGAGGCCCTCATCGCGAACTACGCCACGGTGTCCGAGCAGGTGGCGCCGGCGGGTGTCATCGCGGTCGTCAAGGCGAACGCGTACGGGCACGGTGCGGTCGACGCCGCACGGGCGTTCGTCGACGCCGGTGCCGAGTGGCTCGGGGTCGCCGACGTCGAGGAGGGCATCGCGCTCCGCCGCGCCGGCATCGACGAGGGCGTCCGGATCCTGGCGTGGCTGCACGCCCCGGACGAGGACTTCCGCCGCGCCGCGCAGTACGACGTCACCCCGGCGGTGTCGAGCGTGTCCCAGCTCGCGGCCGCGGCCGACTCCGAGGTGCCCGCGGTGCACGTCTGCGTCGACACCGGGCTGAGCCGGAACGGCGCGGTCGAGTCCGAGTGGGCCGAGCTCTTCGACACCGCCGGGCGGATCGCCCGGTCCGGCGGGCGCACCCGCGTCGAGGGCCTCATGTCCCACCTGTCGAACGCGTCGCGTGCCGACGACCTCGACCAGGACGCCGCGCTCCAGCGGGCGCTCGACGGCCTGGCGGCGAACGGCATCGTGCCGGAGATCGTGCACCTCGCCGCGAGCGCCGCGGGCATCGCGGTGCCGGAGACGCGCCACGACGCCGCACGGGTCGGGCTCGCGCTCTACGGGCTCAGCCCCTTCGCCGACCGCACCTCGGCCGACCTCGGGCTCCGCCCGGCGATGCGCGTGACCGCCGCGGTGCTGCGGACCGTCCCGGTGGCCGCGGGCGACGGCGTCAGCTACGGCTACACCTGGCGTGCAGCGACGGACACCCGGCTCGCGGTGATCGGCCTCGGGTACGCCGACGGCTTCGACCGCGACCTCGGCAACCGGGTGTCGGTGCGCATCGGCGACCGGGAGTTCCCCGTCGTCGGCCGCGTCGCGATGAACGCCATGCACATCGACATCGGCGACGCCGACGTCCGGGTGGGCGACGAGGTCGTGCTCTGGGGCGACCCGGCGGACGGCGACCCCGCGGTCGAGGACTGGGCAGCGGCGATCGACACCATCAACTACGAGGTGGTCGCCAGGGTCGGCCGCAGCGTGGAACGGAGGACGACGTGAACGCCCCCCTTCGTCGGGCCCGGATCGACCTCGACGCCTACCGGTCGAACCTCGACCTCGTGCGCGAGTGGATGCACCCGGTCGAGGTCATGGCGATCATGAAGGCCGACGCCTACGGGCACGGTCTCGAGCCGATCGCGCTCGCGGCCGTCGACGCCGGCATCCGCTGGATCGGCGTGCTGACCGTGCCGGCCGCGCTGCGCCTCCGGGCGATCGGCGTCGGCGAGGACGTGCACCTGTTCACCTGGCAGCACGACCCGGCGCTCGACTTCCGCGACGCCGTCGACTCGGCGATCGACCTCGGCGTCTCGAACGTCGCCGAGCTGCAGCGGGTCGTCGACGCCGTCGACCAGCGCCCGGCACGGGTCCACCTCGGCGTCGACTCCGGCCTGCACCGCGACGGCGCGACCGCGGACGCCTGGCCGGAGCTGGTGGCACTCGCGGTCGACGCGCAGCGCGCCGGCCGGATCGAGGTCGTCGCGGCGTACACGCACCTCGCGGAGTCGTCGGACGACGACGACAGCGCCGCGGTCGCCGTGTTCGACCGGGCCGTCGAGACCGCGGAGGACCTCGGGCTCGACCTGCCGATGGAGCACGTCGCGGCCTCGCTCGCCGGGCTCGAGCGGAAGGAGTTCCGCAAGGACATGGTGCGGATGGGCGCGAACCTGCTCGGCATCCCGGGTGCCGAGGGCGTGTCCGCCGCCGACCTCGGGCTCGAGCCGGTGATGACGCTCACGGCCTCGGTCGCGAAGACGAAGCGGGTCCCGGTCGACACCGGCGTCTCCTACGACTACACGTACCGCACCACGTCGGAGACCACCCTGGCGCTCGTGCCCGTGGGCTACGCGGACGGGGTGCCGCGTCGTGCGCAGGGCCGCGTCGAGGTGACGATCGGCGGGAAGCGGTACCCGGTCGCCGGTCGCGTCGCGATGGACCAGTTCCTGGTCGACGTCGGCGACGACGAGGTCCGCGTCGGCGACGAGGTCGTGCTGTTCGGCACGGGGGAGCACGGCGAGATGACCGTCCTCGAGTGGGGCGAGGCGCTCGGCACCATCGGGGAAGAGGTGACCTGCCGGATCGGGGCCCGCGTCCCGCGCGAGGTCGTCGGGCACCAGGTCGAGGGCCGGGTCGGCGACTACCTGCGGGAGCAGCCGTGACGGACGCCCGGGTGCTGCTCGACACGACGGTGTCGACGACCGACGAGATGGGTGTGCTCGGTGCGCGGCTCGCACGTGTCCTGCGTGCCGGCGACCTCGTCGTGCTGACCGGGCCGCTCGGTGCGGGCAAGACGACGCTCACGCGTGGCCTCGGGGCCGCGCTCGGCGCGCGGGGGCAGGTGTCGAGCCCCACCTTCGTCCTCGCCCGGACCCACCCGACGACGACCGGCCCGGACCTGGTCCACGTCGACGCCTACCGGTTGAGCGACCCCGTGGAGCTCGACGACCTCGACCTCGACTGGGACGCCTCGGTCGTGGTGGTCGAGTGGGGCCGGGGCTTCGTCGACGGCATCGCGGACAGCATCCTCGACGTGGAGATCGTCCGTGCGACGGGAGCGGACGCGCCCGACGGCGACGCCGACGACCTCGACCCCGACGACGTTCCCGACGAGCCCCGACGGGTGATCGTCACCGCGACCGGGCCGCGCTGGGCGGACGTCACGCTCTGACGGATCGCCGGGTCAGCCCGACCGCACCGAGGTGGTCGGGTCGATGAAGAAGTCGGCGTAGGCCGGGTCGTCGACCGGCAACCACCCGAGTCGGGCGTGCACGAGCGCGTCGACGTCCGCGGGCGGCAGCAGGCCCCGACGGCGCCACTGCTCGGGATCGCGGTGCGCTGCCGTGCGCGGTGTCCAGGGCATCGGTGACCTCCCTCGTGCTGGTGGAACATCACCGGACACTACGCCACCGTCCGCCGTCCCGATCGCGCCTACGATGGACGCGTGCTCCTCGCCATCGACACGTCCGCCGGCACCTCGGTCGCCGTCGTCGACCCGGCCAGCGGTCGTGTGCTCGCCGAGCGCAGCACCGACGACTCCCGCCGGCACGCCGAGGTGATCGGCCCGTTCCTCGCCGAGGTGCTCGCCGAGGCCGACGTCACCGGTGCCGACGTCACCGGGGTGGTCGCCGGCACGGGCCCCGGCCCCTTCACCGGCCTGCGCGTCGGGATCGCCGCCGCGCGCACCTTCGCCGCCGCCCGCGGCGTCCCCCTCCTCCCGCTCGTCAGCCACGACGCGATCGCGGCCGACCTGCAGCGGCACCCCGTCGTCGTCCTGACGGACGCGCGCCGCCGCGAGGTCTACTGGAGCGCCCACGACGAGACCGGCACGCGGGTCGCCGGTCCCGGACTCGCGAAGCCGGCGGACCTGGACGAGGCGATCCGCGCCTCCCGTCCGGAGGCCGTCGACTGGCCCCGCGAGACCGTCACGACCGTCCCGGCCGGGAGGCTCGGGTCGCTGGCAGCAGACCGGCTCGCCTCCGGCGCGCCCTTCGCCGACGACACCCCCCTCTACCTGCGTGACCCCGACGTCACCGTGCCGGGGGCCCCGAAGCGGGTCGTCCGGTGACCGGACTGCCCGCCGGCCTGCGGCTGCGCCGCGCGGTCCCGCAGGACCTCGACGACGTCATGTTCCTCGAGCACACGTCGTTCCCGACGGACGCCTGGACCTCGTCGCAGATGGCGGGGGAGCTGTGGTCCCCGCACGGGTACTACGTCGTGGTCGAGACGACCGAGGACGGCGCCCCGACGGTCGTCGGCTACGCCGGGCTGTCCTCGCTCGCGGGCAACCCCGTCGCCGACGTGCAGACCATCGCGGTCGCTGCCGAGCAGCGGGGCCGGGGCATCGGGAAGGTGCTCTTCACGGAGCTCCTCGACGAGGCCCGACGGCGTGAGGTGCACGAGGTGTTCCTCGAGGTGCGCGCCGACAACCCCGTGGCGCAGGCGATGTACACCGCTGCCGGGTTCGAGCGCATCGCCGTGCGGCCCCGCTACTACCAGCCCGACGGTGTCGACGCGTGGGTGATGCGGGCGGAGCTCCCCGTCACCCCCGGTGCGTCCACCGGTGTCGGACCGATCGGACAGGAGACCCTCGGTGAGCGCGACTGAACCCCTGGTGCTCGGCATCGAGACGAGCTGTGACGAGACCGGCGTGGGCATCGTCCGCGGGACCACCCTGCTCGCCAACGTCATCGCGTCGAGCATGGACGAGCACGCCCGCTACGGCGGCGTCGTGCCCGAGGTGGCCGCACGGGCGCACCTCGAGGCCATGACCCCGACCCTGCACGAGGCCCTCGACCGCGCGGGTGTCACGCTCGACGAGCTCGACGCCGTCGCCGTGACCGCCGGCCCGGGGCTCGCCGGTGCCCTGATGGTCGGGGTGGGCGCAGCCAAGGCACTGGCGGTCGCGACGGGCAAGCCGCTGTACGGCGTGAACCACCTGGTCGGGCACGTCGGTGCGGACGTCCTGCGTGCGGACGGCAGCGCGATCGAGCTGCCGACCGTGGCGCTGCTCGTGTCCGGCGGCCACACGTCGCTGCTGCTCGTGCGGGACCTGGTCGGCGACGTCGAACTGCTCGGCGAGACGATCGACGACGCGGCCGGCGAGGCGTTCGACAAGGTCGCACGCCTGCTCGGACTGCCCTACCCGGGCGGGCCGCAGATCGACCGGGCGGCAGCGGAGGGCGACCCGACCGCGATCCGGTTCCCGCGCGGCCTGACGCTGCCGAAGGACATGGCGCAGCACCGGTACGACTTCTCGTTCTCCGGGCTGAAGACCGCCGTCGCGCGGTGGGTCGAGAAGTGCCGGGACGAGGGCCGCGAGGTCCCCGTCGCCGACGTCGCGGCGTCGTTCCGCGAGGCCGTCGTCGACGTGCTCCTCACGAAGGCGCTCGCCGCGTGCCGGGACACCGGTGTCGACCGCCTGCTGCTCGGGGGTGGGGTCGTCGCGAACGCACGGTTGCGCGCCGTCGCCGAGGAACGCTGCGCTGCCGCCGGGGTCGCGCTGCGGATCCCACCGTTCGACCTCTGCACCGACAACGGGGCCATGATCGCCGCGGTCGGTGCGCGCCTGGTGGCAGAGGGGCACGCGCCGAGCGACCTCGGCATCGCGGCGGACTCCACGCTGCCGGTGACGACCGTCCAGGTCTGAGTCGCGCGGCCGGGTGGCGCACGCCGACGCCTGAACCGGCTCCCGGCCCGTGTGGGAGGATGCTCAGCAGGCACCGACCGACCGGGTGCCGGGAGGGGTGGACGGTGTCCGATCAGAACCAGTGGCCGAAGCCGGGCGAGTCGAGCGGGGGAGACGACGGCCGGCAGCAGCAGGACGGGCAGTCGGGCAGCCAGCAGCCCGCGAACCCCTCCGCGCAGCCGTCGCAGGGCACCCCGTACGGCCAGGGCCAGCAGGCGTCGGGCGCCCCGTACGGTCAGGGCCAGCAGCCGTCGGGCAACCCGTACGCGCAGCAGTCCCAGCAGGGCAACCCGCACGCGGCCTCGGGGCCCCAGCACAACCCGTACGCACCGCAGTCGCAGCAGGGCAACCCCTACGCGCAGCAGTCCCAGCAGGGCAACCCGTACGCGCAGCAGTCGCAGCAGGGCAACCCGTACGCGCAGCAGTCGCACCAGGGCAACCCGTACGCGGCCTCGAGCCCCCAGCAGAACCCCTACGCGCCGCAGCAGGGCGGGAACCCCTACGCGTCGCCGTACGCCACGAGCGGGTACCAGCCGTACGCCCAGCGCCCGAAGACGAACACCCTGGCGATCCTGTCGATCGTGTTCGCGTTCGCCGGGGTCGTCATCTGGCCGATCGTGATCCTCACGAGCCCCGCCGGCGCGATCATGGGGCACATCGCCCTCGGGAAGATCAAGCAGACGGGTGAGGGTGGCCGTGGACTGGCCCTCGCCGGGGTCATCGGCGGGTGGGTGCTGACCGGGCTCTACGTGCTCTTCGCGGTGATCTTCATCATCGCGATCGCGTCGAGCCACTCGTCCTCCGACCCGTACGGCTACGACTCGGGCGCCTTCATCCGCTGACCCGCGCCGCGCTGCACGGCTCCGTTCCGCGAGATCGACAGACCCCCGCCGATGTTCGGCGGGGGTCTGTCGCTGCCGCGGACGTGAACACGACAGCGACAGCGACAGCGACAGCGAGAGCGCCTCGCGCCGACCGCCCGCGCAGCCTCGTGCCCCGCTACCGCCCCGCTACCGCCCCGCGGCCGAGCCGGCCACGTCGGTGAGGCGCTCGCACAGGAGCGCGGTGTGCCGTCCCTCCAGACGGGTGAGCACGAGCGTCACCGACCGCCGCCCCCGCAGCCGCAACCGCTTCCGGAACTGCGCCGGGTCGACGTCGACGCCGCGCTTCTTGATCTCGACGGTGCCGACGTCCTCCGCCGCCAGGCGTGCCGACAGCTGCTTCACGTCGAGGGGCATCGTGTCCAGCACCCGGAACCCCTGCGCGAACGGCGTCGTCACGGCACGGTCCGACGTGACGTACGCGATGCCCTCGGAGAGCATCCGGCCTCCGATGGACCGCGCCAGGTCACCGATCAACCGCCCACGGATGACGGCGCCGTCCGGCTCGTACAGGTAGGCGCCGACGGGACCGACCTCGACGTCCTCGGCGTCCGCCGGGCCGGTGAGCTCGGCGATGCCGTGACCGCCGATGACGGTGGCCGCGCGCCGGACACCGTCACGGGCGAGGGGCCCGGACCACAGAACGAGCTCGACGACCTCGCGGTCGACGGACACCCACTGCGCCTCGAGCGTGTCCGGGATCAGGTCGCGGTCGATGCCCGGGCCGAGCTTCACGCCCGTCGGGGTCGTCGTCGCGGCGGCGAACACGGTGTCGAGCGACGGCGACCAGTCGTCCGGGTCGGCCAGGCGCCTCGTGTTCGCGTGCCCGGCCGTGCGTCGCGCGGGGTCCATCCAGACGCCGTCGACCCGGGACAGGTCGAAGGCGGCCGCGTCGCCGAGCTCGACCCGGGCGTTCGGCCAGAGCGCGAGGTTGTGCGTCGCGACCGCCGCGGTCACCTCGTCGCGGTCGACGGCGGTGACGTCGAGGTCGAGCGCGGCCATCGCCATGGCGTCGCCACCGATCCCGCAGCCGAGGTCCGCGACCCGGGTCAGACCGGCGGCGGCGAAGCGACCGGCGTGCTGCGCGGCGACCTGCAGTCGGGTGGCCTGTTCGAGGCCGGCCTCGGTGAAGAGCATCCGCGCGGCGAAGTCCCCGAACTTCGCGCGGGCCTTCTGGCGGAGCTTCGCCTGGGTCAGCACGGCTGCCACGAGCCCCGGGTCGTGTCCCTCGCCACGGAGCCGGGAGACCACCCGGACGATCTCGCCCCCGTCCGAGACGCCGGGGGTACGGTCGAGCAGGGCCATCCCCTCGGGGGTCAGCAGCTGGGCGAGGTCGGCGGCTTCCACCCGTCGATCCTCCCAGGTCGCCGGGGAGGCCCGACACGTGCTGGCACTCGGATTGACCGAGTGCCAGACTGTCCCTAGAGTTGTGGTTGGCACTCTCCTGTGCGTAGTGCCAACCGGTTCCCATCTGTACCGAGTCAGTACCGAGAAAGAAGAGGTCACCGTGGCCGTCACCATCAAGCCGCTCGAGGATCGCATCGTCATCCGCCAGGTCGAGGCGGAGCAGACCACCGCTTCCGGTCTCGTCATCCCGGACACCGCGAAGGAGAAGCCCCAGGAGGGCGAGGTCGTCGCCGTGGGTCCGGGTCGCATCGACGACAACGGCAACCGCGTGCCGCTCGACGTCGCCGTCGGCGACAAGGTCATCTACTCGAAGTACGGCGGCACCGAGGTCAAGTACTCCGGCGAGGACCTGCTCGTCCTCTCGGCGCGCGACGTCCTCGCGGTCATCGAGCACTGAGACCAGCAGCTCTCGTCACGAACGCCCCGTCCGGCTCGCAGCCGGCGGGGCGTTCGTGCGTCCGGGCGCGTGTCGCTGCGGCGCTCCCGGCCCGTCCCGGTGGTCGGCTTGGAGGCGCGCTGTCCGCCCGCAGCGTCCGCGCCCCTTCCTAGGATGGTCCCGTGAGTGAAGCGACCCCGGCGCGTCCGGCACGCAGCGAGGCATCCGTCGGCGTCGTGCAGGCGATCGTCGCGTACGGACTCTGGGGACTGATGCCCCTGCTCTTCGCCGCGATGGCCCCCGCCGGCGCGTTCGAGATCGTCGCCTGGCGGATCGTCTTCGGCCTGGTCTTCTGCGCGGTGGCGATCGCCGTCACCCGGTCGTGGCTCCGCACCCGCTCCCTGCTCGCCCAGCGCCGGGTGATGCTCGTGATGGGACTCGCGGCCGTGCTCATCCTGGTGAACTGGACCGTGTACGTCGCCGCGACGACGACGGGCCACACGGTCGAGGCGGCGCTCGGGTACTTCATCAACCCGCTCGTCACGATCGCCCTCGGCGTGGTCGTCCTCCGCGAGCGCCTGCGTGCGGCGCAGTGGGCTGCCGTCGGCATCAGCGTCGTCGCGGTCGTCGTCATCGCGGTCGGCTACGGGCAGGTGCCGTGGATCTCGCTCGCGCTGGCCTTCTCGTTCGGGTGCTACGGCCTGGTGAAGAAGCGGGTCGGGGGCACCGTCGACGCGCTGAGCGGCCTGACGATCGAGACCGTCTGGCTGGTCCCGATCGCCGTGGGGGCGCTCGTCGTGCTCGGCGTCACGGGTCTCGGCGGCGGGGTGACGTTCACGAGCGAGGGGTGGCCGCACGTCCTCGTCACGGTGCTCACCGGGCCCGCGACCGCGGTGCCGCTGCTGCTCTTCGCGTCGTCCGCCCGGCGGGTGTCCCTGTCGACGCTCGGCCTGACGCAGTACCTCGCGCCGGTGATGCAGCTCCTGGTCGGCGTGGTCGTGCAGCACGAGGCGATGCCGCCCGCGCGGTGGATCGGCTTCGGGATCGTCTGGGTCGCGCTCGTGGTCCTGACGGTCGACAGCTTCGTGGCGGCCCGGGCCGCGCGGCGGCGGACGCTCGCCCCTGCGGCGGCCGAGCCGGCCTGACGGGCGCGAGCCGCGCCTCCCGTCCGCCCCCGGTGCCCGCGCGCGGTTCGGAGCGCTGTGCCGAGGCTCGGCCATGCGGACAGTTCCGCAGGCCCGCGCCCGCGGAACTGTCCGCGGACGCGAGTCTCGCGGGGACGACGTCGGCCTCGGACCTGCATGAGGTCCGGGGCCGACGTCGCGTGCTGCGTGTTACTTCGAGACCGAGCCCTGGATGGCGGTCTGGTACACGGGCTTGTTGTCGCCGTCGAACTTGTAGATGCCGATGTAGGCGCTCGACGGGTCGTTCTTGCTGTCGAACGGACCGATGCCGGACGGGCCGGTGTACTGGATGTCCTCACCCTTGTCGAGCAGGTCCTTGCACGCCTTGAACGTCTCGCACTTCGTGCCGCCGTCCGCACCGGACACCGCGGCCATGTTGGCCTGGATGGTGCCCGAGTCGGTGCCCTTGCCCTTCACCGCGGCCAGCGCAGCGAGGGTCGTGGCGTCGTAGGACTCGGCAGCGTACGAGTAGTCAGCCAGCTCCTTGCCCGAGGACTGCTTGTAGAA
The DNA here is from genome assembly GCF_000772085.1 of Curtobacterium sp. MR_MD2014. Lineage (NCBI taxonomy): Bacteria > Bacillati > Actinomycetota > Actinomycetes > Micrococcales > Microbacteriaceae > Curtobacterium > Curtobacterium sp. MR_MD2014. The sequence goes on along the minus strand of NZ_CP009755.1, from coordinate 3,181,570 downwards.
GTCCGACAGGCGCTGCTTCAGCTCGTCCTTCGGGCTGGCGCCGGGGATGGTGCCCTGCGCGCCCTCGAGGGTGCCCGGGTCGAAGTCCTTCGAGTAGTCCGCGGTGTTGCCGTCGGACATGTAGATCTTCGACATGTCGGCGTTCTGCGACTTGAGCTCCGGGATGATCGACTTCGTCTCGTCGAAGGCGAGAACCACGATGGCGTCCGGCTTCGCGGCGAGCGCAGCGGTGACCTCGGACGAGAACGTCGTCTGTCCGGGCGGGAACTCCTGACCCTTGCCCTTGCCGCCGTAGACGACCTGGCCGCCCGAGTCCTCGATCGCCTGCTGCACGGTGTCGCGGAGACCCGTGCCGTAGGTGTCGTTGAAGACCAGGAACGCGACCTTGGCGTTGCCGTCACCCGTGACGAGCTGGCCGAGGGCCGAGCCCTGCACCGAGTCCGGCGGCGCGGTCCGGTAGTAGTGCGACGAGTACCCGGACAGGTCGGTCGCGGTGTTCGCCGGCGAGATCTGCACGATGCAGTTGCTCGTCAGCTGGTCGATGACGTTGAGCGTGACGCTCGACGATTCGGCGCCGATGACGACCGGCACCTTGGCGTTGACGAGCTTCGTCGCGGCCGAGCTCGACACGGTCATGTCGTTGCTGTCGCCCGAGTCGGTCGCGGGGTCGATGCTGACGTCCTTGTCGAGCACGCCTCCGGCCGAGTTGATGTCCTCGACCGCGAGGCCGACGCCGGACTCGGCGGGCGGGTTGAGGTACGACAGGGTGCCCGTCAGCGGGAGGATCGTGCCGATCTTCAGCGCGTCGGTACCGGGGGTGTCGGGGGCCTTGCAGCTCGCCGCCGGGTCCTTCTTCGCACCGCCGGCGGAGGCGGAGGAAGTGGTCTCGGCGCTGCCGCTGGTGGAACACGCGGCGAGGAGGAGCGCTGCCGCTCCCGCCACTGCCAGTGCCGTGGTGGCACGGGTGGTTCTGGTCATCCGTGGAGCCCTTTCTCTGCGCGGAGGCCCAACCGCATCGGGTCGAGCGCGGTCTCCTCCACGTGGGTTGCCGAGAAAACTAGGGCCGAAGTGTTTCGCGTGTGTGTCCGAGATCATCACCTGGACGTTTCGTTACACACCCGTGACGAAACTGAGGAGGTGCACGGGAACCCCTGATGAGGAGTCCGTCCGGACGGTCCTCGCGCTCGCCGAGGCCCGTGCGGACCGTTCGGGATCGGCTGGAGCGCTCCCGCGCGAGGCTCGTCCGCGTCGTTCTCGGGCTGCCCTCGGCGAGGCGAGGCGAGGCGATGCGAGGCGAGGCGTGACGCCGTCGTCGACGCGAGACGCTTGGAAGCCAGCGAGACGCCCGGAAGCCAGCGAGACGCCCGCGAATCCGACGGTGTCTCGGCAGCCTGGTGGCGTCTCGGGCAGACACCGGCGTCTCGAGGAGGTACGACACGCTCCAGACGGTGGCGTCTCGGCGACGGAGGACCGAGGGATTCTGTCACCGCGACCGCTCCACCCAGCCGCGCCCGACCGGGAGGCCCGCCGCGAGCAGCACGGGCGCCAGGAGCCCCGGGTCGAGTGCTTCGCGCATGCCCCACCGTGCGAAGCCCCTCACCTCGGGTAGCCGTCGCAGTGCGTCCTCGCGGCGCTTCTCCGTCCACAGGGCCTCACGGTCGTCGTACTTGACCCGGCCGTCGAACTCGCCGACGACGCCGGCGTCAGGCCACCAGAAGTCCACCCGGAAGCGTCCGGCGTCGGTGTCGAACTCCCGCTGCAGTACCGGTGGAGCGACTCGGAGTTCCCGCATCGCCACCCTGCTGACCGATTCGCCCGGGGACTCGGCGGCGCCGTCCGCGAACTCGAGCGCCGTCCGGGCCACACGCGAACCACGTGTCCCCGCACGGGCCGCGAGAGCACGCTCGAGGTCCGGGAGCGACGCGGCCCCGTCGTGCAGCACGTGGTCGAGCACGAGGACCGCGTGTGCCAGGGGTGCGACGTGCACGATGTCGACCACCGTCCGGAGCAGGCACGTCACCGGGACCCCGGCTGCATCGGCGACGTCGCCCTCCGACAGGTCACCGGTGTGCCGCACGACGCCTCGGCCGACGTGCGTCTTCCGGAGCGCAGGGTCGATCACGTGCAGGCGCCAGTCCCAGCGCCCGAGTTCGGGGAGGCCCCACAGCGCCCCGGCGGACCGGTGCGAGACGACCGCTGGACGGTGCAGCGCCGCGGCCCGGGTGCGCACCACGAGTCGCCGGCGTCCACGTTCGTCCAGACCGTCCCACGTCTCGCGCTCGACCGCCGCGCCGTGGAACAGGCGCACCGGGTCGCGGAGGTCCGCCGGACGACCGGCGAGGACGGGAGACGGCGTGACTGACATGCGCGGCAGTCTCGCGTGACCACGTGGCGGAAGAGCGGCGACAGCGTGCGTTGTGGAGGGCCTCCCGGCCGTCACCCTCGGTGCAGGAGCGAGCGAGACGCCACCGTCAACGCGAAACGCCCCCGGATCGCCGAGACGCCGCCGGATTCGGCGGCGTCTCGACGCAACGGGGGCGTCTCGCGCAGAAGCGCGAGAGGGGAGGAGTCCGGGGTCAGCCGCGGTAGTTCGGGGCCTCGACGACCATCTTGATGTCGTGCGGGTGGGACTCCTTGAGCCCGGCCGCGGTGATGCGGACGAACTTGCCGCGGGCCTTGAGCTCCGGCACCGTGCGGCCACCGACGTAGAACATCGACTGCCGCAGTCCGCCGACGAGCTGGTAGACGGCGTTCGCCACCGAGCCGCGGTAGGGGACCTGGCCCTCGATGCCCTCGGGGATGAGCTTCTCGTCCGAGGGGACGTCGGCCTGGAAGTAGCGGTCCTTCGAGTACGAGGTCTTCTCGCCGCGGGTCTGCAGTGCGCCGAGGGAGCCCATCCCGCGGTACGCCTTGTACTGCTTGCCGCCGACGAAGACGAGCTCGCCCGGGCTCTCGTCGGTGCCCGCGAGGAGCGACCCGAGCATGACGGTGTCAGCACCGGCGACCAGGGCCTTCGCGATGTCGCCCGAGTACTGCAGACCGCCGTCGGCGATGACCGGCACGCCGGCCTCACGCGCGGCGAGCGACGCCTCGTACACGGCGGTGACCTGCGGGACGCCGACGCCGGCGACCACGCGGGTGGTGCAGATCGAGCCCGGCCCGACGCCGACCTTGACGGCGTCCACGCCGGCGTCGATGAGCGCCTGCGCGCCCTGTCGGGTCGCCACGTTGCCACCGATGACGTCGATGCCGGCGAACGACGGGTCGGCCTTCAGGCGGCGGACCATGTCGAGCACGCCCTCGCTCTCGCCGTTGGCGGTGTCGACGACGAGCACGTCCACGCCCGCGTCGCGCAGGGCCTCGGCGCGCTGCCAGGCGTCGCCGAAGAAGCCGATCGCGGCGCCGACGCGCAGGCGGCCCTCGTCGTCCTTCGTGGCGTCCGGGTACTTCTCGCTCTTGTCGAAGTCCTTGACGGTGATGAGGCCGCGGAGCTTGCCGTCGGCGTCGACGAGCGGGAGCTTCTCGATCTTGTGCTGCGCGAAGATCGCGACCGCGTCCTCGGGGTCGATGCCCTCGGGCGCGGTGATGAGGGGCGCCTTGGTCATGACGTCGCGGACGAGGGTGGTCGCCGTCTCGAACGGTGCGACGAAGCGCATGTCACGGTTCGTGATGATGCCGACGAGGGTGCCGTCCGACTCGACGACCGGCAGCCCGGAGACGCGGAACTGCCCGCAGACGGCGTCGACCTCGGCCACGGTCGCGTCCGGGGTCGTCGTCACGGGGTTGGTGATCATGCCGGACTCGGACCGCTTGACCTTGTCGACGTACGCGGCCTGGTCCGCGATGGACATGTTGCGGTGGAGGATGCCGATGCCGCCCTGACGGGCCATCGCGATCGCCATGCGCGCCTCGGTCACGGTGTCCATCGCAGCCGACAGCAGCGGGACGTGCACGTCGATGCGCTTCGTGAGCCGGGACGTCGTGGACGCCTCGCTCGGGATGACGTCGGTGTGCCCGGGCAGGAGCATGACGTCGTCGTACGTGAGTCCGATGAATCCGAACGGATCCGGCTGGTCCATGGTTCCCCTTCGTGGGCGAGGTGAAGTGGTGGCACCGGGGCGCGTCGTCGGGTTCCCGATGGGCCATGGTAACGCGCGGGACACTCCCGCCATTCCGTCGTCCCCCGACCGTCCGGGCACGGCGGGCGCCGCGCGCGGGCCGACAGCGGTCCGACGACCCGTTCCTGAGAGTCCTGTACCGGCTGGACGGGCGGATTTCCGCGGATCGACGGGGTCTCGGTCACGAATGCAGCACGATTTGTGCAGGAGACGTGCTGGAAACACGGGGGACACAAAAAATCCCTATGGTCCTCGACTATCCGAACGAGAGGCTCATCCGTGGGTTCCATCACTCCGCCGGGGTCAGCGCTCATGCGCCGATTCCGCCGTGGGGCACCAGGTCGCAACCGCCTGGTCCTCGCCGCAGTACTCTTCCTCGCTTTCCTCGCCACCTTCGCGGTCGACTGGGCAGTGTCGCCCGCAGCCGACGCGGCGACGAGCAGTCCCTCCGCCAGCAGCAGCCCGAGCACCGGCGCACCGGCGAGCTCCGGCCCCTGCACGGTCAGCCCCACGAACGGCTGCATCCGGGGCACCATCCTCGACTCCGAGCGGAAGCCCGCGACCGGGGTCGACGTCGACGTCGCCGGGGCCGGCGGGTTCGCGCAGACCGCGACCACCGACGACACCGGTCGCTGGTCGGTGTCGGTGACCACGGCGGGGCAGTACACCGTCAGCGTCGACCAGGACTCGCTGCCGAAGGGGCAGTACCTGACGAACGCCGCCGACGCCGAGCGCAAGGTGAACGCCACGCTCAACGCCAACGTCGGCCAGATCTTCCAGCTGTCCGACCAGCAGGGCGCCACCACCAGCGACGACACGAGCAGCGTCAGCGCCGCACGCGCCTGGCAGCAGCTCGCGTCGGGCATCCGGCTCGGGCTCCTCATCGCCCTCGCGTCGGTCGGCCTGTCGCTCATCTACGGCACCACCGGCCTGTCGAGCTTCTCGCACGGTGAGCAGGTGACCCTCGGCGGTCTCCTCGCCTACGTCTTCGCGAACCAGCTCGGCTGGAACATCTGGGTGACCGGCATCGTCGTCACGCTGCTCTGTGCGGCGACCGGGTACCTGCAGGACGCCGCGATCTGGAGGCCACTGCGCCGCCGTCGGATCAGCCTCACCCAGCTCATGATCGTCACGATCGGTCTGTCGATCGCCGCGCAGTACGCCTTCCAGTACTTCTTCGGCGCCTCGACCGTCCGCATCCAGCAGGGCAACCCCGAGACGGTGACCTTCGCCGGCCTCACGCTGACCGTGCAGTCCTACGTCGCGATGGGCATCGCGCTCGTCGTCCTCGTCGGCACCGGCCTGTTCCTGGCCAAGACCCGCTTCGGCCGTGCCACCCGCGCCGTGTCGGACAACCCGGCGCTCGCCGCGGCGTCCGGCATCGACGTCGACCGCGTCATCCGCTTCGTGTGGACGCTCGCCGCCGGCCTCGCGGGCCTGTCCGGCGTGATGCTCGGCCTGGTGCTCAACGGCGTGAACTGGCAGACCGGCCTCCAGCTGCTGCTGCTCATGTTCGCGTCCGTCACGCTCGGCGGTCTCGGCACCGCGTACGGCGCCCTCGTCGGCTCGATGATCATCGGCATCGTCGTCGAGCTCACGAACCTCGTGCTGCCGGGTGACTTCAAGTACGCCACGGCGCTCGTGATCCTCATCCTCATCCTGCTGTTCCGGCCGCAGGGCATCTTCGGTCGCGCCGAGCGCATCGGCTAAGGGAGCACCGACATGGACTACATCCTGAACCTGCTGTCCTCGCTGACGCAGGAGGCCCTCGCCCCCACCACGGCGGCGTTCGCCCTGGCCGCGATCGGCCTCAACGTGCACTTCGGTCTGACCGGACTGATCAACATGGGCCAGGCGGCGTTCCTGCTGCTCGGCGCCTACGGCTTCGCGATCTCGATCACGAACGGCCTGCCCTTCGTCATGGCGGTGCTCGTCGCCCTGGCGGTCGCGATCGTGTTCGCGGTCATCCTCGGCATCCCGACCCTGCGGTTGCGCGGCGACTACCTGGCGATCGTGACGATCTCCGGCGCCGAGATCATCCGCATGGTCGGTCGCTCCAGCCTGCTGACGAACACCACCGGCGGCTCGAACGGCATCGCCGGGTCGAGCTACCGCGACCCGTTCAACGCCCTCAGCCCGCTGCCCGACGGCACCACGAGCATCCTGTGGTTCACGTACTCGAACAACGGCGTCAACGGCTGGTGGATCCGCATCGCGGCCTGGGGCCTCGTGGCGCTCTTCACCCTCGTGCTCTTCCTGCTCATGCGCAGCCCGTGGGGTCGCGTCGTGAAGGCCATCCGCGAGGACGAGGACGCCGTGCGGTCCCTCGGCAAGAACGTCTACTCGTACAAGATGCAGGCGCTCGTGTTCGGCGGCGCGCTCGGTGCGCTCGCCGGGGTGATCTACGTGCTGCCGAGTTCCGTGCAGCCGGACGCGATGGGCCGTTCCATGACGTTCTTCATCTGGACCGCGCTGATCCTCGGCGGTGCCGCGACCGTGTTCGGTCCGGTGCTCGGGGCGATCCTGTTCTTCGTCGTGCGGCTCTTCGTCCGCACCCTCGCCGGGGACTTCATCCCCGACTCGATCATGAACGCGCAGCAGGCGGAGCAGTTCTCCTACGTGCTCGTCGGCGTCGCGCTCATGCTCCTCATCGTGTTCCGGCCACAGGGACTCCTGGGCAACAAGAAGGAGCTGTCGTTCAGTGTCTGAGACCTACACCCACACGAAGTCCGACCCGATCCTGACGGTCGACGGCGTCACCCGGCACTTCGGCGGCATGACCGCGGTCGACGTCGACCACCTCGAGGTGCAGCGCGGCACCATCACCGCCCTGATCGGCCCGAACGGTGCCGGCAAGACGACGTTCTTCAACCTGCTGACCGGCTTCGACAAGCCGAGCCCCGGCGCGACGACCCGCTTCAACGGCGACACGCTGCAGAAGACGAGCGCGACGCACATCGCCAACAAGGGCATGGTCCGCACGTTCCAGCTCACGAAGGCGCTGAGCCGCCTCACCGTGATGCAGAACATGCTGCTCGGCGCCCGCGACCAGCCGGGCGAGAACTTCTTCGTCGGCCTCGTCCCGGCGCTGTGGCGGAAGCGCGAGCGCGAGATCACCGCCAAGGCCGAGGACCTGCTCGCCCGCTTCAAGCTCCTCGAGAAGCAGGACGACTACGCCGGTTCCCTGTCGGGCGGGCAGCGGAAGCTCCTCGAGATGGCCCGCGCGCTGATGTCCGACCCGACGATGATCATGCTCGACGAGCCGATGGCGGGCGTGAACCCCGCGCTCACCCAGTCGCTGCTCGGACACATCCAGTCGCTGCGCGACGACGGCATGACCGTGCTCTTCGTGGAGCACGACATGCACATGGTCCGGCACATCTCCGACTGGGTGGTCGTGATGGCCGAGGGCAAGGTCGTCGCCGAGGGCCCGGCCGACACGGTGATGGACGACCGCGCCGTCATCGACGCGTACCTCGGTGCGCACCACGACACCGACCTGGGCGACGACTCGCTCCTCACCGAGGAGACCTACGAGGAGCTGGCCGACGAGGTGGCCGAAGAGGAAGCAGCGGACGACCACCCGAAGGCGGACGACCGCAAGCAGGACGAGCAGGAGGCGACCCGATGACCGACGCAACGAACGCAGCTGACGCGGGCCGCGCCTCCAGTCCGACGACGGGTGCGACGAGCGCGACGAGCGCGACGAGCGCAACCGCGACGATCGACCGCGGCGAGCCCGTCCTGACCGCGAAGAACCTCGTCGCGGGGTACCTGCCGGGCGTGAACATCCTCAACGGCTGCGACCTCGACTGCTACCCGGGCGAGCTCATCGGCATCATCGGTCCGAACGGTGCCGGCAAGTCGACGCTCCTCAAGGCGCTGTTCGGCCTGGTGTCGATCCGCGAGGGCTCGGTCTCCCTGCAGGGCGAGGACATCACGAACCTCAAGGCGAACAAGCTCGTCCAGGCCGGCGTCGGCTTCGTCCCGCAGACGAACAACGTGTTCCCCTCGCTCTCGATCGAGGAGAACCTGCAGATGGGCCTGTACCTGCGCCCGAAGAAGTTCGCCGAGCGGCTCGAGGTCATCTACGACCTGTTCCCGGTCCTCGGACAGCGGCGGACGCAGCGGGCGGGCTCGCTGTCGGGAGGTGAGCGGCAGTCGGTCGCGATGGCCCGCGCGCTGATGATGGACCCGAAGGTGCTGCTGCTCGACGAGCCCTCCGCGGGCCTGTCGCCGGTGCGCCAGGACGAGACGTTCATCCGCACGCGCCGGATCAACAAGGCCGGGGTGTCGATCATCATGGTCGAGCAGAACGCGCGACGCTGTCTGCAGATCTGCGATCGTGGGTACGTGCTCGACCAGGGGAGGAACGCGTACTCGGGCACCGGGCGTGAGCTCGCCGACGACCCGAAGGTCATCGAGCTCTACCTGGGGACGCTCGCCAAGGACGTCGACTCCGCTCGCTGAGCGGGGTCGACCCGCGGGTACTGCTGTGGGGGTGGTACCCGCATCCCGACGGGGCCGCGCAGGCTGCTGATGCGCCGCGCGGCCCCGTCCTCATGCCCCGGGCGTCGTCAGGCCCGGGGCGGCGTCGCAGTCGTGGTGGTCGTGGTGGTCGTGGCGGTCGTCGCGGACGTCGCGTTCGTGGCGCCGAGACGCCGGCGTGTCAGCGTGACGCCGCGGACACACCGAGACGCCGCCGGATCCGGGTGCGTCTCGCGTCGACCGAGGCGTCTCGCGTTTCGCGTCTCGCGTCGACGCCCGCGTCTCGCCGCCGCCACCTGCGTCCGGCCCGGCCGGGAGGCGCGACCCACCCCCGCCCCGCCGGCCCGGCCCGCGCACGCCGGCTCCCCGTCCGTCGGCTAGCGTGACGCACGTGCGGACCCCCGGCCCCCTCGTGCTCGACGCCCTCGTCTGGGTCGTCTTCGCCGTGCTCTTCGTGGGCGCCGCACTGCTGGTCAAGGTCGCCGCCGCCCTGCTCGCGGTCCTCGTCGTGCTCGCGCTCCTGCTCGGCCTGGTCCTCCGGGCCCTGCGGAAGCGACGGACACGACCGCGACGCTGAGCCGCACCCGCACCCGCACCCGCACCAGCACCAGCACCAGCACCCGCACCCGCACCAGCACCAGCAGCAGTGACCCCACCGGTACGGCGTCGCCCTGCACCGTCCACCCGTCCCACTCCGGGACCCCGCCCGCTAGGCTTGCCCGGTGACTGAAGTCGAGATCGGTGCAGGCAAGCGCGGCCGTCGGGCGTACGCGTTCGACGACATCGCGGTGGTCCCCTCGCGGCGCACCCGCGACCCGCACGACGTGAGCGTGCAGTGGTCGATCGACGCGTTCACCTTCGCGTCGCCGATCCTCTCGGCGCCGATGGACTCGGTGTCCTCGCCGGCGACGGTCATCCAGATGGGCGAGCTCGGGATCCTGGGCGTGCTCGACCTCGAGGGCCTGTGGACCCGGTACGAGGACCCGACGCCGTACTACGAGGAGATCAAGACCCTCACGGACGGCAACGTCACGAAGCGCATGCAGGAGATCTACTCCGAGCCGGTCAAGGCCGAGCTGATCACCGCGCGCCTGGCCGAGATCCGTGCCGCCGGGGTGCCGGTCGCCGGTTCGCTCAGCCCGCAGCGCACGCAGGAGTTCTCGCAGACGGTCGTCGACGCCGGTGTCGACCTGTTCGTCATCCGCGGCACGACGGTCTCGGCGGAGCACGTCTCCCAGAACCAGGAGCCGCTCAACCTCAAGAAGTTCATCTACGAGCTCGACGTGCCGGTCATCGTGGGCGGTGCCTCGACGTACACGTCGGCGCTGCACCTCATGCGCACCGGTGCCGCGGGCGTGCTCGTCGGCTTCGGCGGCGGAGCGGCCTCGACGACCCGCGCCGCCCTCGGCATCCACGCGCCGATGGCGACCGCGGTGGCCGACGTCGCCGGTGCCCGACGCGACTACATGGACGAGTCCGGCGGCCGCTACGTGCACGTCATCGCGGACGGCGGGCTCGACACCGCCGGCGACATCGTCAAGGCGATCGCGGTCGGCGCGGACGCCGTCATGCTCGGCACCGCACTGGCCCGCGCGACCGAGGCCCCGGGTGGTGGCTTCCACTGGGGTGCCGAGGCACACCACGCCGAGCTGCCCCGCGGTCGTCGGGTCGAGGTCGGGCAGATCGCCCCGCTCGAGAACGTGCTGAACGGGCCTACGCCGTCGTGGGACGGCCGCGCGAACCTGGTCGGTGCGCTGCGTCGGTCGATGGCCACCACCGGATACTCCGACGTCAAGGAGTTCCAGCGAGTAGAAGTGGTCGTGGCGCCGTACCACCAGCAGTGACGGTGGCACCCGTGCTCCCGCACGGGTGACGCCTCGGCGCTCCCGTGCGCGGAGGCCGGCTCCGTGCGCGCAACCCGCACGGAGGCGACGATGGCCAAGCCAGCCAGCAGCACCACGCAGACCAGCACGGACGCGACGAGCGCAGGTGCCGAGAGCACCGTCGAGGACGCCCGGCATGCCACGGCACCGAGCGCGAGCGTCGGCTTCGACCCGGCGGCCAAGCTCGGTCCGGAGGAGCGCGCCGCCGCGATCGAGGCGATGAAGACCCGGGAGCTCGACGTCCTGGTGGTCGGCGGCGGCATCGTCGGCGGTGGCAGCGCGCTCGATGCCGTCACCCGCGGCCTGAGCGTCGGCATCGTCGAGGCACGCGACTGGGGCTCGGGGACGTCGAGCCGCTCGTCGAAGCTCGTGCACGGCGGCATCCGCTACCTCGAGCAGCTGAACTTCGCGCTCGTCCGCGAGGCCCTGATCGAACGCGGCCTGCTGCTGCAGCGCATCGCTCCGCACCTGGTGAAGCCCGTTCGCTTCCTCTACCCGCTCAACCACCGCGTGTGGGAGCGCTTCTACATCGGCATCGGCATGGCGATGTACGACGTGTTCAGCTGGTCCGGCGGTCGTCCGCCCGGGGTCCCGCACCACCGGCACCTCAGCCGCAAGCAGGTCCTCAAGAACATGCCGGGCCTGAAGAAGGACGCCTTCGTCGGCGGCATGACCTACTACGACGCCCAGGTCGACGACGCCCGCTACGTCGCGTCGCTCGTGCGCACCGCAGCGTCGTACGGCGCGCACGCGGCGAGCCGGGTCCGCATCGAGGGGTTCATCAAGGTCGGGGAGCGGGTGGTCGGGGCGCACGCGCACGACATCCAGACGGGCGAGAAGTTCGACATCCGGGCGAAGCAGGTCGTGAACGCGACGGGCGTCTGGACCGACGACACCCAGGCGATGGTCGGCACCCGCGGGCAGTTCAAGGTGCGGGCGTCGAAGGGCGTGCACCTCGTGATCCCGCGCGACCGCTTCCAGTCGAACACCGGCATGATCCTCCGCACCGAGAAGAGCGTGCTGTTCGTCATCCCGTGGGGCCGGCACTGGCTCGTCGGCACGACGGACACCGACTGGAACCTCGACAAGGCCCACCCGGCGGCGACCGCGGCGGACATCGACTACATCCTCGAGCACGTGAACAAGGTCCTCGCGGTGCCGCTCACCCGCGAGGACGTCGAGGGCGTCTACGCCGGCCTCCGACCGCTGCTCGCGGGCGAGTCGGACCAGACGTCGCAGCTCAGCCGTGAGCACGTCGTCGCGCACACCGCTCCGGGCCTGGTCGTGGTCGCGGGCGGCAAGTGGACGACCTACCGCGTGATGGGCAAGGACGCCATCGACGAGGCGGTCGCGGCGATGGACGGCAAGATCCCGTCTTCGACGACCGAGGACATCCCGCTGGTCGGTGCCGAGGGCTACCCGGCGGCCTGGAACCGTCGCGGGCGCACCGCTCGGCAGTTCGGCGTGCACAAGGTCCGGATCGAGCACCTGCTCAACCGGTACGGAACCCAGGCCACCGAGGTGCTGCAGCTCGTCGAGCAGGACCCGTCGCTCGCCGAGCCGCTGCCGCAGGCGGACGACTACATCGGTGCCGAGGTCGTCTACGCGGCCTCGCACGAGGGCGCCCTGCACCTGGAGGACGTCCTCGCTCGCCGCACCCGCATCTCGATCGAGGCGTGGGACCGCGGAGAAGAGGCGGCCCCGGTCGCCGCGAAGCTCATGGCCGGCGTGCTCGGGTGGGACCAGGAGACGACCGAGCACGAGGTGTCGAACTACCTGAAGCGCGTCGCCGCCGAGCGCGAGTCGCAGCTGCAGCCCGACGACGAGTCGGCCGACCGGGTGCGCCTCGAGGCGCCGGACATCGCGTTCGGCTTCGACGAGGACGACGTGGTGGTCGGCGGTGGCCGGTCGAGCGGTGCCGACGGCGCGAAGGCGACGGACGAGCAGGTCGAGGGCGAGAAGACGAGCGAACCGCGGTAGGTCACCGGACGGGAGGCGCGTGGCGGCCCCGCCACGCGCCTCCCGTCCGTCGCCTCGCCGCGTCCCTCCCGCGAAACGCAACCTCGGCGGTTCCGCGCAGCGCTACTCCGCTGCGAGCTGTCGCCGACGTTGCGTGTTGCGGGTGCGGGTCCGGACGGCGGCGCCGACGAGCACGGCCGGGATCGCGATGAGCGCCGCCGTGCTCGTCAGGTACAGCACGCCGGACCAGATCGTGTGCGCGGCGCCGTCGGTCGGCCACGAGTCGGCGACGTCCATGCCGAGCCAGAAGCCCGACTGGAACGTCGCGAGTGCGCCCGCAGCGAGGATGCCGAGGTGCAGCACCGCGATCGTCGTCGTCGGCAGCCGCGACGCGAGTCCGACGACCGCTGCGGTGAGCGCCAGTCCCACGCCGATGCCTGCGACGACGAGCACGCCGACGACGTCCTGCGCCACGTCGTTGCCCACGTCCACCCGCGCGTAGATCTGCTCGAGCGAGCGCCCCGGCACCGCGCCGAGCGGGTCGAGCACGAGCGCGTTCACGGCCAGCAGTGCCGCGTAGGCCGCGACGACCACCACCCCGACGACGGCGACGACGATGCGGGCACGGCCCCCGGTGTTCCCCATGCGGCGAGGCTAGCGACGGGTCTGACCGGCACGCGTCCACCGACCGGATGACCCGCGGAATGGGCTGCCGCACCCGGTGGTTATCATCGGGGTACTCACCAAGGGAGCCATCATGGTCGACGTCCATCGCGTCAAACTCCCCGGAGTCGGCGTGCTGCACAGCTTCTACACCGACGACGGTGGCAAGTGCGGTGTCATCACGCACCGGTCGGGGCACTCCGACCTCATCTCGTTCGCCGACGTCTCCGACGGCGCGGACAAGTCGGAGAAGGTCTCGCTCCGCCTGAGCGAGGACGAGGCGCACACCCTCGCCGAACTGCTCGGCGGTACCCGGATCACCGAGGGCCTCGACAAGCTCGACGAGATCCCCGGCCTGTCGATCGACTGGTTCAGCGTCGACTACGAGGACGCCATCGCCGGCAAGCCCCTCGGCGACCTGCACGACTCGGGCTTCATCGGCCTGACCGTCGTCGCCGTGGTCCGCGGCGACAGCGCCAACCCCGCTCCCTCGCCGGACTTCGTCGTGTTCCCCGGTGACACCATCGTCGTCGCCGGCGCTCCCGAGAAGGTCGCCAAGGCGTTCTCCTTCTACCGCAGCGGACAGCTGGCGGCGGCTGCCGCCGAGGCGCCGCCCGGGAGCTGACCCGTGCATCTCGGCGGCGAACTGCTCACCATCGGTGTGCTCTTCGTCATCGCCTACGTGCTCGGGCGCCTGGGCAAGACGATCGGTCTGCCCGCCATCCCGATCTACATGGTGGTCGGGCTCATCGCGAGCCCGCACACCCCGTGGATCGGCCTCAACGTCGAGTCGCACACGATCGAGCTCATCGCGACCTTCGGGCTCATCCTCCTGCTCTTCAACCTCGGGCTGGAGTTCGACCAGGAGGAGTTCTACGGCAACGCCGGGAAGCTCCTGGTCTCCGGCGGCACGTACGTCGCCATCAACATGGGCGTCGGGTTCGCCTTCGGGTTCTCGCTCGGCTGGGGCACGCGAGAGGCCCTGATCATCGCGGGCATGACGGCCACGTCGTCGAGTGCGATCGTCACGAAGCTGCTCATCGAGCTGCGGCGCCTGGCGAACGACGAGACCCCGATGATCCTGGGCGTCACCGTCATCGAGGACGTCTTCATCGCCATCTACCTGGCGATCGTCTCCGTGGTGCTCTCCGGCGACACGAACCTCTGGGCCGTGGTCGGCAAGCTCGCGCTCGCGTTCGGCTTCCTCATCGTCATGTTCACGCTCGCCCGGTTCGCCGGCAAGTGGGTGTCGAAGATCTTCGCCACCCGCGACGACGAGCTGTTCACGGTGCTGTTCTTCGGGCTGGCGGTGATGTTCGGCGGCATCGGTGACCTGCTCGGCGTGACCGACGCCATCGGTGCGTTCGTGATCGGCCTGCTCTGCGGTGCGACCCGGTACCGGGACCGTATCGAGCAGCTGGCGCTCCCGATGCGCGACGTGTTCGCGGCGTTCTTCTTCGTGAACTTCGGCCTCGGACTCGACCTGTCGACCTTCGGCGAGGTGCTCTGGCCCGTCCTCGGCGCGATCGGCATGACCATCGTGCTGAACGCCGTCGCCGGGCAGCTCGTCGCCCGCATGAACGGCTTCAACGTCCAGCAGGGGATCAACACCGCGGTGATCCTGGTCAACCGTGGCGAGTTCGCGCTGATCCTCGCGACGCTCTCGGCTGCCGCCGGCCTGGAGGCGCGGATCACCGCCTTCGCGGGCCTCTACGTCCTCGTGATGGCCGTCCTGGGTCCGCTGCTCGCCGTCAACTCGGACCGGATCGGCCGCCTCGTGGTGCGTCCCGCCCGGGTGGCGCGGCTGCGCCAGCGCCTGCGCGACCGGCTCGGCCGCGGTACGGGCCGTTCGGGTCCGGACGGCGCGACGGGTGCTGCCGGCGCTGCCGGCGCTGCCGGTGTCGGGATCCCGGCCGGACCGGCCCTCGACGAGGCGATCGACACCGCCGCCGAGGCCGGCGTCGCCGACCAGGACGCGGCGGCCGCCGCGCGTCGTGCCGAGCGGGACCGCCAGTTCGCCGAGGAGTTCGCCCTCGTGGAGGCTGCGGGCAGGGAAGAGCGCGAGAATGGGTCACCGGAGCCGACGACGAGCGAACCCGTGACATCGCCGGTGGACATCCCTGCCGAGCGCCCGAAGCGCCCGGTCCGCCAGCGCGATCCGGAGTACTGATACAGATGTGGGCCGTAGCCCGACGACCGAGGTGGATCGCACTGCTCCTGCTGGCGCTCGTGCTCGCCGGGACCTTCGCGGGCCTCGGCAAGTGGCAGCTCGAGCGGAGCATCGCGAACGGCAAGCCCCTGCCGGCGACGACCGAGACCCGCAAGGCCCTCGAGGACGTCACCGAGCCCGGCCGTGCGGCGTCGGAGTCCATCGCCGGGCAGCGCATCTCCGTCACGGGCACGTTCGTCGCGGGTGACACGACGATCCTGACCGGGCGGTCCGGCGGCGGCACCTACCAGGCGATCGGACACCTCGTCGACACGGAGACCGGTGCGAGCCTGCCGGTCGTCATCGGCTGGTCCGACCAGCGGCGACAGGCCGAGGCGGGGGGCGAGCGCCTCACCGACGGCCAGGAGCTCACGGTGCAGGGGCGCTACTACCCGGCAGAGTCCCCGGACCAGGACGCCTACAGCAAGGGTGAGTACTCGGCCGTGGCCCCGGCCCGGTTCGTGAACACCTGGAAGGCCTTCGACGACCGGATGTACATCGGGTACGTCGTCGCCGACGGCACCACCGCGAAGGCCGCCGACCTCGGCACCATCGCCGACCGTGCTCCGACGCGCGAGGTCCGCTTCGACTGGCTCAACCTCTTCTACGCGATCGAGTGGGTCGTGTTCGCCGGGTTCGCCGTGTTCCTCTGGTACCGGTTCGTGAAGGACGCCTGGGAGCGCGAGCAGGAGGACGCCCGCGAGGCCGCGGCCGCGGACACCGACGCCGCCGGGAGCCCGGGGGAGCCCGCCGAGCCCGCCCGGTCGCACCGGTAGGATCGACCCATGGCCCTGACCGTCCGCACGCGTGACATCCCGAAGATCCCGGGCGCGGTGAAGTGGTACCGCGTCTCCGCGTACATCACCGGCGTGCTGCTGCTCGCGCTCGTGATCGAGGTCGTCATCAAGTACACGCCGCTGCAGCTCGAGATGCAGCTCGGCAACGGCCCGTTCTTCGTGCCGAACGGCACCGCGGGCGAAGCACCCGGCACGTTCAACCTGTCGATCGCGATCCTCATCGCGCACGGCTGGCTCTACGTGCTGTACCTGTTCACGGACTTCCGCCTGTGGAGCATCATGCGCTGGAGGCCGTCGCGCTTCCTGCTCATCGCCCTCGGCGGCATCATCCCGTTCATGTCCTTCGTGGTGGAGCACCGCATGCAGCAGAAGGCCATGGACACCTACCACGAGCTGACCGCTGCCCAGCAGCGTGAGAAGGAGGCCGCTCGGTGAGCGAGACCGAACAGCGCCCCGTCCTGGTCGTCGACTTCGGCGCGCAGTACGCCCAGCTGATCGCACGGCGCGTGCGTGAGGCGAACGTCTACAGCGAGATCGTCCCGCACTCGATCACGGCGGACGAGGTCCGCGAGAAGGACCCGGCGGCCATCGTGCTCTCCGGTGGTCCGTCGTCCGTGTACGAGGACGGTGCGCCGTCCCTCGACGGTGAGATCCTCGACCTCGGCGTGCCCGTGCTCGGCATCTGCTACGGCTTCCAGGCCATGGCGAAGTCGCTCGGCGGTGAGGTCGCGCACACCGGCCTCCGCGAGTACGGCGCCACCGACGTGACCGTGTCGGGCACCGACAGCGTGCTGCTCGGTGACCAGCCCGAGTCCCAGGTCACGTGGATGTCGCACGGCGACTCCGTGGCGAAGGCGCCGGAGGGCTTCGCGGTCCTCGCGTCGAGCGCCTCGACCCCGGTCGCCGCGTTCGCCTCCGACGAGCGCAAGCTCTACGGCGTGCAGTGGCACCCCGAGGTGAAGCACTCCGCGTACGGCCAGGCCGTGCTCGAGAACTTCCTGCACCGCGCCGCAGGCCTCCCCGGTGACTGGAACTCCGCGAACGTCATCGAGGAGCAGGTCGAGCGGATCCGCGCGCAGGTGGGCTCGGCACGCGTCATCGCCGGGCTCTCGGGCGGTGTCGACTCCGCCGTCGCCGCGGCCCTGGTGCACAGGGCCGTCGGTGACCAGCTCACCTGCGTCTTCGTCGACCACGGGCTCCTGCGCGCCGACGAGCGCAAGCAGGTGGAGGAGGACTACGTCGCCTCGACCGGTGTCCGCCTGGTCACGGTCGACGCCGAGCAGCAGTTCCTCGACGCCCTCGCCGGCGTCAGCGACCCCGAGCAGAAGCGCAAGATCATCGGGCGCGAGTTCATCCGCACGTTCGAGGCGGCGGCCGAGGCCCTCGTGCTCGAGGCGCGCGGCGACGATGATGCCGGAGAGGTCAAGTTCCTCGTCCAGGGCACGCTCTACCCCGACGTGGTCGAGTCCGGCGGCGGATCCGGCACCGCGAACATCAAGTCGCACCACAACGTCGGCGGCCTGCCCGAGGACATGACGTTCGAGCTCGTCGAGCCGCTGCGCACCCTGTTCAAGGACGAGGTGCGAGCCGTCGGCCGCGAGCTCGGGCTGCCCGAGGTCATCGTCGGCCGCCAGCCGTTCCCCGGCCCCGGGCTCGGCATCCGCATCGTCGGCGAGGTCACGAAGGACCGCCTCGAGCTGCTCCGGGCCGCGGACAAGATCGCGCGCGAGGAGCTCACCGCGGCCGGCCTCGACGAGGAGATCTGGCAGTGCCCGGTCGTCCTGCTCGCTGACGTCCGCTCCGTGGGCGTCCAGGGTGACGGTCGTACCTACGGCCACCCGATCGTGCTCCGTCCGGTCTCGTCGGAGGACGCCATGACCGCCGACTGGACGCGCCTGCCGTACGACACCCTGGCGAAGATCTCGAACCGCATCACGAACGAGGTTCCCGACGTGAACCGCGTCGTGCTCGACGTCACGTCGAAGCCGCCGGGGACGATCGAGTGGGAGTGACCACTCCCTGACGCCCCGAGGGCCCGGTACGCACTGCGTGCCGGGCCCTCGCCGCGTCTCCGTGCCGCTCTCAGCCCGTCCGGGTCGCCCGGTTGGTCCGCCCCGGTCGCACGACGTGCCGCCAGCGGACGTGCCGGTCGCACGACATGCCGCTCGTGCGAGAGGTGAGCGGCATGTCGTGCGACGAGAACATGTCGGGGCGGGCGCCGCCCTCCCGACACACGACGAAGGGCCCCGGCGTGTGCCGGGGCCCCTCGTGTCGATCAGGTGCGAGCTACTCGCGGTTGCTCGCCAGGATCGCGAGGATGCGCAGGATCTCGATGTACAGCCACACGAGGGTGACGATGAGACCGAACGCCGCGGTCCAGGCGTAGATGCGGGGAGCGCCGCGCTGGACGCCGGTCTTGATCTGGTCGAAGTCGAGCACCAGCGAGTACGCCGCCATGAGCACCACGAAGATACCGATGATGACGCCCAGCGGGATGCCGAAGATCTCGAAGCTCCGGAGACCGAACGCGGAGTTCGTCACGCCGGTCCACATGAGCACGAGGTTCACGAGCGAGAAGACCAGGTAGCCGACCATCGCGACGAGGAAGAACCGGGTCGCCTTCGGCGTCGCGCGCACCTTGCCGGACGTGAAGAGCAGCAGCGTGACCGCGAAGACACCGAGGGTGCCGAACACGGCCTGCGTGACGATGCCGTCGAACCGGCTGTTGAACATCGCCGAGATGCCGCCGACGAACAGGCCCTCGAAGAACGCGTACGCCAGGACGAGCCCCGGCGACGGCTTCTTCTTGAACGTGTTGACGAGCGCGAGCACGAACCCGACGATCGCGCCGACGATCCAGACGATCGGCGGCAGGTTCCAGCCGGCGACGGCGCCGACGAGGAGCACGCCGAACGCGAGCAGCGTCTTGACGATGGTGTCCTCGTACGACATGCGGTCGGTGTCGACCGGGCTCGCCGTCGGGCGGTCGTACATGTACTGCAGCTGCTCGGGCGTCATGCCGCCCTGCTGCGGGTACTGTCCCTGCTGTGGGGTGCGTCCCCAGCCCGCCTGCTGCTGACCAGCGCCGGCGCCCCAGGCGCCACGGCCCTGGTCGTTGAAGGCGGGGGACTGGTCGAAACCGGGCTTGAAGGCCATGGTGTCCTCTTCCTCGGAGATTTACGTCCTCTCAGCCTAGGGGCGCCCCGTCGCGGAAGGCTGAGGATTCGCGGCGAGCGGAAGCGGGACCCGGTGGTCCCGACACCGGGAGCCTACGGTCGCGGTCTGCGTGGCTGCCCCGAGCTCGTCGTGAGCTGGCCGACCGCCGGACGGGCGCCTGCGGGGCGGTGTCGGGACGTGCCTCCCGGTCGGTCGGTGCCCGCACGTCGTCGGTCGGTGACCGCCGGAGCCGACCGGACCTGCGGGTACAGCCACGAGACCAGCGCGACCGAGACGACCATGAGCAGCAGCCAGGCGACGACCTTCGTCGGCGCGACCGGCTGCCACGCTCCCGCCTGCGCCGGGTAGGACCAGGCGCCGGCCCAGGTCGCGACGTTCTCGGCCAGCCAGATGAACAGCGCGACGAGCGCCATCGCGAGCAGGACCGGCATCCGCAGCGTCGCGCGGTGCACGCGGACGTGCATCGTGGTGCGTGCGAACAGGGCCACGACCAGGGCGAGCAGCACGTACCGCGCGTCCCACACGAAGTGGTGCCCGAAGAAGTTCGCGTAGATGCCCGCCGCGACGAGCACGAGCGACCACTGCCGCGGGTACCGGTCGAAGCGCAGGTCGAACAGCCGCACGACCCGGACCATGTACGACCCGACCGCGCCGTACATGAACCCGGAGAAGAGCGGCACGCCCGCCACCACGAGCCAGCCGTCGCCCGCGTACTCCCACGAGCCGACGTGGGTCTTGAAGACCTCCATCACCGTGCCGACCACGTGGAAGACCATCACCACCCGGAGCTCCCGGACCGTCTCGAGCCCGAACACGAGCATCGCGACCTGGATCGCCGCCGCGGACATCGTGAGGACGTCGTTCCGGGCCCCGGGCGGCACGGTCAGGTGCACCACGACCATCGTCGCGAGGAGCAGCACCCCGAACGTGCACGCCCACGCCTGCTTCGCGCCGAACACCAGGAACTCGGTCAGGGCGAGACGGCCCGGGCGGTGCGGCTGGTGCCCGGCGTCGAGCAGGCGGCGGGCCGCGCGGTCGATGCGGGCCTCGACGGCGGTGGAGAGGTGTCGGACGGTCACGGAGCGACCCTCCGCGGGCGGCCTGGGAACGAGGGGCGACGGCTGAACGGATGTGTCCACAGGCACACCGTGAGGACACCTGCGGGCAGGGTCGAGCGGCTACGGTTCGGCGCATGACCCGTGTGATCGCCCACCGTGGTGCCTCCGGCCACCGACCGGAGCACTCCCGGAGTGCCTACGAACTGGCCGTCGGCCTCGGTGCCGACGCGATCGAGCCGGACCTCGTGCCGACGAAGGACGGCGTGCTCGTGCTGCGGCACGAGAACGAGGTGTCCGGCACGACGGACGTCGCCGACCACCCCGAGTTCGCACACCTGCGCACGACGAAGACCGTCGACGGCCAGAGCGTGACGGGCTGGTTCACCGAGGACTTCACGTGGGACGAGCTGCGGACGCTCCGGGTCCGGGAGCGCCTTCCCCAGCTGCGTCCGGCGTCCGCCGCGCACGACGGGGAGGACGGCGTCCTGCGGCTCGAGGACCTGCTCGGCATCCTCGACGCGGCGCCCCGACCGGTCGGGCTCGTCGCCGAGGTCAAGCACGCGCACTTCTTCGAGCAGGCCGGCTTCCCGATGGCGCAGCTGCTCGACGACACGCTCGGGGACGCCGGGTGGCGCGGCGACGACCGGCTGACGATCGAGTCGTTCGAGAAGACGGTGCTCCGTCAGCTCGGCGCACGGGGGACGGGTGGTCGGCTCGTGTACCTCCAGGAGGCCCGTGGCAGTGCCGCGGACGAGGTCGCCGCCCACGGATCGGCGGCTCCCTCGTGGGCGTCGGAGCGCACGGACGCCGCGCTGGCCGGGTTCGCCGCGGAGTTCCACGGCATCAGCGTCGACGTGAAGACCCTGATGGCGGGGGTCGACAGCGTCGCCGTCGACGACCCGCGCCCGGTCCGGAGCGTCATCGTCGAGCGCGCGCACGCTGCGGGGCTCGCCGTCTACACGTGGACGCTCCGGCCGGAGAACCGGTTCCTGCCGGCGCCACTGCGGCGCGGGGGCGACGTGGCAGCGCACGGCGACTGGGAGCGGTGGTTCACCTCGGTCGTGCGGACCGGGGTGGACGGGGTGTTCGCGGACCACCCGGACCTGGCGGTGCGGGCGCGGTCACTCGTCGACAGCGCCACCGACTGATCCGTCAGCTCCCCGCGTCCACACGCCGCGGAGTCGTCGTCGCCGCACCGCCGCGGTCGCGCGGGCGGTCCGCCAGGTGGCGATCGCAGCAGCGGCCGCAGCCGAGACCGAGATGAGCAGGCGGAAGGCCGGGAGGGGTGCCCACGCGTGCGACCAGTACGTCTCGAGCACCCAGACGCAGAGCGCCGCCAGGCCGCCGGCGAGCAGTGCGTGCGCGACGACGTGCACGCCGCGGCGGGCGGAGATCCGGGCGAGCGCCCACCCGAGTGCGTACGTGCAGGGGAGCGCCACGGCCCCGCCCCCGATCGTCACGAGCCCCGCGACGACGGCGAGGAGGACGATCGTGAGGGCGAGAGCGGGCGGGCCCTCGGGGCTCCCGATGCCGCCGTCGGCGAGGAAGGACCAGCCGGCCCCGACCGTGATCGTCACCGGCGTCGTGAAGAACGACATCCAGACCCAGCTCCGCTCGACGAGCTCGACGGCGTCACCTGCGGTCCACGTCCTCATGCCCGACAGCCTGTCCGCCGTCGGACCCGATCCCGGTCCTGGTGCGTCGCAGTGTGTCCCGCGGCCCACGGACCGCAGCCGCTGCGCCTGTCGGAGGGCGCGCCTAGACTGACCCGGTCATGACGATCGTGCTCGACCCCTTCGACCAGTCCCCCGAGCCGGGCGCGGGCAACCGCCCCGGCGGGTACGACGACCCCTTCACGGCGGGTCTCAACCCCCAGCAGAAGGAAGCCGTCGAGTACCGCGGCGAGTCCCTGCTCATCGTGGCCGGTGCCGGATCGGGCAAGACGAGCGTGCTCACCCGCCGCATCGCCCTGCTGCTGGCGAACCGCGAGGCCTGGCCGTCGCAGATCCTCGCCATCACGTTCACGAACAAGGCCGCCGCCGAGATGCGCGAGCGCGTGCAGGCCCTGGTCGGGCAGGCCGCCGAGGGCATGTGGATCTCGACGTTCCACTCGGCGTGCGTACGGATCCTCCGGCGCGAGGCCGAGCGCTTCGGGTTCCCGCAGTCGTTCACGATCTACGACTCCGCGGACTCCCGTGCGCTCCTCAAGCGGATCATCAAGGAGCTCGAGGCGGACTCCCTCGGGCTGACCGTCGGCGCTGCGGCGTCGAAGATCTCGAAGCTCAAGAACGAGCTGCAGGACGTCGACACCTACGCCCGGAACATCAACGTGAACGACCCGCAGGAGGTCATGTTCACGGAGGTGTTCCGGCGCTACACGAACGAGCTCCGCCGGGCGAACGCCTTCGACTTCGACGACCTGATCGGGCAGACCGTCTTCCTGTTCCGCGCGTTCCCCGAGGTCGCCGCGCTCTACCAGCGCCGCTTCCGGTTCGTCCTGGTCGACGAGTACCAGGACACCAACCACGCGCAGTACGCCCTGATCCGCGAGCTCACCCGCCCGGTGCCCGTCGAGCAGGTCGACAAGCTGGAGGACACCGGACAGCACGTCGCCCGGATGCGCGAGGCCGACGGGTCGATCGCCCCGGCATCGCTCACCGTCGTCGGTGACTCGGACCAGTCGATCTACGCCTTCCGCGGCGCGGACATCCGGAACATCGTCGAGTTCGAGCGGGACTTCCCGAACTCGAAGGTGATCCTGCTCGAGCAGAACTACCGGTCGACGCAGACGATCCTCGACGCTGCGAACGCCGTCATCGCGAACAACTTCGACCGCCAGGCGAAGAACCTGTTCACCGACGTCGGGGCCGGCGACAAGATCGTCGGCTTCACCGGGTACACCGGCCACGACGAGGCGCAGTTCGTCGCCGACGAGATCCAGCGCCTGCACGACGAGGGCACGTCGTACCGGGACATGGCCGTGTTCTACCGGACCAACTCGCAGACACGTGCGCTCGAGGAGATCTTCATCCGCTCGGCGATCCCGTACCGGGTGCTCGGCGGCACGAAGTTCTACGAGCGTGCGGAGATCAAGGACGCCATGGCGTACCTGATCACCGTCGCCAACCCGGCCGATCCGCTGTCGCTCCGGCGCATCCTCAACGTGCCCAAGCGCGGCATCGGTGCCGTGACGGAGACGGCACTGCAGCGCTACGCCGACGAGCACGAGACCTCGATGCGCGACGCCCTGCGGCACGCCGACGAGCTCGGGTTCGGGCCGAAGGTGCGGACCGCGATCACGTCGTTCGCAGCGCTGCTCGACGACGTCGCTTCGCGCGCCGCCACCCAGCCGGTGGTCGACACGCTCACGCAGCTGCTCGACGGCTCCGGGCTGCTCGAGAACCTGCGGAAGTCGCCCGACGCGCAGGACGCGGCGCGTGCGGACAACATCGACGAGCTCGTGGCGGTGACGCGGGAGTTCCAGAAGAACAACCCCGAGGGCACCCTGTCCGACTTCCTGACCGAGGTCTCCCTGGTCGCAGCGGCCGACGAGCTCGACGACTCGTCCGGCACCGTGTCGCTCATGACGCTGCACACGGCGAAGGGGCTGGAGTACGACGCGGTGTTCCTCACCGGCGTCGAGGAAGACCTGCTGCCGCACCGGATGTCCGCGAACGAGCCGGGCGGCCCCGCCGAGGAACGCCGGCTCTTCTACGTCGGCATCACCCGAGCGAAGAAGTCGCTCTTCCTGTCGCTGGCGATGACCCGCGCGCAGTTCGGCGACGTCAACGTGGCGATGCCGTCCCGCTTCCTGCAGGAGATCCCCGAGGGACTGATCGAGTGGAAGCAGTCGCCCGGCATGGCGAACAGCCGTGGGGGGACCGAACCGCGCGCGCTGAACGCCCGTCGCGGTGGCGGTCCGGGTGGCTTCGGCGGTGCCGGCGGGGGCGGCGGTGGCTACCGCGGCGGTGGCGGCTTCGGCGGCGGTTCCTACGACCGTGCGGCCGCGGCGGCGAAGACCCGTCCGAAGACCGAGTGGGCGAACCGGGTGTCCGGGCAGGTCCGGGACAACGGTGACATGGAACTCGTCGCCGGAGACCGCATCAAGCACGTCGACTTCGGCGAGGGCACGGTGTCCGCGGTGACCGGGCAGGGCGCGAAGCGCATCGCCGAGATCGCCTTCGATGCCGCGGGTCGCAAGAAGTTGCTCATCAAGATCGCGCCGATCGAGAAGCTCTGACGGCAGCGGGCGCGGTGGTGCCGGTCGACCCCGGCGGGTCGACCGGCACCCGGTCAGCTCAGCGATCCACGGGGGACCACTTCCCGTCCATCTCCGAGCGCTCCTCGTCGGTCATGGGTCGGACGTCCTCCGTGCCGTCGGCGTTGCGCGAGACCGCGATGCCGCCCGCTCCGGGCTCCTGTGCGGCGGCAGCCGGGGCGCTCGTCGTGCTCGCAGCGGGGTCGGTCGGTGTCGCGGGCGCGGCGTTCGCGACGGACGTCCCGCAGACGAGGGCTGCGCCCAGCGCGCAGGTGGCGACGGCGGTGGCGAGCAGGTGCTTCGAGGTGGTCATGGTTCCTCCTGGGATCGGGGAGCGGCGGCTGGTCCGGCGCTCCTGAGTCCAGGGAACAGCATGTGATGTGCCAGATCCCACACTCGCAGGTGATCTCTGGACGATGACCACTCGGCGCTCAGCCCGCGTGCTGATCGAGCCGCGCCACGGTCGAGGGCGGTGCTCAGCGCACCATCCGGACCGCATCGAGCCCGTGCGGGCCGATCGGTTCGTGCTTGACGGTGCCGTCCCGCTCGAAGCCGTTCCGCCGGTAGAAGGCTTCGGCACGCGGGTTGCCGTCGGCGACCCAGAGGAATGCGGGCACCGTGCCGATCACAGCGTCGAGCAACGCCTGTCCGACGCCCGCTCCGTGCTGCGCAGCGAGGACGTAGATGCCCTCGAGCTCGCGGTCCCGTGGGGCCTCGCCGCGACCGGGCCCCGCGGACGCCCAGCCGACGATCGCGTCGCCGACGGTGGCGACGAGCACGTCGACACCGGGCTCGGCGATGATCCCGCGCCATCGTGCCGCGCGGGCATCGACGTCGAGGGCCGCGAGGAACTCCGCCGGCAGGAGGTGGGCGTAGGCCTCGCGCCACGCCTGCACGTGCACGGCGGCGATCGCGTCGGCGTCTCGCACGTCGGCCGGTCGGACGGTGAGCGCGTGCGTGGTCCCCATCCGACGACGGTACCGCTGGCCCTGCCGTCGGCGTCGAACCACGTTCCCGACGTCGAACCAGCACCGGCGGCTGGTTCGATGTCGGAGTCCTGGTTCGACGTGCCGCTGCACAACGCGGAGCACGTCGCGCCGTGGGGTTCCGTGGCGCGAGGTGCTCACGGTTGTGCGGAACGCAGCGCCGCCCCGCGGCACCGCGACCCCGCGGCACCGCGACCCCGCGGCACCGCGACCCCGCGGCACCGCGCCCGCGGCACCGCGCCGACCGCGCAGCGCTACGGCTGCAGCCGCGCCACGTCCCAGCCGTCGCCGGCGCGGACGTACTGCAGCCGCCGGTGCATCCGGTCGCGGCTGCCCTGCCAGAACTCCACCACGTCGGGCTCGAGCCGCCACGCCACCCAGCCCTCGGGGCGCGGCACGTCGTCGTCGCTCTCGTCGAGCAGCACGTTCGCGTCGTCGATCAGGTCCTGCAGCGTGCGCGGTTCGAGCACGTCCGACTGGTCGGCGATCGCGGTGGCGGCGCGTGACTTCGGCGAGCGGTCGGCGAACAGCGCGTCGGACTCCTCGTCGGACAGCTGCACGGCCCGGCCCTCGAAGCGCAGCTGCTGCATGCTCTCGCGCCAGTACACCTGCAGCGCCGCGTGCGGGTTGTCCGCGAGCTGCCGTCCCTTCGGGCTCAGGGTCGAGGTGCCGAACACCAGCCCGCGGTCGTCGAGCCGCTTCACGTCGACGGTGCGGGCGGACACCCGCCCGTCGGTGCCGGCGGTCGCGAGGGTCATCGACATCGGCTCGGACACCTCGCGCTCCGCGGCGCCGTCGAGCCAGGCTCGGGCGACGTCGAACGGGGACGCGGGAGGCGCGTCGAACTCGGGCAGGTGCAGGGAGTCGTCACCGGAGAGCGAACTGGACATGCCCCCACCCAACCGTGCTCAGTCGGTCCACGTCCAGGTCGCCGGGGGACGACCGCCCCGGCCGGTGGGCGTCGGGGAGGCATCGGTCCGGACGAGCGCGGGGTTCGTCCGGAGTGCACGGTTGAGGTTGCCGGCATCCGGGGCGGTCCCGTGGAGCGCCGCGTGGAGTACTGCCGCCGCACTCGTCGGGAAGACGTCACCGAGCAGGGCGCGTGTCATCGGGACGTCCCGCCAGAGCCGGGTGCGCACCTGGTCGAGGGCGGCCCGCACGATCGTGTCGTGGTCGAACGGGAGGCCCAGGTCGCCCCCGTCGGTCGACCTCCACACCACGGGCCCGCCGTCCACCGCCGGTGCCACGACCGCCGCGAACGCGATGCTGATCGCGGTCTCCCGCGGGTCGCGGGACGGGCCGTCGAACGCACCGACCTGTGCGAGGTGCCGCACCGCCCCGGTGCCGATGGCGGCCTTGGTGCGCAGGGCGCGCCGTGCACCGTCGGCGAGGCGTTCCGCAGCGTCCAGGAGCACGCCGGGCAGTGCCTCCCGACCGGCGTACGGGTCGTACGCCCGGCGCGCGGTGGCGACCCGCAGACCCTCCGTCACCGTGAACGACACCGGGACGACGTCGATCGCGATGAGCGGCTGGTCGCGGGTCGCCGTGTGGGCGTCGGTCACACCGACGCCCGGCGGGCCGCGCGGGCGGCGCGTTCGGTGCGGAGCGTCTCGCGCACGTCGGCGAACGACTGGTGCACCCGGAAGCGGCCGTCGACCCAGACGGGCTGGAGCAGGCTGGTCGCCTCGTCCTCGGCGGTGGCCTCGTCGGTCTGGCGGATCTCGCCGGTGTCGTCGCGGTGCAGGGCGATGCGGCCCTTCGCGCTCTTCTTGCCGCTGCCGGTCTTCGGGTCCTTCTGGATGTCGACCGGCTGCCCGTCGACGAGGGCCCACGTGGCCTTCACGGCGCTGCCGAGGTTGTCGCGCGTCATGTACTGGTACGTGTACGACCCGATGCCGAGCACGACGTTGTCGCTCGCGTAGCCCTTCGCGGCGAGGCGCTCGTAGATGCGACGGGCACGGTCGAGCGTGATGCTGTCGCCGTAGATGACGCCGATGTGCTGGTCGAGCACCTTGAAGCCCCGCTCGTTGACGGTGTGCCCGAACAGCTCGTCGAGGAGCTCGACGACGCCCTTCTCCTCGTGGCTGCGCGACGGGTCGGTCAGCGCTGCCTGGTCGACGCCGTGCACGGTGCCGGTGACGATGTCGACCGGGTCGCCGGAGTCCGGGCGGATGACGAGCTTGCCGTCGCGGGCCGTGATGCGGTCCTCGAGCTGCGGGAGCGTCTCGGTGATCACCTTGAACAGGTCGAAGCCGTCGCTCACCGCCGAGACGATGCCGGTCGGGTACACGTCGAGGATCTGCGCGAACGTCTCGAGCTCGCCGTCGGCGCCGCGGACGCACATCACGCTGTGCTCGGTGGCGGGGACGCTGGCCGCCACCCAGCCGTTGTCGCCCGGGTAGTAGCGGTCGATGAAGTCGAGCGACGGCATCGAGTCGGTGCCGAGGAACGACAGCAGGTGTCCGGCACCGCCCGCGGCGGCGGACTCGATGCTCGTCTGCCCGCGGAACGAGAAGTCGTGGGCGGCGAAGTCGATGCTCGCCGGGTCGGCGCCGGTGCGCTCGGCCCACTCCTCCATGAGGTCCCGGTACTCGAGCGCCTTCGTCGCGACGGTCGAGGGGTGCCAGATCGACGCCGACAGGGCGGTCTCGATGTAGTTCGGCAGCCAGAAGAAGTCGTCGAGGGTGTTCTCGACCGTCAGCGTCGCGACGCCGATCGGGGCGAGGGTGCCCTCGGGGAGCGCCCGGATCTCGAGCGGGAGGTACCCGAGGCGGTGCAGGGCGCGGACGTGGTCGACACCGATGTGGTTCGGGCCGAAGTAGCCCTGCAGTGCCTGCTCGAACAACCGCGCGACCTCGTCCTCGTCGGCGGCGAAGAACGGCGCCCACGCCTCGACCAGGTACCGCTGCACGAACGCCTGCAGCCCGAAGACCACCGCGTGGGTCGACTCGGGCATGTGCGCGTTCGAGCGGTTCGTCCAGTTGATCAGGATCCGGGTCGTGCCCTCGGGGTAGACCTGCCGGTGCGAGTGCTTGTACCCGTCGACCGCCAGCAGCGGGGCGATCGGGCTCGCGGTGGTGGTGCGGGGCTCGAGGCCCGTCGTGGTCGTCATCGGATCTCCTTCGTGAGGTACGGGCTGAGCGGGACGGTGCGGAGGCCCGGGACGTCCTGCTGTGCGGGGTAGCTGTCGGTGGTGACGATCTCGCCGAAGTGCTCGGCGAGCTGCGGGGCCCGTCCGGAGAAGACGCCGTGCGAGACCCAGAGGCCCAGGCGCTCCGCCGGCAGGCCGGTCGAGCCGGCGAGGCCCGCGAAGGTGCCGCCGCCGTCGCAGATGTCGTCGACGACGAGCAGCCGACCGGTCTCGGGGAGCGGCTCGCACGAGAACCCGTCGAGCTTGCCGGTGTCCGGGTTGCGGTGCTTCTCGGCGCGGAACAGGGGGAGACCGGCTGCCTCGGCGACGAGCGCCGCCCGGGCGACCGCGCCCTTGTCCGGGGCGATGATGCCGCTGTAGTCGGACCCGGCGAGGACGGCGTCGTGCACGACCCGCTCGCTCGGCACCACGGTGAGGCGCTCGACCAGCCCGACGATCACGGGCGAGTGGGGGTCGAAGGCGATCACCTGGTCGATGGCGAAGCCGTTCAGGACGTCCGCGTAGACCTTCGCGCCGAAGGGGAGTCCGCGGTCCTGCCGCGCTCCGGGCAGGTACGGGACGAGCGCCACCGAGCGTGCCCCGCGCTGTCGGACCGCGTCCGCCCACATGCCGAGCATCACCAGGTCGTCGCCGCCGGTGCCGCGCAGGGTCGCGATCTCGGTGGTCGCCCCCGCGTCGGCGTCGTCCCGGACCTTGACGTGTGCCTCGCCCGCGGGGAACCGCATCGTGGAGAACGTCGGTGTCGTCGGTGTGCCCTGGGCGTCCCAGGTGCTGAGTTCGACTGCCATGGTCCGACCGTACCACTGTTCTTGTCGCCATGACAAGAACTTGTCGGGATCAGTGGGCGTACCGCGCGGCGATCCGGTGCATGGCCCGCAGCAGCAGCGGCCCCGGGAGTCGGAGCGCCCACCCCGGCACGAGGCTCCGCACGCGCCGGACGAGCGCGACGGTGCGCCGGAAGCGCCGCTGCTCGCGCGGCCCCCAGGCGAAGCCGTACGCGGTCCGCAGGGCGTCCGGCAGCATGCCGACGGTGACGATCCGGACGAGCGGCATCGCGGAGCGGACCCACAGCGGTGCGAAGCGGGGGTGCAGGAGGTCGCGCACGATCCCGCGCGCATCGTCGGTGACGTGCAGGGTGGGCATGGTCGCACCCCAGTACGCGTCGAACGCGGCCACCGAGTCGAACCAGCAGTCGGCGGGCACGCGCAGGGACGTCGCGATCGGGGCGTAGGCCACCAGGACACGCTCGGCGTCGTCGGGCGACAGGGCGTCGCCGAACAGCTCGTGTGCCCGTCGTGCGGAGTCGAACAGGGTCGCCGCCACCCACCGCTGCCGGTCGACGTCGTCGGCGCCCTCGACCGGTCGGTGCGCCCGGTCGACGAACGCGGTCGCCACGGCAGCGTCGGTCTCGGTCCCGATCACGACGGCGTAGACGAACATCAGGGTGTGGGCCAGCCGCTGCTGCGGTCGGCGGGCGAAGTCGGAGTGCCGTCGGACCCCGGCTGCGACGACCGGGTCCGCGATCTGCAGCAGGATGGCGCGGCCACCGGCCGCGACGGGTGTGCTGTCCGCCAGCCACCGACGCAGGTCGCGGTCGGCGACGTGTCCGTGTGCCGGACGGGAGGCCAGTGGTCCGCCCGTCGCACCGCGTCCGTCCGCCGACCGGTCGCCGTGGCCGGCGGGGCGGGGGTGGGACGAGCCTCCCGGCCGTCGCGTCACGGGCGTGTCCCGGATCGCCGTGCCCGCCGCAGCGCTGCGGTGTCGAGGAACAGGGCTGCGGCCAGGGCCACTGCGCCGCCGATCAGTGCGCCGACCAGCCACGCGACGCTCACGAGCGTGCCGCCCGCAGCCGCCAGCAGTGTCGCGACCAGCCAGATGGCCGGCAGGGGCCACCGGTGCGCCGTCGCGCCGGTGACCAGGGCGAGCACGACACCCGCGACGAGCAGCGGAAGCCAGGCGACCCCGCCGCTCCGGGCACCCGAGTGCGCCGCCGCGGCGACGAGCAGCAGGGACGCCAGCGAGAGGAGCCGGGCCAGCGCGGGCGTCGCACGGACACGGTCGCGGACGCCACGGAGCACGGCCCGATCGTACTGGGCCGTGCTCCGTGGGGGTCGTGCGGGTGTGGTGCTCAGAGCGGCTTCGTGCCGAGGTCGCCGCCGAGGTCCGGACGCTCGGTGTCGTCGTCGTGCTCCCACAGGTCGGGCGAGCCCTCGCGCGGAGCGCCACCGGTGGGGCCGTCGTCGGTTCCGTCGCCCGGCTGGGGCTCGACGGTCTCGCCGGCGACGGCGTCGTTCGTGACGGTCTCGAGGGACTCCTCGGACTCGTCGACCTCGTACGGACCCACGTGCTCGCGGTCCAGGTCGTCGGTGCGGCGCTCCTGGGCGTCGAAGTCGTCGACGGGGCTGATGCCGGGGTCGCTCATGGTGCAGTCCTTCCGTGGGAGGGTCGGGCTCCGGAGCGGGGCGCCGGGGCCGTCGGGCCTTCCTGTGTACGCCGTCCGCCTGACCGGTCGTCCGGTCTGTGGTCGTCCGGTCTGCGCACCCCTCGTCCGGTTTCGCGTCCCGTTCACCTCGGCGTCACCTGCGGTCCACGATCGCGGGTCACACTCGCCGTGCTCGGGGGAGTGGAGCGCGGTCGCCGACGGGTGGTCGAGCGACCGCGCCTTCCCCACCCCGGGTCCGACGCCGGCGCGTCAGACGCGTTCGAGCAGGTGCCGTTCCTCGACGTCGGCCAGCCCGAGGGTCTTGTAGCCGGCGGACTCGAAGAACACCGTCAACCGGTCGTCCTCCGTGCTCATCACCGTCCCTCGACCCCACTGCGCGTGCTCGACGGGCGACTCCGGGGGCCAGGCGTCGTCGTTCGCACCGTCGGCACCGTGAGCGTCCGCGTCCTGGGCGGTCCCGGCCGTGCACGTGTCGCAGTTGCCGCACGGCTCGGCGAGCTCGTCACCGAAGTACCCGAGCAGGAACTGCCGGCGGCAGCCCGAGGTCTCGGCGAACCGGCGCATCATCGCGATGCGCGACTCCTCGATCTCCTCGCGCTCCTTCGCCTGCGCCTTCGCGAGCCCCGCCGCCGCCTCGGCGTCGCGGGGGCCGTCCGGTCGACGGGTGAGACCGTCCTCACCGTCGTCGAGCGCGCCCGCATCGACGAGGGCGTTGGCGGCACGGCCCGCGGTGCGAGCGGCGAGCCCGGAGCGTTCGGCGAGCTCGGAACGGGCCACCGATCCCTCGGCGGGGACGGCGTCGAACACGGCACGGAGGGTGGCCGGGCGCGGCGAGCCGGACGCGAAGAAGCGTCGGAGGCCGAGGTCCTCGGCGCGGTAGTGCATCGTGGCGAGGCCGACGTCGCCGTCGCGGCCGGCACGGCCCACCTCCTGGTAGTAGGCGTCGACCGACTCGGGGACGTCGGCGTGCACGACGAAGCGCACGTCCGGCTTGTCGATCCCCATGCCGAACGCGCTGGTGGCGACGACGACGTCGAGCTCGCCGTCGAGGAACTCGTGGTGGACCCGCTCGCGGTCCCGCACGCGGAGGCCCGCGTGGTACGCCTTCGCCCGGCGACCGCTCTCCACGAGTTCGTCCGCGTACACCAGGGTCTCGGCGCGGGTGGCGACGTAGACGATGCCGACCCCCTCGAGTCCGACGACCTGCTCCACGACCGCCTCGCGCTTCGACTCGTCGTCGGCGTGCCGGGCGACCTCGAAGCGCAGGTTCGGCCGGTCGAAGCCGGTGGCGACGACCAGCGGGTCCCGCATGCCGAGCCGCTCGACGATCTCGGCGCGGACGGGCGTCGAACCGGTCGCGGTCATCGCGAGCACCGGCGGGCGTCCGAGGCGCTCCACGACCTCGCCGAGCACCAGGTAGTCCGGGCGGAAGTCGTGCCCCCAGCTCGACACGCAGTGCGCCTCGTCGACGGTGACGAGCGCGACGCCGGCGTCGCGCAGCCGCTCGACGACCTCGTCCTTCGCCAGCTGCTCGGGGGCCAGGAACACGTACCGGGCCTCGCCGGACGCCACGGCGTCCCACGCGTCCTCGAGCTGCCGGCTGCCCCTGGTGGCGTTGATCGTGACGGCTCGGGGCGCGTCCGGGTGGTCCTCGATGCCGACGACCTGGTCCTCCTGCAGGGCCACGAGGGGCGAGACGACGACGACCGGGCCGTCCAGGGCGAGCGCGGCGACCTGGTAGATCGCGGACTTCCCCGAGCCGGTGGGCATGAGCGCCAGGGCGTCGCGACCGTCGAGGACGGCGTCGACGACCTGTTCCTGCTCGGGGTGGAGGTCCCAGCCGAAGACGTCGGCGGCGCGGGTACGGAGTTCCTTCTGCACCCGTCGACCGTGCCCCGTGCCGCCTGGCCGGCCACCCGGTGACTGCGTCCCCCGGCCACCCGGGGCCGCGAGGGACGAGACGGGGGTGGAGCGTGCCTCCCGGCCGGCGTTCCGCGGTGCCGACGCATCCCGCGGCCGAGCGGGCGCGACCGGTGTCCGGACGGACGTGCTCTCCGTCCATGTGGCGGCGCTAGGGTGGTCGCGGCCGTTGTCTCGACATCGAGCGACCCTCGACGTTGAGTGCGCGACCCGATGACCGATGCCGATCGCACGAACCGTGCGGGAAGAAGAACAGCGTGGATCTTTTCGAGTACCAGGCCAGGGACCTCTTCGAGTCCTACGGCGTCCCTGTGCTGCAGGGCATCACCGCCGACACCCCGGAAGAGGCGAGGGCGGCCGCCGAGCGGATCGGCGGCGTGGTCGTCGTCAAGGCGCAGGTGAAGGTCGGCGGTCGCGGCAAGGCCGGCGGCGTCAAGGTCGCGAAGACCCCGGACGAGGCGTACGAGCACGCGGAGGCGATCCTCGGCCTCGACATCAAGGGCCACACCGTGCAGCGCGTGATGGTCGCCCAGGGTGCCGACATCGCCGAGGAGTTCTACTTCTCGGTGCTGCTCGACCGGGCGAACCGCTCGTACCTGTCGCTCGTCAGCGTCGAGGGCGGCATGGAGATCGAGCAGCTCGCGGTCGAGAAGCCCGAGGCGCTCGCGCGCGTCGAGGTGAACCCGCTCACGGGCATCAACAAGGAGGCCGCGCTCGACATCGCGCGCCAGGCGAACTTCCCGTCCGAGCTCCAGGACCAGGTCGCGGACGTCTTCGTGAAGCTCTACGACGTGTTCGCCGGCGAGGACGCCACCCTCGTCGAGGTGAACCCGCTGGTCCGCACCGGCGACGGGCAGATCCTCGCCCTCGACGGCAAGGTGTCGCTCGACGACAACGCCGACTTCCGCCACGAGGGCCACGCGCAGCTCGAGGACACCGCGAGCGAGGACCCGCTCGAGGCCAAGGCGAAGCAGCACGGCCTGAACTACGTGAAGCTCGACGGCGAGGTCGGCGTCATCGGCAACGGCGCAGGGCTCGTCATGTCGACGCTCGACGTCGTCGCGTACGCCGGTGAGCGCCACGGCGGCGTGAAGCCCGCGAACTTCCTCGACATCGGCGGTGGCGCCTCGGCCGAGGTCATGGCGAACGGCCTCGACGTCATCCTCGGCGACCCGCAGGTGAAGAGCGTGTTCGTGAACGTCTTCGGCGGCATCACCGCCTGCGACGCCGTCGCGAACGGCATCGTCGCCGCACTCGGCATCCTCGGCGACTCGGCGACCAAGCCGCTCGTCGTGCGCCTGGACGGCAACAACGTGGACGAGGGTCGCCGGATCCTGGCGGAGGCGGCGCACCCGCTCGTCACCGTCGCCGAGACCATGGACGACGCGGCCGAGCAGGCCGCCGAGCTCGCCGCGGCCGCGGCGTAAGGAGCACCAGAGCAATGTCGATCTTCCTCAACAAGGACTCGAAGGTCATCGTCCAGGGCATCACCGGCGGCGAGGGCACGAAGCACACCGCGCTCATGCTCAAGGCCGGCACGCAGGTCGTCGGCGGCGTGAACGCCCGCAAGGCCGGCACCACCGTCACGCACGGCGACGTCGAGCTCCCCGTGTTCGGCTCGGTGCGTGAAGCCGTCGACACCACCGGTGCCGACGTCTCGATCGTCTTCGTCCCGCCGGCGTTCGCGAAGGACGCGGTCATGGAGGCCATCGACGCCGAGGTCCCGCTCGTCGTCGTCATCACCGAGGGCATCCCCGTGCAGGACTCCGCGGAGTTCTGGGCGCACGCGAAGGCGCTGGGCGGGAAGACCCGGATCATCGGCCCGAACTGCCCCGGCATCATCACCCCGGGGGAGTCGCTCGTCGGCATCACCCCGGCGACGATCACCGGCAAGGGCCCGATCGGTCTCGTGTCGAAGTCCGGCACCCTGACCTACCAGATGATGTACGAGCTGCGTGACCTGGGCTTCTCGACCGCCATCGGCATCGGCGGCGACCCGGTCATCGGCACGACGCACATCGACGCGCTCGCCGCGTTCGAGGCCGACCCGGAGACGACGGCGATCGTCATGATCGGCGAGATCGGCGGCGACGCCGAGGAGCGCGCGGCCGACTACATCAAGGCGCACGTCACGAAGCCGGTCGTCGGCTACGTCGCGGGCTTCACCGCGCCCGAGGGCAAGACCATGGGCCACGCCGGCGCGATCGTCTCCGGTTCCGCCGGGACCGCCGAGGCGAAGAAGCAGGCGCTCGAGGCCGCCGGCGTCAAGGTCGGCAAGACGCCGTCCGAGACGGCCGCGCTGCTGCGCGAGGTGGTCGCCGCCGCGACGGCGTAGCGGTCCGCACGACCCGACGGACGGGAGGCACGGTGCCGGTGGGCACCGTGCCTCCCGTCCTGCTGTGGACGGTCGGCCAGTCTCCACAGGTGCCGCGCGGCTCGCTCGGTGACCGCGGGACGGCACGTACCCTGACCACGATGAACCGCCTGGGAACCGCACTGCTGGCCGCCGTCGAGGCGATCGTGACGGTCGGCGTCGGCGTCGGGATCGCCCTCGTGCCGCTGACGCTGCTCTGGGGCTTCGAGTACGGGCTGCAGATCGACTGGGACGTCTTCTGGAAGGCCGCGGGCAGCGTCTGGCTCGTCGGACACGGCGTGGACGTCACGTTCCACCTCGGGACGGCCACGGCCGGCGCGTCCGGCATCGTGGGTGCGGGCGACCCCATCCACGTGACGCTCGCGGCCCTCGGCTTCGCGGTCGTCACGGCCTGGCTCGGAGGTCGGGCCGGTCGGCGGTTCGCCGAGACGGAGCACCGCACGACGGGTCTGCTCGTCGGGACCGCGGGCGTGGCCCTGCTCGGACTCGCCATCGCGTTCTCGTCCACCTCCGCCGCGACCGACCCGGTCGTCTGGCAGGCGATCGTGTTCCCGGCGCTCTGGTTCGCCGTCCCCGCACTCGTGACCGCCGAGGTCTGCCGCATCCGCCGCGGGCTGCCGGCGGACCCGCTGACCGCCCGGTTGCTCGACCAGGTCGGCCGGGTGCCCGTGCTGTGGCGCACCACCGCCGGCTTCGCCCTCCGAGCTGGCACCGCGGTGACCGCCGTCGTGGTCGCGGCCGCCGGGGTGGTCGTCGCCCTCCTGCTCGTCACCTCGTTCGCCGAGGTCATCGCCCTGTACGAGCGTTCGCATGCCGGGGTCATCGGCGGCATCGCGCTCACCGTCGGCCAGCTCGCGTTCCTGCCCGACCTGGTCGGGTGGGCCGTCGCGTGGCTCGTCGGTCCCGGGTTCGCCATCGGCACCGGGTCGAACGTCTCGCCGATCGGCACGGTCCTCGGCCCCATCCCCGGGATCCCGGTCTTCGGCGCCCTGCCCGCCTCCGGCCACACCTTCGGCCTGCTCGGGGTGCTCGTGCCCGTCGTCGCCGGGTTCGTCGTGGCCGGACTGATGCGACCCGGGCTCGTGCGCGCGCTCGGCTCGTCGGACAGCCCGCTCCGCCGAGCGCTCGCCGGAGCGGCCACCGGTGTCGTGGCGGGCGTGCTGACCGGGGTGGCCACGGCGCTCACGTCGGGGTCCCTCGGCCCGGGCCGACTCACCCAGGCCGGGCCGGACGGCCTGCTCGTCGGCGTGTTCGCGGCCCTCGAGGTCGGCGTGCCGGCGGCGGTGGCGCTCGCCGTGGGGAGCGACCTCGTGCGGCTGCCCGAGCGCTCCCGAGGCCGCGAGCGCTGGATCGAGGCCGACGAGGACGCTGCCGACGACGCCCGCGCCGGCTCGCTCGTCGCCGCACTCGACGAGGCCGGTGCCGGGCGCGCCTCCGCGTCCCACCGGTTCACCGTCGAGGAGGCCCACGACTCGTCGACCCGTGCTGCCGTGCCGTCGTCGGGTGCTGCCGCGGCCGCATCGGACGACCACCCGACGGAGCCGATCGCCGACACCGACACCGACGCAGAGCACGACGGCGGGCGCGAGCCCGTCGCGTCGCAGAAGCCCGAGCCCGAGCCCGAGCCCGAGCCCGAGCACGAGCACGAGCCCGTCGTCGCCCGTCGCACACCCGTCGCGGAACCGGACGACGTGCCGCTGCCGGACTGGGCGCGGACCGACGCGGTCGCCGCCGAGCGGGTCGCTCCCGCGCCGGCCGCCCCCGCCCGCAGCGGCATCAGCGGACTGCGGGACCGGCTCCGTGGCGCCGCCGACGACGTCCGCGCGCGTGCCGGCGACCTGCGCGACCGTGCCGGCGACCTCCGCGACCGCGTCGGCGGGACCGGCGCGGGCGGCACGAGGGACGACGGACCGCGACCGGCTGACGAGACGCTCCCGCACGCGCCCGGCACCGAGCAGCAGCCCGCCTTCCCGTGGAGCACCGAGGAGTTCGTCGCTGGCCGTGACGACGCCGACGAGCCCACCCCGGCGACGAGCGCACCGGCAGCGCCCGCGTCCGGTGGCACCCGCTGGGACCAGACCGACCAGATCGCCGAGGACGAGCTGCCCTGGTGGCGCCGTCCGAAGCACGACGCCTAGCGCTCCTCGGCCGCGCGCCGTCGGACCGGTCAGCGCTGCGCCGCGGGCCGCACGACGATCTCGTTGACGTCCACGTCGGGGCGCTCGGCCACGGCGTACTCCACGGCGCGGGCGATGGCGTCGGCGGAGACGGAGTCGGCGCGGTAGGCCTCCATCGCGGCGGCGGCCGTCGCGTCGGTGATCGTAGAGGCCAGCTCCGACTCGGTCACGCCCGGTGAGATCGTCGTCACCCGGATTCCTCGGGGCGACTCCAGGCGGAGGCCCTCGGTGATCGCCCGTGCCGCGTACTTCGTGCCGCAGTAGACGGCCGCCGTCTCCGTGACGCTGTGGGCACCGATCGACGCCATCGTCACGAAGTGGCCGGCGCCCTGCGCGAGCATCGTCGGGAGGGTCGCCGCGATGCTGTGCAGGAGCCCGCGCACGTTGACGTCGATCATCTGGTCCCACTGCTCGACGAGCCCGGAGGACAGGGGCGAGAGCGGCATCACGCCGGCGTTCGCGACCACCACGTCGATGCGCCCGAACCGTGCGGTGGCCGCGTCGGCGAACGCTTGTGTGGAGGCGAGGTCGGTGACGTCCGTCGGTACCGCCAGGGCCTGGCCGCCCGCGCCCTCGATCTCCGTCACGAGGGATTCGAGACGGTCGACCCGGCGAGCCCCCAGGACGACGGGGTGACCGGCCGAGGCGAGCCGGAGCGCGGTCGCCCTGCCGATACCGCTGGAGGCACCTGTGACGAGCACGATCTTCCGGCGTCGCAGCACCATGCCGCCGTGGTGCAGGACGTCGTCGCGGAAGTCGCCGTCCGCGGTGAAGCCGGTGTCGTCCCGGTACTCGACGTGGGCTCCGGCGACCTCGTAGCCGCCGGTGTACGCGGCCTCGCGGTCACCGCGGGCCTCGACGTACCGGCCTCCGGTGCGGAGCTCGTGACGGACGCGGCCGTCCTCCGTGACCCAGAGGCCGAGGTAGGGGTGGGGGGTGGTGGGAGTGTCGTCGTTCACGGAGCCAGCGTCCGTCTCGTGTGCAGGGCTTCCCGTGCCGGGTCGTTCCGGGGTGTGCCACGACCAGGGAGGCGGTCGCCGTCGGAACTACCCTGTCAGCGTGCCGTCGTCCTCTGCCGACCTTGCCCTGGGAGCGTACCTGCGGGCGATCCGCGGTCGTCTCTCCCCGGAGGCGCTCGGCCTGCCCTCCGGCGGGCTCCGCCGCGTGGCCGGCCTCCGGCGAGAGGAGGTGGCGGTGCTGGGTGGCCTCAGCGTCGACTACTACACGCGCCTCGAACAGGGGCGCGAGATCAGCCCCGGGTCGGCGGTACTCGACGGCATCGCCGACGGGCTCGAGCTGGAGGGCGACGAGCGCGACCACCTCTTCACCCTCGCCGGGCTCGTCCCGCCGCCGCGGCGGTCCCGCGCACCCGGCTCGGTCTCACCGGCTCTCGGTCAGCTCCTCGACTCGTGGTCCGCGCACCCGGCGTTCGTGATCGACCCGGCCCACGACGTCCTCGCAGCGAATGCCCTCGCCCGCGGCGTCCACGCCCCGTTCGCCCGGTTCGACAACCTCGTCCGGATGACCTTCACCGATCCGGTTGCTCGCGACTTCCACGTGGACTGGTCGAGGACCGCGGACTCGACCGTCGCCAGTCTGCGCGCCGCGACCGCCGAGCACGGAGCCGACCCCGGCCTCCTGGCGGTCGTGGCGGAGGTGCGTGGACGCAGCGACGAGTTCGAGGAACGCTGGAGTGCGCAGCGGGTGCAGCGGAAGGCCGTGACGACCAAGCGGTTCGTGCACGGGGAGGTCGGTGGGCTGGAGTTCGACGCGCACACCTTCGCCGTGCAGGGGTCGCCGGGGCTGCAGCTGGTCGTCTACGGCTGCGCCCCGGGGTCCGCGACAGCGCAGGCGCTCCCGCTGCTGGCGATCGGCGGGGCGGTCGTCCGCCGCTAGGCTGGTCACCGTGCTCG
Organism: Curtobacterium sp. MR_MD2014; assembly: GCF_000772085.1. Lineage (NCBI taxonomy): Bacteria > Bacillati > Actinomycetota > Actinomycetes > Micrococcales > Microbacteriaceae > Curtobacterium > Curtobacterium sp. MR_MD2014. The sequence continues at coordinate 3,141,996 of NZ_CP009755.1, read as the reverse complement.
AACTGGTCGTCCTGATCTCCGGTACCGGCTCGAACCTCCGAGCCCTGCTCGAGGCGACGACCGACGCCGAGTACCCCGCCCGCGTGGTCGCGATCGGGGCCGACCGCGATGCCGAGGGCCTGGCGCTGGGCGAGGAGTTCGGGGTCCCGACCTTCTCGGTGCCGTTCTCCCGCTTCGCCTCGCGCGACGAGTGGGGCGCCGAGCTCGCCGCCCAGATCCGGCCGTGGTCGCCGGACCTCCTCGTGCTCTCCGGCCTGATGCGCCTGCTCCCGCACGCCGTCGTGTCCGAGTTCGCCCCCGCGATCATCAACACCCACCCCGCGTACCTGCCCGAGTTCCCCGGCGCACACGGGGTCCGTGACGCCCTGGCCGCCGGCGTCGACCAGACCGGCGCCAGCGTGATCCAGGTCGACGACGGCGTGGACACCGGCCCGATCCTGGCGCAGGAGCGGATCCCGGTGCTGCCGGACGACTCCGAGTCGACGCTGCACGACCGCATCAAGCCGGTCGAGCGCCGCCTGCTCATCCAGACCATCCTCGACATCGCCAACGGCACCACCGACCTGAAGGGCACCCCGAGCGCATGAGCGTGCACGCCGCCGACCCCAGCCTCTACCGCCACCGCGACGTCGTCCCCGTGCGGCGCGCGCTCATCTCGGTGAGCGACAAGTCCGGCCTGCTCGAGCTCGCCGGCGCCCTGGCCGACGCGGGCGTGGAGCTCGTCTCGACGGGCAGCACGGCGCAGACGATCCGCGACGCCGGGTACGCCGTCACCGACGTGTCGAGCGTGACCGGGTTCCCGGAGTCGCTGGACGGCCGCGTCAAGACCCTGCACCCTGCCGTGCACGCGGGGCTCCTCGCCGACCTGCGCCTCGAGTCGCACGAGCAGCAGCTCGCCGAGCTCGGCATCGCGGCGTTCGAGCTCGTCGTCGTCAACCTGTACCCCTTCGTCGAGACCGTCGCCTCGGGTGCCGAGGCCGCGACCGTGGTGGAGAACGTCGACATCGGCGGACCGGCGATGGTCCGCGCCTCGGCGAAGAACCACCCGAACGTCGCGATCGTCGTGTCGCCGTCGTCCTACGCCGAGGTCGTCGAGGCCGTCCGCGCCGGGGGCACCACGCTCGAACTCCGGAAGCGCCTCGCCGCCCAGGCCTTCGCCCACACGGCGTCCTACGACGCCGCCGTCGCGTCGTACTTCGCGACCGACGTCGTCGGGCAGGACGCGGCACACGTCGCCGCCCAGGCCGCCGCTCCCACGGTGACAGGCGACCTCGAGACGCCCGGCTCGTTCGACGAGACGCTCCGGCTCGAGGCCGGGCTGACCGCGACGCTCCGCTACGGCGAGAACGCGCACCAGGCCGCCGCGCTCTACACGACCTCCGGCGGAGCGGGCATCGCCCAGGCGACGCAGCTGCACGGCAAGGAGATGTCGTACAACAACTACGTCGACGCCGACGCCGCCGTCCGGGCCGCGTACGACTTCGACACCCCCGCCGTCGCGATCATCAAGCACGCCAACCCGTGCGGCATCGCCACCGCCCCGGCCGACGCGGTCGACCCGATCGCCTCGGCGCACGCCGCCGCGCACGCCTGCGACCCGCTGTCGGCCTTCGGCGGGGTCATCGCCGCGAACCGCCCGGTCACGAAGCAGATGGCCGAGACCGTGCGCGACATCTTCACCGAGGTCGTCGTGGCCCCGGCCTTCGACCCCGAGGCGCTCGAGATCCTCTCGCAGAAGAAGAACATCCGGCTCCTCACGCTGCCGGCGGACTTCGCGCTCGCGACCCGTGAGGTCAAGCAGGTCTCCGGCGGCTTCCTCGTGCAGGACGCCGACCGCTTCACCGCGTTCGACCAGTCCACCTGGACGCTGGTGTCCGGCGAGCCCGCCGACGCCGCGACCCTCGCCGACCTGGCGTTCGCGTGGAAGGCCAGCCGCGCCGTGAAGTCGAACGCCATCCTGCTCGCCGACCAGGGCGCGAGCGTCGGCGTCGGCATGGGTCAGGTCAACCGGGTGGACTCCTGCCACCTCGCGGTGGACCGCGCCGGGGAGCGTGCCCGTGGCAGCGTCGCGGCGTCGGACGCGTTCTTCCCGTTCGCCGACGGCCTGCAGGTCCTGCTCGACGCCGGTGTCCGTGCCGTCGCGCAGCCGGGCGGCAGCGTCCGTGACGACGAGGTCATCGCGGCGGCGCAGGCGGCCGGCGTGACCATGTACTTCACCGGCGAGCGTCACTTCTTCCACTGAGTCACCGAACACCGAACACCGGTCGCCGGACACCGTCACGCGCTCGGATCGACGGCGTCCAACAACGCCGAGACCATTGCGCAACACCTGCGACTGTGAATAGTCTGTAAGGCTCCGCACCGCACCGGACGATCGCAACCGGATCGGCCGTGCCCGCGGACACAACGGTGACGAAGACGACGACTGGAGTGACGATGGACGCGACGACCGGAACAGTGGCGACGGCTGCCCGGACGGGTCTCGTGTCCCTCGTGGGGACCACTCCCGCCCCGCGACCCCGGACCCGGACGGCACCGCCGCTCCGGTACCCGGGCGCGGCCGCCGTCTAGCCAGGCCCCTCCCACGGCCTCGCGCCCGACGACACCGTCGGCGAGCGCGGACCACCTGCTGAGAACCCGGGGACCCGTGTCCCCGGTGCCCTCCGGCCCGGTCGACGTCACGCGAGTGGCGGCGACGGCGCGCGACCACGCGCCCGGCCGACGACCACCGCACTGCCACGCCGCGCCTCCCGGCCGGACCGCCACCCACCGACGCGACCCGTCGGCGGGCCGGACGACCCGACCGAGCGGACGCCGCACGACGCACGAGGACGCAACCGCATGTCCACAACGCCCGACCAGGCGACCCCCTCCACCGACCGCCCCTCGACCCTGCGCGCCATCGGGCGCATCTGGCCCTACGTCAGGCCGTACCGCTGGCGACTGTTCGGCGGCATGGCCGCGGCGATGGGCGCCTCGCTCGTCGCCCTGGTGATCCCGTACGTGCTCCAGTGGCTCGTCGACGGACCGCTGTCCTCGCGCGACGCCGCGCTCATCTGGCCCGCCGGACTCGGCGTGCTCGCACTCGGCGCCCTCGAGGCCTTCTTCATCGCATCCCGCCGACGGCTCGTGATGCGCCCGTCGACGCGCATCGAGACGAGCATGCGCAACGCGCTCTACGCCAAGCTCCAGGACCTGCCGGTGGCCTTCCACGACCGCTGGGAGTCCGGGCAGCTGCTGTCCCGTTCGGTGTCCGACCTGTCGCTCATCCGCCGATGGCTGGCGTTCGGCGTCGTGCTGCTCGTGGTGAACATCGTCACGATCGCGGTCGGCTTCGTCGTGCTCTTCACCTTCGGGTGGCTGCTCGGACTGATCTTCCTCGTGGCGTCGATCCCGCTGTGGATCAACGGCCTGCTGTTCGAGCGGAAGTACTCCGTCGTCGCGCGGCGCAGCCAGGACCAGGTCGGCGACCTCGCCACGAGCGTCGAGCAGTCGGTGCACGGCATCCGCGTGCTCAAGGCGTTCGGCCGCGGTCGCTTCAAGCTCGACGAGTTCAGTGAGCAGGCCGAGGCGCTCCGCGGCACCGAGATCGAGAAGGCGAAGGCCATCGCGAGCATCTGGCTGTGGCTGCTGCTCGTGCCGGACGTCGCGTTCGCGCTGTGCCTGCTCGCCGGCATCTGGCTGGCGTCGCAGGGCGAGCTGACGGTCGGACAGCTGTTCGCGTTCTTCGCGACGGCGACCGTGCTGCGGTTCCCGATCGAGTCGATCGGGTTCTTCCTGTCGATGACGTTCGACACCCGGACCGCGGTCGACCGGTTCTTCGAGGTCATGGACTCCGAGAACACGATCCAGGACCCGGCGTCACCGAGGACCATCGACGAGCCGCACGGTGCGCTGTCGTTCAACGCCGTGCACTTCCGGTACCAGGACGCGACGGACGAGTACCCGGACCTGGTGGACGGCGTCGAGCTGCAGCTGCACCCGGGCGAGACCATGGCGCTCGTCGGCCTGACCGGCAGCGGCAAGACGACGCTGCTGTCCCTGGTGCCGCGGCTGTACGACGTGACCGGCGGCTCGATCACGATCGACGGCGTCGACGTCCGCGACCTCACCCGCGCGGACCTCCGTCGGCACGTCGGTGTCGCCTTCGAGGACGCCACGCTGTTCTCGACGAGCGTCCGCGACAACGTGCTGCTCGGCCGGCCCGACCTCGAGGGCGCCGAGGCCGAGCGCATCATGCGCGAGGCGCTCGACATCGCGCAGGCGTCCTTCGTCGACGACCTGCCCGAGGGTGTCGACACCCGCGTCGGCGAGGAGGGGCTGTCGCTCTCCGGCGGCCAGCGGCAGCGTCTGGCGCTCGCCCGCGCGATCGCCGCGCGGCCGTCGGTCCTGGTGCTCGACGACCCGCTGTCGGCGCTCGACGTCGACACCGAGGCGCGGGTCGAGGCCGGGCTCCGCCGCGTGCTGGCCGACACCACGTCGCTCATCGTCGCCCACCGCCCCTCGACCGTGACGCTCGCCGACCGGGTGGCGCTCATGGAGGGCGGACGCATCACCGCCGTCGGCACCCACTCGGAGCTGATGGCCACCAACGAGCACTACCGCTACGTCATCTCCTCGCTCGACGAGGACGACGCACCCGCCCGAGAGGAGGCGATGGCATGAGCCAGCAGGACCAGGTACCGCCCGTGGACACGGCAGCCGGGCCGGGAGGCCCCGATCCCGTCCTCGACGACGTCGCGGACACGAAGGCGGCCGGCCCCGTCACCGCCGCGGTCACCACGCTCGGCGTGCGCGGCGAGGAGCGCGAGGACTTCAGCAAGGCGGAGAGCAAGCGCCTGCGGCGTCGCTCCCTCGCCCTGCTCGGGTCGCTCGCGGCTCCGCTGAAGGCACGCCTCGTGCTGCTCGGCGTCGTCGTGGTGGTCTCCACCGCGGGGACCGTCGCGGGTCCCGCGCTCATCGCGTGGGGCATCGACAACGCCCTGCCCCGGGTGATGGACCAGAACGACTGGGTGCCGGCGTTCGGCGTCGTGGCGACGTACATCGTCGTCGCGGTGCTCGGCGCGGTCCTCACCGCCTGGTACACCGTGCTCGCGGCGCGGATCAGCCAGGCGATCCTGTTCGACCTGCGGAAGCGCGTGTTCCTGCACACCCAGCGGCTGTCGCTCGAGTTCCACGAGACGTACACGTCCGGCCGGATCATCTCCCGCCAGACGAGCGACCTGGACTCGATCCGCGAGCTGCTCGACTCCGGCCTGAACCAGCTCATCCAGGGCGTGCTCTACATGGTGTTCACGGGCATCGCGCTCGTGCTGCTCGACCCGACCTCCGGGCTCGTGCTCGCGGTGTCGCTCGTGCCGCTGTGGTTCCTGATCCGCTGGTTCCAGACGAACTCGCAGACCCTGTTCCGGGCCACCCGTGTGACCTCGGCGCGCGTCATCGTGCACTTCGTCGAGACCATGACCGGCATCCGGGCGGTGCAGGCGTTCCGGAAGGAGTCCCGCAACCGCGACGAGTACGGCGGCTACGTCGAGGACTACCGGGTGGCGAACACGAAGGTCTTCAACCTGTTCGGCACGTTCGACCCCGTGCTCGTCCTCATCGGCAACGCCACGCTCGCGGCCGTCGTCATCGTCGGCGGCTTCCGGATCGTGGGGGGCTCGCTCGAGGTCGGCGCGCTGCTCGCGGTCGCGCTGTACGCCAAGCGGTTCTTCGACCCGGCCCAGGAACTCGCGATGTTCTACAACGGGTACCAGTCGGCCTCGGCGGCGATGGAGAAGATCTCCGGCGTCCTCGAGGAACGCCCGTCGGTGCCCGACCCCGCGAAGCCCGTGCGGCTGCCGGACGCCACCGGCGCGATGGACTTCGACGACGTCGAGTTCGCGTACAACGCGGAGAAGGTCGTGCTCCCCGAGTTCGACCTGCACATCCCGGCGGGGCAGACCATCGCGCTCGTCGGGTCGACCGGTGCCGGGAAGTCGACGCTCGCGAAGCTCATGGCGCGGTTCTACGACCCGTCGAAGGGTTCCGTGCGGCTCGACGGCGTGGACCTGCGGGACATCGACCCGAAGGACATGCGCCGCGCGATCGTCATGGTCACGCAGGAGGCGTACCTGTTCTCCGGCTCCGTCGCGGACAACATCGCGCTCGGCAAGCCCGGGGCGACGCGGGACGAGATCGTGCGCGCGGCGAAGGCGGTCGGGGCGGACGCGTTCATCGAGGCCCTGCCCGACGGGTACGACACCGACGTGAACAAGCGCGGTGGCCGGGTGTCGGCCGGGCAGCGGCAGCTCCTGTCGTTCGCCCGGGCGTTCATCGCCGACCCGAAGGTGCTCATCCTCGACGAGGCCACGGCGTCGCTGGACATCCCGTCCGAGCGGCTCGTGCAGGAGGGCCTCGAGACCCTGCTCGCGGACCGCACCGCCGTGATCATCGCGCACCGCCTGTCGACCGTCGCGATCGCCCACCGGGTGCTCGTGATGGAGTACGGGCGGATCGTCGAGGACGGCACGCCGGACGACCTGATCGCGGGGACCGGGCGGTTCGCCCAGCTGCACGCCGCCTGGCGGGACTCGCTCGTCTGACGGACCGGGCTGCACGTGGTTTGCTGACTCCATGAGCAACGACAGCGTGCAGCCCGGCGGCGTCGCCCTGCGCGACCCCTTCTACGGGGCACCCTTCGCCGAGGCGGTCCGACGGTTCTGGCGGAAGTACACCGTGTTCACCGGACGGGCCTCCCGCTCCGAGGCCTGGTGGTGGTGGCTGACGTCGTTCGTGATCGGGCTCGTGCTCCAGCTCGTCCCGCAGGTGTTCACGCCCGGGACCCCGGTGCTCGAGAACCCGGTCGGCTCGTACCTGTTCGTGCTCTGGGGCCTGGCCACACTGATCGGGTCGCTCGCCCTCGGTGCCCGTCGGCTGCACGACGCGAACCTGTCCGGCTTCTGGCAGTTCCTGCACGTGGTCGTCGGCATCGGCTCGCTCGTGCTGCTGGTGATGTTCCTGCTGCCGCCGAACCCGAAGGGCTCGCGCTTCGACTGAGCGCTCAGAACGGGTCGTCGGCGTCCGTGGCGGGTGACCAGCGCGCACGACGCACGTCGATCCTCCAGGCCGACGAGCCCGACGCAGCCGACGACCGCTCAACGAGCGGCGTGCCCTCGGCACGGTAGTGCTCGAGGGCCCGCGCCTCGTGCCGGACGGGCGGCAGTCCGCCGGCGCGCACCACGCGCCACCACGGCAGATCGGCACCCTCGCGGGCCATCACCGTGCCGACGGCGCGAGCGGCCCGCGACCCGAGGACGGCGGCGACGTCGCCGTACGTCATGACGTGCCCAGCCGGGATCAGCCGGACCACCTCGGCGACCGCGGCCCCGAAGTCCGGCTCGGCCCCGGAGTCCGGCTCGGGTCCGGACTCGGCTCCGTCCACGCCCGGTCAGAGCGCGAGGACGGCGTAGTGGTCGCCGTACTGCGTCTCACGCACGACCTCGAACCCGAGGGCGCGGAAGAACGCCTCGGGGCCGCCGTGGCCGCCCGGCTCGTACACGACCGTGAGCCGCTCGAACCCGCGGCTCCGGGCCTCGTCCGCGAGACCGTGCACCGCGAAGCGGCCGACACCGCGGCCCTGCGCGTCGGCGGCGACGTTGACGCGCCAGATCGCGCTGCGGAGCTCTTCCTCGTTGTTGTCCTCGTCGAAGGTGCCGATGATCATCCCGACCACGCGGTCCCCGTCGAGCACCACGCGGGTCCACGCCGAGCTCGGCTTCACGTCGGACTCGGCGACGCCGTACGTCGTCGGCTGGACGAACTGCTCCTGCCCGGGCTTGAGCGTCAGCGAGTTGGCCGCGGCGGCGGTCGACGCGGAGAGGGCTTCGAGGCGGAGGTCCGTCATGCCGCTCAGGGTAGCGGTGCACCCCGTCCGGGTGCCAGGACGACGTGCGAAGCGTTGCAGCACCGTTGCGTGCGCACGGGCGGCGGTAGGGTCGCGGCATGGCGGAGCATCGGCGCGGGGCGAACCTGCCGTCGATCGGCGGCTTCAACCGCACCGTCGTGCTCGATGCCGTCCGCCGCTCGCCCGACGGGCTGAGCCGTGTGGAGCTCGCCGCGAGCACGGGCCTGAGCGCCCAGACGGTGTCGAACGTCACGCGCTTCCTGATCGAGGCCGGCATGATCGTCGAGTCCGGCACCGTGGTCGCCGGCCGTGGGAAGCCCCGGACGATCCTGCGGCTCGAGGCGACGAGCCGGTACGCGGTCGGTGTGCACGTCGACCCCGCGGTCGTGACGTACGTGCTCCTCGACCTCGCCGGCAGCGTGGTCGCCGAGACCACCACGTCGACGCCCTCCGCGGACGACCCCGCCGAGGTCGTCCGGACCATCGCGACCGCCGTCGACGGCCTCGTCGCGGACGCCGGTGTCGCGGCGGAGAGCGTGCTCGGCGTCGGCATCGCGAGCCCCGGGCCGATCGACGTCGACGCCGGCGTCGTGCTCGACCCGCCGTTCCTGCCCCGCTGGCGGGACGTGCCGCTGCGCGACGCGCTCGCCGAGGCGACCGGCTTCCCGGTGCTGCTCGAGAAGGACGTCACCGCGGCGGTCGTCGGCGAGATGTTCCTGGCGGGGGAGTCCTCGGCGCGGAACTTCGCCTTCGTCTACTTCGGGACGGGCTTCGGCGTCGGGCTCGTCGTCGACCACGAACCCGTCCGCGGTACCGGCTCGAACGCGGGCGACGCCGGGCACATCATGGTCGACCAGGGGGCGCTCGCGGGGACCCCCGACGGCTCCGGTCCGCGGGGTGAGGTCGGGGCCGCGGTCGCCCCGGCACGGCTGGTCGAGGTCGCGCGGGACCGCGGGCTCCGGCTGCCCGGCGCTGCTCGGGCGGACGACGTCACCGCCGTGCAGCGGGCCTGGGACTCCCTCGGCGAGGCGATCGCGTCCGGCGACGAGGTCGCCTCGGGACTCGCGGCCGACGCCGGGACCGTCATGGGCCGGGCCGTCGTGGTCATCGTCAACCTGCTCGACGTCGACCGCGTGGTCTTCGGTGGACCGTTCTGGTCGCGCATCGCCCCGGTCGCCCTGCCGGCGGCGCGGGCCGCGATCACGGGGTCGCCGCTGCTCGTCCCGAAGCACCCGATCGCGGTCGTGGACAGCGGGCGGGGTGCGGACGTGGCGGCCGTCGGCGCCGCGTGCCTCGTGCTCGACGCGGCGCTGTCACCGCGCGCGAGCGCGCTGCTCATCCGCCGCTGACCCGTCGACGCGGGTCGACAGGAGCGGCTGGCCGACGACCCGCCGGTGACCGCGTGCCGGACGGGAGGCCCCGGTCGGGCCCGCCCCGCGCCTCCCGTCCGGTCGTCCGTCGACCGGGAGGCACGGTGACGGTCCGCCCCGCGCCTCCCGTCCGACGATGGGCCGTCAGGCCGCGCCGAACACCCTCCGCCACGCCGCCGTGAGCGTGTCGTACTCCTCGTCCGTCAGGAGGTCGCGGACGCCGGTGGCGAGGACCGCCGAGCGGACCGCTTCCTCGGCCCCGGCGCGGTCGCGGAGGTGTGCACCGCCGTGCTTGACGGCCTTGCCGGCCTCCTGCGCCGCCTCGATCTCGTCGACGCGACCGGCCTCGCCGGCGGCGTCGAGTGCGTGCTTCCACGCGGCCAGCAGGTCGGCGTTCGTCACCATCCGGCCGTCGGCGCCGCCCTGGATCGCGAGCGAGGCGCTCGCCTCCGGCACCACGATCTGCTCGTCGGCCTTCCAGACGACGTCGAGCGCCTCGGCCTCCTCGGCGGTGATCTGCCCGGCACGCTCGATCATCGACTGCAGTGCGGTGTTGCTGGTGTCGTCCGTCACGGTTCCCTCTCCGACCGAACGCGCTCGCGTGGTCGCTCCCATCCTCCTGACGCCTGCTGGGAGGACGCGGCACCGGTCGTTCACCCGGCAGCCACCGGCCGGACGCCGGGATGCTGAACAGTCGTGCAGGTCCCCCTGACCTCCCCGAGAAGGATCCTGCATGCACACCCCCGCCCTGCGGCTCGGTGCCGGCCTCGCGACGGGCATCGCCCTCGCCGCCGGCGTGCTGACCGCGACCCCCGCCGTCGCCGCGGTCGGTGACGACGACCCGACCGTCGGCGCCCGCGTCACCACCGGCCCCGCCGCCGGGCTCGCGATCAACGAGGTGGAGTCGAACGCCGACGACACCGACTGGGTCGAGCTGGTGAACACCTCGTCCGCCGCGATCGACCTGAGCGGCTGGCGCTTCCTCGACTCCGACTCGTCGCACACGGCGTACACGCTGCCGCAGGGCTCGACGATCGCCGCCGGCGGGTACCTCGTCGTCGACCAGGAGACCACCACCCGGTCGGGCTTCGACTTCGGGCTCGGCGGTGCCGACTCGGTGCGGCTGTACGACGCCTCCGGCACGCTGACGCTGCGGTACGCGTGGACGACGCACGCCGCCGTGACGTACGGCAGCTGCCCGGACGGCTCCGGCACGCTCGTGGACACGACCGCGTCGACGAAGGGCGGACCGAACGACTGCTCGTCGCCCGTCCGCATCAACGAGGTCGAGTCGCAGGGCGGCACCCCGGGTGACTGGGTGGAGCTGACGAACGTCGGGACGACCACGGTCGACCTCGGCGGGTACGTGCTGCGGGACGGCGAGGACGACCACGCCTGGACGGTCCCCGCCGGCACCACCGTCGCGCCGGGCGGGTTCACCGTGCTCGACGAGGCGCAGGCCGGTGCGGACGCCGATACCGCTCCTGGGGCCGGGGCCGAGACCGGGACCGGGACCGGGGCCGGGGCCGGGTTCGGCTTCGGGCTCGGGAAGGCCGACCGTGTGCGGCTCTCGGACGCCCGCGGCGTCCTGGTCGACGAGTACTCGTGGACCGCGCACGCCGCGACCACGTACGGCCGGAACCCCGACGGCACCGGCGCGTTCGCCGAGACGGCCGAGCCGACGAAGGGCTCGACGAACCGCTTCGCCGGCGTCGTCACCGCCGAGGCGTGGCCCGGCGGCCCGGACGAGACCGTCCTGGACGCCGAGGACACCTTCACCGGTGACCTGAGCGGCCTCGACTGGACGTCCTCCGCCTCCTCGCAGGACGGGCAGCTCTGGGCCGTGCAGAACGGGGACGGGCTGCTGTACCACCTCGTCCCGGACGGCCGGGGCGGCTGGGCGCCGACGAACACCGCGGGCGTCGACCTGCGGTACGCCGACGGCACCGGGACGCCCGACGCCGAGGGCGTCACCGTCACGGCCGACGACCCCGGCGCGGTGTACGTGTCGACC